>USBO01000120.1 GCA_900552955.1 uncultured Alistipes sp.
CGGAGTCGATCGGCAGGATCGGCACCCGCCGCTCGGCGGCCAGCCGCATCACGTAGTCGCCGCCCACGACGAGCGTCTCCTTGTTGGCCAGCGCCACCCGCTTGCCCGCCTCGATGGCGGCCACCGTGGGCAGCAGCCCCGCATAGCCCACCAGCGCGTTGACCACCGTGTCGACCGTTGCGGCCTGCACCACCTGCCGGATGGCGTCGGCGCCTGCGTAGACCTTCACGGGGCGGTCGACCAGCGCGCGGCGCAGCGCGTCGTAGTGCGTGTCGTCGGCGATGACCACCGAGTCGGGCGCGAACTCCTCGGCCTGACGGGCCAGCGTCTCCCAGTTGCGGTGGGCAGTCAGGGTGGTGATCTCGAACAGGTCGGGATGTTCGCGGACGATGTCGAGCGTCTGGATGCCGATCGAACCGGTCGAGCCGAGCAGAGCGATGCGTTGTTTCATGGGAGGGGGCGTTGGGTCGTGGATTTCCATTGGATCAGAATACGATATAACCTTCGGGATCGACGGGCTTGCCATCGTTCCACAGCTCGAAGCCGAAGAGCTTGGCGTCGTTGCCTTCGGCCTGCGGGTCGCTGCTGTAGCCCAGCACTTCGCCGCTGCGGAGCCGCTGTCCTGTCGTGACCATCGACTGCGCGAGGTTTTTGTAGATCGAGAGCACGTTGTCCGCATGTTGCACCTGCACGACATAGCCCTCCTCGGGGCTCCACAGGCTCAGCACCACCGTGCCGTTGTCGACGGCTGAGACCTGCGAGCCGGGCGATGCGGCGATGCGGATGCCGTACTGGCCCAGTTTGGTGTCGAATTTCTCGGTGATGATGCCTTCGACGGGCGCCGTCATGGCCATCGCTTCGCGCAGCGTCTTGCGCGACGGCGATTTACCCAGCCCGTAGGGGCCGTCGCCCTCCATCTGGAGGCGCAGGAGCGAATCTTCGCGCGACGGCATCACCAGCGTCTTGTCGGCCTTGACGCTGTCCTGCCCGCCGACGTTGCGCACCACGGGGGTCTTGCCCTCCATGATGAGGGCGATATTGTCGCTGTAGGTGTGCATGCGGTTCATCTGTCGCTCGATCGAATCGAGCCGCATGATGTTATGCAGCAGCATCTCGCGCGAGCGGTTGGCTTCGTACCCGGGCAGGAACTCCAGCACAGGGGTGTAGGCCACCAGCGAGAGGATCAGGATGAAGAGCAGCAGGACGAAGGCCGTGAGCGCCGCGAAGATGCGCACGACCGAGATGTGCATGTGCCACTCCTCGGTGTTGTCCACCTCGTTCTGAAGCGTCAGCCTGTGTTTGCGCACCAGACGCCGGTAGATCCGTGAGAGATCTGAAAATCCTTTCATAGTCCGCGTGTTTGCAATTGCGATGCCGGGTCGGAGGGCGGGCGACGCTCGGTGCGTCGGCGCGCTCTGCGCCCCAGTCGTTTGGCAAAGATACGAATAAGCGAGGGCAAAAGCAAGCTCGCTTGCACTTTGCCGATCGGGAGTATCTAAGGCAAAGCCAAAGATACGAATAAGCCGAAAACAAAAACAAACTTGTTTGCGATTTTGTTGAGGCGAAGTATCTAAGACGAAGTCAATGATACGAAAAGTCGGGCGCAGAAGCAAGCCTGCTTGCTTTTTCCGAGCGGGAGTGCCTTCGACAAAACCATAGTATGAATAAAAAACGGACTGCAACAACCCGTGCAGTCCGTTTCGAGGCAAATTCCTCCCCGCGGGAGGCTCGGCAGCCTACTCCTTGCCTTTGCCCCTGACGGAGGCGGGCATCAGGTCGTAGGAGAGCGGCGTGGCGATAAACCACGACGAATAGGTACCGATCACCACGCCGCACAGCAGCGCGAAGATGAAACCGCGGATCGTCTCGCCGCCGAAGAGGAAGATCGCCAGCAGCGTCACGATCGTCGTGCCCGACGAGTTGAACGTACGCGCCATCGTCGAGCTGACGGCGTTGTTGATATTGTCGCGCAGGCTCCGTTTCGGATAGAGCGCAATGAACTCGCGGATGCGGTCGAAGATCACCACCGTGTTGTTGATCGAGTAGCCGATCACGGTCAGGATCGCCGCGATGAAAGCCTGGTTGATCTCCAGATTGAACGGCATCACCGCGTAGAGCATCGAGAAGAGACCGATGACGATCAGCGCGTCGTGCGCCAGCGACAGCGTGGCACCCGTCGCCCACTGCCACTTCTTGAAGCGCAGGGTGATGTAGAGTCCGATGGCGATCAGCGAGAAGAAGACCGCATAGATTGCATTGTAGGTCATGTCCTTGGCGATCGACGGGCCGATCTTGTCGGCCGAAACGATACCGAAGGGGCTGAGCTGCGTGTTGCGGAAATCGGCGAAAGAGACATCGTCCTTGTAGTAGCCCTTCACCGCGTCGTAGAGCAGCCGGTTGATCTCGTCCGTAGCCTCGTCCGAAGCGTCGTCGTATTTGTACTGCGTCACGATGCGCACCTGGTCGCCGTCGCCGCCGTACTGTTTGACTTCGAGGCTGACGTTGGCGTTGTCGGCGTTCTCGATCTGCGCGAACTGTTCGCCGATCGAGGTACGCACCTGCTCGACCGAGATCGGCTGGTCGAAGAGCACCACATACGAACGGCCGCCCGTGAACTCTACGCCGCGGTTCAGACCGAAAACGGCGAACGACAGGAACGACAGGACGATCACCGTGCCCGAAATCGCATAGGAGATCTTACGCTTGCCGATGAAATCGAAACGGATGTTGTTGAGCCAGTTCTCCGACCACTTGCGCGAGAAGGAGATGCTGCCGAACTTACCGACGACGGCCTCGATGAGCAGACGCGTGATGAAGATCGAGCTGAAGAGCGAGGTGAGGATACCGATGATGAGCGTCGTGGCGAAGCCCTGCACGGGGCCGTTGCCGAAGACGAAGAGCACGATACCGGTGATGACGGTGGTCAGCTGACCGTCGATGATGGCGGAATAGGCGTTCGAGAAACCGTCCCTGATCGCCAGCGACAGGCCCTTGCCGGCGCGCAGTTCCTCCTTGATGCGTTCGTAGATAATCACGTTGGAGTCGACGGCCATACCCATCGTCAGGACGATACCCGCGATACCGGGCAGCGTCAGCACGGCGCCGAACGACACCAGCACACCCATAAGCAGGAAGACATTGAACAGCAGCGCCAGGTCGGCCACCCAGCCCGCCGTCTTGTAGAAGGCACCCATGTAGAGCAGCACCAGAAGGAAGGCGATGACGAACGAGATCAGACCGGCGTCGATCGACTCCTGACCCAGCGAGGGGCCGACCACCGTATCCTGAATGATGTGGGCCGGCGCGGGAACCTTACCCGATTTGAGCACATTGGCCAGGTCCTTGGCCTCCTGAATGGTGAAGTTGCCCGAGATCGACGAACTTCCGCCGTCGATCTTCTGGCGCACGACCGGCGCCGAATAGACGTAGCCGTCGAGCACGATGGCCACGCAGCGGCCCACGTTGTCGGCCGTCAGACGCGCCCACTCCGAGATGCCGTTGGAGTTCATCGTCATCGAGACCTCGGCCTCGGCACCGCGCTGCGCATAGGCTTCGCGGGCGTCGGTGATGACCGAACCGTCCAGCGGAGCGCGGCCGTCGGGACGCTCGACCTTGATGGCATAGAGATAGAAGCGACCGTCGAGAGGCTGCTGCGCCTCGCCCTTGATCGCCCACTTGAAGCGCAGGTCGGCCGGAAGCATCTCCTTCACGGCGGGCAGCGCCAGATAGTCGTTCACCGCAGCCGTGTCGGCAGCCATGACGGCTCCCACGGCCGCACCGCCCGCGAACTGCGGGTTGAGCAGCGCCAGCAGCGGATTCTGCTCGCGGTTATAATAGGAATCCGAGACCTCGGCCGCAGGCATCTGCTCCTCGGCGGTGGCCACCTCGGCGATCAGACCGCCCTCAGCAGCCGGCGCGGCAGCTTCCTCGGCCACGACAACCTCGGTCGCAGGCTCGGCAGCAGCCTTCATGTCGGCCAGATACTGTCTGACCGCCTGATCGGCACGCATCAGCGTCGGCACGATCTCGCCGGCGTTGTAGGTCGTCCAGAATTCGAGCGAAGCCGACCCCTGAAGCAGCTTGCGCACGCGCTCCGGCTCCTTCACGCCCGGCAGCTCGACCAGAATGCGGTTCGAGTTGGGCAGACGCTGGATATTGGGCTGCGTGACGCCGAAGTGGTCGATGCGGCTGCGCAGGATGTTGAACGACGCGTCGATGGCATCGTCGGTCTCTTTGCGCAGGATCTTCTCGACCTCGGCATCGGTGCTGTTGGGCGTGATGTCCTTGCGGTCGGGGCTGACGAAGATCGCAGCCAGCGGCGCGCCGTTGGTCGAGGTGCGGTAGCTGCGGACAAACTCGCCGATGAAGTCCTTGCCCGTGCGGAGCCCCTCTTTGGCCTGCGCCATCGCCTCGATGAAGGCGGGATCGTTCCGGCTGTCGCCGGCCAGCGACTTGACGACATCCTCCACCTGAATTTCGAGCATGACGTTCATGCCGCCCTTCAGATCCAGACCGAGGTTCAGCTCCTTCTCCTTGATCTCCTTGAAGGTGAACTTGCGGAAGCCCAGATTATAGACCGGCTGATTCTGCACCGAATCGAGGTAGTACTGCTCCCGTGCGGAGCGTTCCTCGCCGTCGTAAGCAGCCGCATACGCCGCCGCTTTCTTCTCCACGCTCCGCGCCTTGAACGAGAACGAGAGCTGGTAGATACAGGCAATCGCAAGTAGAATCGCCAGTAATTTGATAGCACCTTTGCTTTGCATTTGAGTTTGAATTATTGTTATTATCTTGTTGTTTCTCCGGTGATTATCCCGCATTGGCGGCATCATGCCGCACCATAGCGCGCCGATAGTTCGCAAAATTAGGCATTTTTTTCCGAAAAAACAACAGTCCGAGCCAATTAACGGTTGACAGCGAATCGTTAACGGACGACCGCCGCACCGGTCCTCTCCAACCGCACGGCGCGTCGTATCACGACGAACGCCGGCCGCGGCCCCGTGAAACGACGAGAGGGTTCGGACGATTGCGTCCGAACCCTCCCGTCGTCTGTCGGCGGTCAATTACTTGACCTCCTCGAACTCGACATCCTCGGGCTGCGAGGAGTCGCCGCCGTTCGAAGCACCCGCGTCGGCGCCGGCAGCGCCGGCTCCGGCACCCGCACCGCCCTGCTGCTGTTGCTGCTGGGCGTAGATGTCCTGCGAAGCGGCCTGCCATGCGGCGTTGAGCTCCGTGATGGCGGTGTCGATGGCTGCCACGTCGGCGTTCTTGTGCGCCTCCCTGAGCTTGCCGAGCGCCGCCTCGATGGCCGACTTCTTGTCGGCGGGCAGTTTGTCGCCGTACTCCTTGAGCTGTTTCTCGGTGGCGAAGATGTTCGAGTCGGCGGCGTTGATCTTGTCGATGCGCTCCTTCTCCTCCTTGTCCTTCGCCTCATTGGCCTTGGCCTCGTCGCGCATGCGCTGGATCTCGGCCTCGGTCAGACCGCTCGACGCCTCGATGCGGATCTTCTGCTCCTTGCCCGTGCCCTTGTCCTTGGCCGAGACGTTGAGAATGCCGTTGGCGTCGATGTCGAACGTCACCTCGATCTGCGGCACGCCGCGCGGTGCGGCGGGGATGCCGTCGAGATGGAAGCGGCCGATCGACTTGTTGTCGCGGGCCAGCGGACGCTCGCCCTGGCAGACGTTGATCTCCACCGAAGGCTG
>USBO01000121.1 GCA_900552955.1 uncultured Alistipes sp.
CAGGTCGAAGGGGCCGTGATGCTCGACGAATTCCGCACACAGCCGGGCGTGAAGTATGCGCTCGTCTTCGGCAACGAGGTCGATGGCGTGTCGCAGGAGGCGGTCGACCGCTGCGACGGCGCGGTGGAGATTCCGCAACTGGGAACCAAGCATTCGCTCAACGTCGCGGTTTCGGGCGGCGTCGTTTTGTGGGAATTCTTTTGCCTGTTTCATTCAAAAGCGTAACTTTGCCGCCGCAGAGTTGGCCGGTGCGGGCGATCCGTTCCGTCCGGCGCATGCGAAGTTAACCTAAACGGAAGAGGAGATATGTCTGTTGAAAGCAAAGTCCGGGCGGTCACGACCCTCCGGCTCAAGGAGATGAAAGATCGCGGCGAGCGGATCGCCATGCTCACGTCATACGACTATTCGATGGCCAGGATCGTCGATGCCGCAGGTATCGACGTCATTCTGGTGGGCGACTCGGCCGCCAACGTCATGGCGGGCTACGAAACGACGGTGCCCATCACGCTCGATGCGATGATCTACCATGCCCGCTCGGTGGTGCGTGCCGTCGAACGTGCGCTGGTGGTGGTCGACCTGCCCTTCGGAACCTATCAGGGCAATTCGAAGATCGCGCTCGAATCGGCCATCCGCATTATGAAGGAGACCGAGGCCGACGCCGTGAAGCTCGAGGGCGGCGAGGAGATTCTCGAGTCGGTCGAGCGCATCCTCACGGCCGGCATTCCGATCATGGGCCATCTGGGGCTCACGCCGCAGTCGATCCACAAGTTCGGCACCTACACCGTCCGCGCCAGGGAGGAGGCCGAGGCCGAGAAGCTGGTGCGCGACGCGCATCTGCTCGAGGAGGCCGGCTGCTTCGCCGTGGTGCTCGAGAAGATTCCCGCAGCGCTGGCCGGCCGCGTGTCGCAGGAACTGGCGATCCCCACGATCGGCATCGGTGCCGGCGGCGGGACCGACGGTCAGGTGCTCGTCATCCACGACATGCTGGGGATCAACAAGGGCTTTTCGCCGCGTTTCCTGCGCCGCTATGCCGATCTGCATACGTTGATGACCGATGCCGTGGAGCGTTACGTCGCCGACGTCAAGTCGCAGGATTTCCCCAACGAGCAGGAGCGGTATTGACCCTGCCGGCCGTCGGGAATGTAAGGAGGCGTTGCCCATAAGGCGCGTCTCCTTTGTCGTTTGGGGAAATTTCGCTATATTTAACGTCGAATCCGAAAAATCCGAACCTATGAAACGCTATTTCCTCCTCCTTTGCAGCCTGCTGGTCGTCGGGGCGTCGCAAGCGTCCGGCTACCGGTTCGACCGCGATATTCTCTACCGTGCGGATGCGCCCGACGCCTATGCGCAGCGGATGTGCCGGCTCGATGTGGCCTGGCTCCCCGAGGCGAAGGATGCGCCGGTGGTGGTGTGGTTCCACGGCGGCGGCCTCACGGGCGGGCGGCGCGACATGCCGCAGGAGCTGATGCAGAAGGGGTTCGTGGTCGTGGGCGTAGGGTACCGGCTGATCCCGCACGTCGCCACGCTCGACATCGTGGACGATGCCGCGGCGGCCGTGGCGTGGGTCTTCGACCATATCGCCGACTACGGCGGCAGCCCCTCGAAGATCTACATCGCGGGTCACTCTGCTGGCGGCTATCTGGTCAATATGGTGGGCCTCGACCGTTCGCGGCTGGCGCGCTACGGCAAGGATGCCGACGCGCTGGCGGGCATCATCCCCTTCAGCGGCCATGCCATCACTCACTTCGCCACGCGCGAAGCGCTGGGGATGACCGCCTTGCAGCCTTTGGTCGATGACACCGCGCCGCTCTTCTATGTGCGGCCCGACTGCGCGCCGGTGCTGATCCTCTCGGGCGACCGCGAACTGGAGATGAACGGCCGCTACGAGGAGACGGCCTATTTCTGGCGGATGCTGCGGGTCGTGGGGCACAAGGACGTTACGCTCTGCGAGTTCGACGGTTACGACCACGGCACTATGCTCACAGCGGGCTATCCCGTTGCCGTACGGTTCATCTGCCGGCGCGAAGGGATTCGGTGAGGGGCGTTCGGGCGGGGATAGCCCTTGAAATAACATCGGGCCTGCTCCTTGCGAGCAGGCCCGATGTCGTTCGGTTGCGGTGCCTTACAGTTCGTCCGGCATCGGCACTTTCCTGCCCGTCGCACGCACCGTCGGCATCGAGGCGTTCCAGTTGCGCAGTTGGTCGCCCAGCGCTTTGGCCATCTCCTTGACCCGCTCGGGATGTTTCGCCGCGAGATTGTTGCGTTCGCCGATGTCGTCGCGCAGATTGTAAAGCTCCAGCTCGGCGGTGTGCATGCGGTAGACGAGTTTCCAGTCGCCCTTGCGGATCGCACTCATGAAGTCGATGTCGTCCTGATCCTCTACGCGATACTGATGCGGATAGTGGAAGATCAGTTCGCGCTCGGGGTCGATGCCCGACACGGCGGTCGGCACGACGAACGCGTTGGCCTCGCGCTGCGAGGTGATCTCGCCGCGTCGCTGCGCCTTTTCCGCCATCTTCGAACCCGCCGTGATGAGCTTCACCAGGCTCTTGCCGTCGATCTCCTGCACCGTTTCATAGGTTTTCACTCCGGCCATCTCCAGAATCGTGGGGAAGATGTCTTCATTGATGACAGGGGTGTTGATGCGCGTCCCTTCCGCCACCTTACCCGGCCAGCGGAACATCAGCGGCACGCGGATGCCTCCCTCGTAGACCGAGGCCTTGCCCTCGCGCAGCGGCAGGTTCTGCGTGTGCGGCTGCCCGCCCTTGTCCTGTCCCAGGCAGTGGCCGCCGTTGTCCGACATGAAGAGGATGATCGTCTCGTCGGCGATGCCTTTCTTCTCGAGATAGTCGAGCACGTCGCCCAGGCTCTTGTCTATGCTTTCGACCATCGAGGCGTAGCGGGCCTGCTGCTCGTCCATACCCGCGTCGAGATAGCGCTGGATGAAACGCTCGTCGCGCTGGATGGGCGTGTGGTTCGAGTAGTGGGCGAAGTAGAGGTAGAACGGATGGGATCCTCCAGCGTCTTGAGCGCCTCGAGCGTCAGCGCCTCGGTCAGGTGAATCCCCGAACCGTAGTACTGCGACATGTTCTGCACCGAGGCATAGGTGCCCTGTTTGGGCAGGTTGCCGAAGTGCTCCTCGGGCAGATAGCTCTGGGGGTGTCCGTTGCCCGAACCGGAGATGTTGACCGTGAAGCCCATGTTGTAGGGGTTCGACCCGGGCGTTCCCGTCGGTGCCCAGTGCGCCTTGCCGACGTGGATGGTGTGATAGCCCGCGTTGCGCAGCAGCTCCACCATCGGCGTGGCGTAAAGCGTGCGGTTCAGCCCGTAGACGAGGCTGTCGGCCTCGTTGCGGAACGCCACGGGACACAGCGCGTTGTAGTTCCATTCGGAGTGGGCGAAAATATCGTCCTCATTGGGATTCGTCGTCCCCGGGCGGCCGCCGATCGCGTCGGGGCAGGTGTCCTTATAGAGCGAGCAGTAGGAGGTGATCCCCATGTGCGCGGCGTTCATTCCCGTCATCATGCTGGCTCGCGTGGGAGTCGACACGGAACAGGCATAGGCGTTGGTCATCATGACACCCGTGCGTGCCAGCCGTTCCATGTTGGGCGTGTGGAAGCGGAGGTTGTTGGGGTAGGTCTCTTCGCCGAAGGGGAGCGAGGTCTCCGTCCAGCCGAAATCGTCTACAAGGAAGAAAATGATGTTCGGCCGTTGCTTGGCGTTGGCGCTTTGCGCCACGGCGAGCGGAGCGAGCAGTGCCAGACTGCATGCGGTTTTGTTGATCGGTTTCATCTAAAACGTTTTAGTTGATAGTGCAAAAATAACAAATTGTTTTGAAAAATCGCAAATGCAACGACCGATTTTACGATAAAATTCGTGGGTTTCCCACGCCGTTTCGGGCGAAAAGATCGGTTTTAAAACGTTTTACGGATGTTTCCCGAACGCAGATCCGCTCTGACACGCGTACCTGCGGGAGGGGAGACGCCGGCCGTGCGGCGCACGGTGTCCGGGGAGGAAGCGATGGAAAGACTTCGGCGGGTCTGTGAAGACGAAAATCCCGCCGGCTGTGCGGCGGGATTTTCGTTTCGGCGCGGAGAGGACGAGATTCGAACTCGTGGTGCCGGTTGCCCAGCACGTCGGTTTAGCAAACCGGTGGTTTCAGCCACTCACCCACCTCTCCAATCCTGTGAATGCGTGTCGCCGATTTCGGCTGATTGCGGAGCAAAAGTAAGTCAAAAATACGGAACTACCAAATATAGGGGAGGAAAATTTCGAAAGAATCTCCGTCCGCGTGCGGAGATCGGCGTAAACGGCGGGTGTGGATGAATCCCTGCGACGATTCGCCGCGCTGCGTGCCCCCCCCCGCATTGCTGCGGTGCGGGCCGAGTCGGCCGATTCCGGTCAGGAGCCGGCCGACTCGGCGTGAGCACGGGCGCGTCCGTTCCGTAAGGAGGGCTCCTGCCCGGTCTGTCAGCGTTTGTTCCATTGCGTAGAGGTCTGGTAGAATGCAACGGCGCGGTCGAGGAGGGCGCTGTCGAGCTCCTCGGTGCGTTCCAGCGCATAGGGATCGTCGGCGGTCGGGCGCAGGCGGTACTGCTCCGCGCGGCCGACGGGCGAGAGGATCGTAAAACGGTCACCCTCGAGGTAGCCCAGATCCTGGTAGGTGGCCACGAAGGCCCGTTCGCGGAAGTCGTCGGCGAGAATGTCGCGTCCGTAGAACCACGACTCGTACTCCATGCCGAGCAGCGCGAAGAGCGTCGGCATCAGGTCGATCTGCGAGGCGATCTTCTCTACACAACCTGCCTCGACGAGGGCGGGGGCGTAGATCATCGCCGGAATGCGGTATTTTTCGAGCGGGATTTCCGTCTTGCCGGCGCTCGATGCGCAATGGTCGGCCGTGATGACGAAGACCGTGTCGCCGAACCACGGCTGGCGGCGCGCTGCGTCGAGGAACCCGCCCAGCGCGTAATCGCTGTACATCACTCCTCCCGCACGCGACTTGGCATCGTTGGGGATCGGGATTCGTCCGGCGGGATAGGTGTAGGGGCGGTGGTTGCTCACGCTCATGATGTGGGCGAAGAAGGGGCGGCCGCTGCGGGCGCGCTGGCCGAGCGTGCGGATCGCTTTGGCGTAGGAGTCTTCGTCCGAGACGCCCCAGATGTTCTGGAAGGTGATCTCGTCGGGCGTGTACTGCCTCTGGTCGACGATCTCGTAGCCGTTGCCGCCGAAAAAGGTCTCCATGTTGTCGAAATAGCTGTTGCCGCCGTAGAAGTAGAGCACGTCGTAGCCCTTGCCGCGCAGCATGGCGCCCGTGGAGTGCATGCCGGCGTTGCGGGGGCGTTTGATGATGCTCTGCCCGGGGCAGGGCGGCAGCGACAGCGTGACGGCCTCCAGCCCGCGCACCGTGCGGTTGCCCGTGGCGAAAATCCGGTCGAAGACCAGCGCCTCGGCGCAGAGCGAATCCAGTCGGGGCGTCAGCCCGTCGGGACATCCGTAGCGGGCCATGAACGATGCGCTCATGCTCTCGAGCGTCACCAGCACGATGTTGGGGCGGCGCTCCTCGCGCAGCGAGACCACCGTGCGGTGATTCTCGCCCTCGCTCCTGTACTCGGCGTGG
>USBO01000122.1 GCA_900552955.1 uncultured Alistipes sp.
AGGTGACCTCGGCGGCGCCGGAGCCGGTTTTAGCCCAGCCCGTGTAGTTGGCGACCAGCGGTTTGTCCGCCACGTCGACCGTGCCGAACGATTCGTAGTAGATGGCGTCGCCGGGCGTCGGGTCAGGCTCGGTACCCCCCCCCTCGCTGCTGCTCAGGGCCTCGATGTCGGCCTTACGGGTGGGAATCAGCTGCGGGTTCTCGCGGTAGGTCTCGGCCACGCCGTAGATCGTACCGGTCTTGTCGGCGACGAACATGCCGGCGAAGCCCGTGGCATATTTGCCCTGATTCATGTAGACGGTCAGCGCATTGCCCGCTTCGTCGTTGATGAGCACAGACTGTGCGGCGCTTTCGGCCGTCCAGCTCTTGCCGATCCACTCCGTCTGGGGCTTCATGTTGTTGAGCCGGACGTACTGTGCCTGATAGTCGCCCGTGTTGAACTTGTCGACCGAGAGCGACGGAACGACCAGATCGACCTTCTCCTCGCCGACGGTGACCGCGACGTCGGTCAGCTGCCGTACGTTGTTGAAGGCGTAGTAGTTCGCATTCCGGAGATCGAGCGTGACCTTCGAGCCGACGGGGTACTTCGCCACGGGATCGTTCGCCATGGCGTAATCCGCGCCGTAGAGCACGATGGCCGACCTTGCCAGACCGTTGTTGTCGCCCACGTAGAGTTTGCGGTTGTTGTTGCCCGCCGCGTCGTTGGCCAGAATCACCGCTTCGATCGTCGCTTCGCTGTACTGGAGCGGCATGGCGTTGTTCGAGCCGACGGCACCGCTCAGACGGCTGTCGCCCAGAATGTAGGCCACCAGCTTGCCGACGGCGCCCACCGTGGGCGGCACGTAGTTGCCCTGCGTGACGGTCAGGTACTTGGTGAAGCGCACGCCGTAGCTGTTGCTCAGCGTGAAGACCAGGCGGCCGCTGTGCGGCTGCGCCGATTCACCGACGGTGATCTTGACCGTTCCGTCGCCGTTGTAGATGCCCGGGGAGACCTCGTCGCCCGAGACTTTGAAGTACATCCACTCTTTCTGGGTCTCTTCGTCTTCGTAGGCCACCGTCCACTGGCGGTTGCTCTTCACCGTCACGGTGGCGTCTTCGGTGGCCGTGCCGCTGAAGGCGACGGTCTCTTCCGACAGTTCGAGCATGGGGCCCTGCTCGTCGACATCGTCGTCCACGCATGCCGTGAACGCCGTCGCGGCGAGCGTCAGCATCGTGTAAAACAATGTCCTTCCGAATTTTAATTGCGTCATAGCTGAATAGAAATTAGTGTGAATATTGCATTGCGTCGTTAAAGTTCCTTCCTGTAAGCGGATTTTCAACCAAAGTTATGTTGTTTTGCCGGAATAACCAATTAAAAAACGATGTATTTTCAACACGAAAAGTGAAAAAATGTAACAGATCGTGCGAAACGGCGAACGAATCGTTCTTTCGGACGGAATGATACGCACAAAAAAGCACCGGCCCGTCGTGACGACGAGCCGGCGGCAAGGGGAAGGAGGCTGTTATCGGATTCTGTCCATCGATCGGACCGTCAGCTCGTCCCGAAAGACGGCGCGCACGGCCAGATAGGTGAAAATCATGGCGACGAGGGGCAGGATGATCGGAATTCGAACGCTCTGGAGGTGGAATTCGAAGGCCGAGAAGACGCGGTAGCTCAGAAAGTAGTAGATGCCCGCCATGACCTGCGCGCCCAGCAGCAGGATCATCTCCACCACGCCGAGGCGCAGTTGCAGCATCCGCCGTTTGAACAGAAAGATCGTCACGAGCGGCAGCGCCAGCGCGAGGGCCAGCAGAATGCCCAGATAGAGGGTCGGCTGCACGGTCGTGCCGTCGGCCGCACGGAGTCCGAAGGCGTAGAGCCGGAACTCTTCACCGCCGCCGGCGAAGGTGGCCAGCGGCAGGAATGCGGCGCAGGCGACCAGCGCTGCGGTCAGAAGCAGATAGAGGGTTTGAATGCGTTGGATCATAATCGGTGATTTATCGGATTGTTCTGTCGATCAGGTATTTGTTACGGTCGGAGGCGTTGCGGTCGATCAGCTCGCCCAGGAACCCTGCCAGGAAGAACTGCACGCCGAGGACGACCAGCAGCATCGAGAGGTAGAAGAGCGGCTGTTCGGTGACGGCACGCAGCGGCAGGTCGTGAACCTGCTTGTAGAGTTTGGCGGCGATGATCCAGATCGTCGAGCAGCCGCCCAGCAGGAACATGATCGTTCCCAGCCCGCCGAAGAAGTACATCGGCGAGCGGCCGAAGCGCGAGAGGAACGAGACGGTGATGAGGTCGAGATAGCCCTTGAGCATCCGCTCCATGCCGAACTTCGAGCAGCCGTATTTGCGTGCGCGGTGGCAGACGACCTTCTCGCCGATGCGGCGGAACCCCGCCTCCTTGGCCAGGATGGGAATGTAGCGGTGCATCTCGCCGTAGACCTCGATTGACTTGACGACCTTGCGGCGGTAGGCTTTCAGGCCGCAGTTGAAGTCGTGGAGCCGGATGCCCGAGACGACGCGCGCCGTCCAGTTGAAGAATTTGCTGGGCCAGCGTTTGCTGATCGGGTCGTGGCGCGTTTGCTTCCACCCCGAAACCATGTCGTAGCCCTCGTCGACGATCATGCGGCGCAGGGCGGGAATCTCGTCGGGCGAGTCCTGCAGGTCGGCGTCCATCGTGATGACCGCGTCGCCCTCGGCGGCGGCGAATCCGCAGTAGAGCGCAGCCGATTTGCCGTAGTTGCGGGCGAATCCGATCGCGCGCAGGGCGGGGTAGTGCGCTTCGAGCCGCTCGATCGTCTCCCACGAGCGGTCGGTCGAGCCGGCGTCGATCAGGATGAGTTCGTAGGCGAGGCCGTTTTCGCGCGCCACGCGGTCGATCCACTCGGTCAGTTCGGGGAGCGACTCCTCCTCGTTGTAGAGCGGTACGACGACCGAGATGTCCAATCGTTTCTCCATCGTCCTACTCCTGTGTGTCGTTCGTCGACCGGTCGTCGAACCGCTGGCGCGGCTGTGTGATGGCGGCGAGCACCAGACCGAACAGCAGGCCGAGGAGCAGTTGACCGAGGATGGTCGAGAGGGTGATCATGAGGGGCGACTGCACCATGCGGCTCACCTGCGCGATCATTTCGTTCGTGTAGAATCCCGACTTGGCGAGCACCGCGAACATCTGGTCGTAGGCGGCGGCGTATTTGGCCGTGAAGAGGATGCGGCTGGCCAGGATCGTGTAGGCGGCGTTGATGATGCCCACGAAGAGCGTCATGGCCACGATGAATCCCAGCCGCTTGCCGTAACCGTACTCCTCGTCGGGCGTGGAGAGTGCCGCAGCCCGCCGGCGGGCGTAACGGATGAGCAGCCAGAGGTACATGGCAAACCCGATGAGACCGAACACGCCCAGTCCCGTGGCGTCGCTCAGCAGCGAGCTGGCGGCCCAGATGCCGCCGATGACGGCGCCGCACTTGGCGGCGTCGTTCCAGAAATTCGTCTGATTCATAGTGCAGTCGATCATAACATTGGTTCTGTCATTTGAGTTCCGCGGCGCCCCGCCGCACGATTTCGGGCTCCTCCTGCGTGAGGTCGACGACCGTGGTGGGCACGAGCGAGCCCGGGCCGCCGTCCACCACCAGCGCCACGTCGCGGCCGTAGCGTTCGTGGATGAGCTCGGGGTCGGTCAGGTATTCCGTCTCGTCGTCGCTTTTGAGCGAAGCGGTGACGAGCGGGCAGCCGAGCCGTTCGACGATCGTCCGTGCAATGGCGTTGTCGGGCACCCGTATGCCGATCGTCTTGCGACGCTGCAACGCTTTGTCGGGCATCCGCGACGAGGCGTCGAGCACGAACGTGATCGCCCCCGGGAGGTTGCGTTTGAGCGTTCGGAACGTCGCGTTGTCCACGCGGCAGTACTCCGCCGCGCGCGAGATGCCGTCGCAGACGATGCTCAGTTCGCCGGTCTGCTTGCCGCAGAGCTGCCGGAGCCGCTCCAGTCCGCGCGCCGAGCGGAGCGAGCAGCCCAGGGCGTAGACCGAGTCGGTGGGGTAGACGACCACGCCGTCGCGCTCCAGGGCGTCGACGACGCGGCGGATCTCCCGTTCCGAGGGATTCTGAGGATAGATACGCAGCATCATAGTTTTGCAAAGATACGAAAAGCCGAGAGCAGAACCAAATTTATTTGGTTTTGCCGAGGCGGCGTATCTTCGGCGCAGCCAAAGATACGAATAGGCCGCAAACAAAAGCAAGCTTGCTTGCATTTTGCAGTTCTCCGCTCGTCGGTTCCGTAGCGGCGACGGACCTCACCTGATCTTCCGCCGGTTGAGTTCGGCCGAGTAGGCGCGGGCGTTGGCGTTGTGTTCGCCGAGCGTGCGGGCGAAGTTGTGGTAACCGTCGAATGTGGGTCGGGCGCAGAAGAACATGTAGTCATGCCGCTCGAAATCGAGCACGGCGTCGATGGCGTTGCGGCCGGGCATGCAGATCGGCGACGGCGGCAATCCTTTATTAATATAGGTGTTGTAGGGCGACGGATACTTCAGATGCTTGTGCAGGATGCGCCGCAACCCGAAATCCTGCAACGCATATTTGACGGTGGGATCGGCTTGCAGGGGCCATCCTTTGCGCAGGCGGTTGATGTAGACGCCTGCGATGCGGGGCATCTCATCGCTTTTGCGCGTCTCCTCGTAGACGATCGAGGCGAGGGTCATCGCTTCGAGCCGCGACAGGCCGCTGCGCCGGAGTTTCGCGTCGCGCTCCGGTGTCCAGAAACGGTCGTACTCGCGCCGCATCCGCTCGACGAACTGCGCGGGCGTGACCGTCCAGTAGAATTCGTAGGTGTCGGGGATGAACATCGAGAAGAGCGTCACCGAGTCGAATCCCGCTTCGCGTGCCGCCGCAGGATCGGTCAGTACGCTCACGATCGCTGCTGAGTCGGCCTCGATCTGACGCGCCAGCTTGCCGGCCAACTGCACGGGTGTGCGTACATTGTTGATGGTCACCCGCACGGGCGTCTGCAATCCCAGCTTCAGCATACGTGCCACCTCGATGACGTTCATTCCCTCTTTCAGCACGTAATGCCCGGGCTTAAACGATTGGTCGAGGTCGATGCGGCGGGCGTAGAGACGGAAGAAGGGGCGGTGGACGATCGCAGATTTCAGCGAGTCTTCGAGTGCCCTGTATTCCGATCCTGTCCGCACGTAGAGCGACCGCTGTTCCGGTACGCAATTTCCGTAGAAACCGTTGTGGAGGTAGAGACCGGCGCCTGCGAGCAGAACGACGATGACGAGCAGAGCGATAAGGATTTTACGACGCATAGCAAATTTTTTCGTGTACAAAGATAGTGCAAGCCGAGAGCAAAAGCAAACTTGTTTGCATTTTGCCGAGGCGCCGCCTATCTGAGCGGGGCTTGTCCCCGCAAAGTCGTGCAAGCCGAGAGCAAAAGCAAACTTGTTTGCATTTTGCCGAGGCGCCGCCTATCTGAGCGGGGCTTATCCCCGCAAAGTCGTGCAAGGCGAGGGCAAAAGCAAACTTGTGTGCGTTTTGCCGAGGCGCCGCCTATCTGAGCGGGGCTTGTCCCCGCAAAGTCGTGCAAGGCGAGGGCAAAAGCAAACTTGTGTGCGTTTTGCCGAGGCGCCGCCTATCTGAGCGGG
>USBO01000123.1 GCA_900552955.1 uncultured Alistipes sp.
AGGGGTTGTCTCTGCGCTGTGCAGCGAAGGATTCCGCGCCGGCTGAACGGCAGAGGACTCCCGTATGGGCGGCGAACTGTGTCGCATCGAGATGTTCGGTCAATTTTATTCGGAGATAAAAAATTACGCAAAGGGTTTCGAAACGAAAACTTTTTATATCTTTGAATACGAATATAAACGAACGGAATTCTTCAATGACTGCATTTTATGACAAAACCGGATTGCCCAAGTCGCTGGTATGGGGTTTTATCGGCGTATTGATCTTCATGATGGGCGATGGCATCGAGCAGACATGGCTCAGTAAATATATTGCGGAACAGGGCCTCGATCATGAGGTATTGTTTTCCGTTTACGGCATTTCGGTCGCCCTTTCGGCCTGGTTCTCGGGTGTGATCGCCGAAACCGTCGGCGTACGGCGTACGATGCTGCTCGGTTATCTGACCTACCTGATCGGTATGGCCGGCTTTGCCGGTATCGGTATGACGGGATTGAACTATCCGGTTTTGCTCGTCACCTATGCGATCAAGGGGTTGGGCTATCCGCTGTTCGCGTATACATTTATCGTCTGGATCGCTTATCGTGTCGATAAGAGCCGTCTGAGTTCTGCGCAGGGATGGTTCTGGTTCGTTTTTACGGGTGGTCTGAACGTGTTAGGTGCCTATTATGGGGCTTTTGCGATGGAGCGTATCGGTGTGGTGCCGACGCTCTGGACGTCGCTTCTCTTTGCGTCGGTCGGTGCGCTGCTGGCGTTGTGGATCAATCCGTGCGATGACAGGAATCTCTTCGAGGGGACGGAGGAGCGGCCGGCGGGAGACTCGAAGCTGCGCGAACTGCTGAGCGGACTGACGATTCTGAAACGCGAACCCAAAGTGCTCGTGGGCGGTCTCGTACGCATCATCAACACCACCTCGCAGTTCGCGTTCGTGGTCTTTATGCCGCTCTATCTGAAGGATTACGGCATCGGCGACACGCAGTGGGCCTCGATCTGGGGGTCGGTTTTCCTGTTCAACATCCTTTTCAATCTGGTGTTCGGAATCGTCGGCGATCATTTCGGCTGGGGACGAACGGTCGCCTGGTTCGGCGGCGTGGGGTGCGCCTTGAGCGTGCTGCTTTTCTTTTATGCGCCGATGATCTGCAACAATTACTGGTTCATTCTCGGCTGCGGTGCGCTGTGGTGCATCATGCTGGCCGGTTATGTGCCGCTGAGCGCTTTGGTGCCGTCGCTCGTCGACAAGGACAAGGGGGCGGCCGTGTCGGTGCTGAATCTGGGCGCTGGTCTGTCGGCTTTCGTCGGCCCGCTGCTCGTCGCGCTGTTCCGCCATTCGATCGGGTATGCCGGCATTGTGTGGCTCATGGCGGGGCTGTATCTTCTGAGTGCCGTGATGACCTGCTGGATCGCACCTCGCAAGCGATAGCTGCGACGGGATGCTCCGAATGAAACCGGACTGCCGCCGTATGGGCAGTCCGGTTTGTTATGCAGCTGCCGGAGGTGGCAGAAGTGGCTTCAGAACGGATACCCCACCCCGAAGTTGAGTGCCGTGTTGCGCCACCTGAAGTTGTGGATCCATCGTTTGCCGGCGGGATTGTTGGGGTTGTGAAGCTGGATGCCCCAATCCAGACGCAGCACGGCGAACTTGATGTCGAGCCGGATGCCCAGACCGGTGTTGAAGCCGAGCTGCTTGTAGAAGTTGCGGAAATGGAAGACCGCTTCGGGCGAATACTCCTCCGCATTGTTGCCCATGAACCAGATGTTGCCCGCGTCGAGGAACGTAGCGCCGTAGAAAATTCCCCAGATCGGGAAGCGGAATTCGAGGTTCGCTTCGAGCTTCATGTCGCCCAACTGGGCCGGATAGGTCACTTTGTCGGGGTCGACGGGCACCGATCCCGGGCCGAGCATGCGGGGAATCCAGCCGCGCATGCCGTTGCTGCCGCCGCAGTAGAAGAGACGGTCGAAAGGAATCGAGACCGAATTGCCGTAAGCCAGTCCGCAACCGCCATAGAGGCGGCCGGCGAGGGCCGTTTTCTCGCCTAACATGATTTTGCGGCTGGCACTCAGGTCGACGCGGAAATACTGCGAATAGCGGATGCCGAAGATCTCGTAGTATCCCTTTCCCCTGGCCGGCGACGAGAAGAGGTGTTCCAGCCCGTCGAGGAGGTTGCCGGCCGTCTCCCAGTTGAAGCGCACGAGGGTGGCGTTGCGGCCCGGGTGCTTCATCTGATTGTTGTAGGTATAGCTTCCCGAGATGCCGGCGATGAGTTGCGACGTATAGCTGTTACGCAGGTAGAGATTCTGCAATTTATCCAGAAAATCCTGGTCGATGTAACTCATATCGACCAGATTGAGGTCGATGGGCCGCACGGCGAACGACGAGTATTTCTCGTTGCTCCACGTGTAGGTCCACGTCATGCTCGACAGCGTGCGCCGGTAGTAGGGCCGATCCTGATAGTTGAACGACAGTTCGAGACGCGTGCGCGGCGTGACGAGCGACGGACGGTAACGGCTCGGGAAGAAGGGCAGCAGGAAGCGCGGAAAGACCAGCCCTGCGGTGACGCCGAACTCCTTGGCGTTGCGCTTGCCGCTGTCGCGCGACTTCATGAACTCGTGACCCACGCTGAAGGAGATGTCGAACGACTCCATACCGCGGAAGAAGTTGCGGTTCTGATAGCCGACCGAAGCCTTCAGCCCGTAAAAACTCGCGGTGGTCGTGCCTTCGAGGTCTATCTTATAGCTCTGTTTGAGCTGCGGCGTGCCGAGGATGTTGCAGCGCAGGTAGCCCTCCTGCGTATACTGTGTGGCGAGCGAGTCGCCGGCGTCGCCGATGTAGGAGACGAGGTTGGCGCTGTCGGGCGCCGGCAGCTCGTCGAAGGTGATGCGTGCGCTCTTGAAATACCCCAGCGACATGACGTTGCTGTAGGTGCGGTTGATCTGCTCGGCGTTGTAGAGATAGTTGGGGTAGAGCGGAATCGCCTGCCGCAGCACGCGGGGACGGACGTTGTGCTTGCCGTCGTAGACGACGTTCAGGCCGCGGAAGGCGACCGTGTCGTAGTGCGTTTCCCGATCCGTGAAGCTGACCGTGGGATCGTAACCGGGCAGCATGTTGATCTCGCTGATGCGGTAAACCTTGTTGTTCTCCATGACGGGCTCGCCGCGGTCGTTGTAACCGGTGAGGTACTGCTTGACCACCATCGTCAGGTCGCCGATGCGGTTGCCCACCGTATCGTAGGGGTAACGGTAGGAGATGTTGCTGACCGAGAATTTGTAGTAGCCCCGGTCGCGCAGATAGCGGGTGATGCGTTCGCGTTCGGCGTCGAGCGTCGCGCTGTTGAAGATATCGCCCGGGCGGACGAGCGTGCCGGCCGTGTCCTGCAGGATGATCTTCCCGATGAACTTGTCGTTGAATTCGTAGTCGATCTTCCCGTATCGTGAGGGCGGGCCCTGCTCGGTGCGATAGGTGATGATGGCCCGTTTGCGGCGCGAGGTCGTGTCGACGCTGTAGTGAACCTGCGACGAGAAGAAGCCGTGCGACTCCATGTAAGCCTTGAGGTTCTCGGCCGATTTGAGGGTGAGCGCCGGATCGTAGATGACCGGTTTCTGACCGATTTTGCGTTTGAACCGGTTCCACCAGTTGTCCTTATCGGGATTGGCCTGATTGTAAACCCACGCATAGAAATTAATCCCCAGAAACCGTTTGTTGGGGCTCTGCCACACGTAGCGGTCGAGTTCCGAGGCCGTGATGCGCTCGTCTTTGGGGACGCTCCGATCATCCTCGATCGTGACCTTCTGCACCAGATAGCTCCCCTCGGGCAGTTTGCGCACGACGCTGCACGCGGTGCAGAGCATGCACAGCGCGGCGACGACGACGGGATAGGAGCGGCGCATGACGGGTCACTGGTTGAAGAACCCCTGCTCGCGCAACAGGTCGAAGTAGGAGCGCGAGACGGCGATGTTGTCCTCGCGGCGGTAGCGGTTGCGCGTGAAGATCTGCGCCAGATTGGGCAGCCCGTTCTGCGCGAGCAGCGCGGCGGTCTCGGGCGAAGCCTCCTTCTCGGCCCACAGCTCGTCGATCTCGGCGTCGGTGTAGTCCTTGTAGCGGTCGTAGTGCACCACGGCGTCGAGCGGCAGACGGTCGGTCAGCGGCGGCTGCTCGGCCGGATGGCCGACGACGACCGTCGTGAGCGGAATCACCCCCTGGGGCAGATGCAGGATGCGGCAGATGTCGCGCGCCGTGTAGAGCGTGGTGCCGAGAAAGCATACACCCAGCGCATGCGCTTCGGCGGCCAGCGCCAGATTCTCGGCGGCCAGCAGGGCGTCGGTCGCGGCGTTGAGAAACCACTCGAAATTGTCGTAGGCGGGGTCGGCGTCGCGTTGCACGCACCACTTCGAGAAGCGGCGGACGTCGGCGCAGACCGTCACCACGCAGGGCGCCTCGGTCACCATCGGCTGGTTGAAGTGGCACGGCGCCAGTTCGGCGCGCACGCGGGCGTCGAGCGTCACGATCAGACTGTATAACTGCATGTTGCCGCAGGTCGAAGCGCGCGTGGCGGCATGCAGGATGTCGGACAGCACCTCGTCGTCGATCGGAGCGGACTTGTACTTGCGGATCGAGCGGTGGTTCGCAATCTCTTTAATCATGGTCGGGTATGGTTAATCCGTATGTTTCGTTCAGTTCGCGTCGGGTCTCGCGGGCCATCCGCAGGCGGTCGTCGGGCGGGTCGAGCGGCGCGGTGTCGGCAGCTGCGATGCGGCTGTCGTCGCCGAGGCGCAACGTTCCCGCTGCTTCGAAGGTCGCGTCGCCCGTGAGCCGGGTGACGAGCCCCTGCGGCGTGCGTTGCGGCAGGCAGCGCACGCGGCCGCCGCGGTTCCAGACTTCGACCGTCGTGCCGAAGCCGCACAGTCCGAGCAGCGCGGCGGCCGTGGCGCACGAGGTCATCGCCGTGCCGCACGAGGAGGTGATGCCCACGCCGCGCTCGTAGGTGGCTGCGAAGATCCGCCCGTCGTCCAGCCGGCAGAAGAGGCTGACGTTGATCCCCCGGGGGAAGACCTCGCGCAGCCGGTTGGCCCGCTGGCCCAGCGCCGCCAGCCGGCCGGTGTCGAGCCGTCCGTCGCTGCCGAAGAGCCATTCGCTGCGGGGTTCGACGCAGGCGACGACGTGAGGGTTCCCGGGCGACAGGAAAGTGAACGGCAGTCCGCTCTCCGTCTGCGGGATCGTCCGCCCGACGAATCCTTCGCCGGCCAGTGATGGCGGGAAGTCGCCTCCGTGCAGCGACAGCGGGATCTCCGCTCCGAAGGTCGGCAGCGTGCCGAAGATCGGCTCTTCGCAGATGAGGCGGTATTCGCGGCCGCCGGAGGTGACGATGAACTGCGTGCCTGCGTCCTCGGGATAGCGGTCACGCGCCAGCCGCGCCACGCAGCGGATGCCGTTGCCGCACATCTCGGCCTCGGAGCCGTCGGTGTTGAACATCCGCATGCCGAAACGCCTCCGTGCGTCGCGCGTGAGCAGCAGCAGCCCGTCGACGCCGAAGCGCTGCGACGCTTCCGCGGCGAACGCGGCAATATTCAGGCCGGAAAGGTCCGACCGC
>USBO01000124.1 GCA_900552955.1 uncultured Alistipes sp.
CGACACGATCGAGGCTAACATCTCGCTGGGCAAGCTCGACGCCGCGCACGACGAGATCGTCGCCGCGGCCAAAGTGGCCAACGCCCACGACTTCATCATGGAGACCGACAAGGGGTACCGGACCAACATCGGCGACCGCGGCATGAAGCTCTCGGGCGGCCAGCGGCAGCGGCTCTCGATCGCCCGCGCGGTGCTGAAGAACCCCGAGATCCTGATCCTCGACGAGGCCACCTCGGCCCTCGACACCGAGAGCGAAAAGCTGGTGCAGGAGGCCCTCAACTCGCTGCTCAAGGGGCGCACGTCGATCGTCATCGCCCACCGGCTCTCGACGGTGCACAACGCCGACAAGATCATCGTCATCGACCACGGCCGCATCGCCGAGCAAGGCACGCACGAGGAGCTGATGGCGCGCGGCGGCATCTATGCCAGACTCATCGAGATGCAGAGCGTGGCCTGACACGACAAACAATCCACAACCGATACTCAACTACTCAACGATCCTATGAACCGCAGACTTCCATTCGCCCGAACGCTGTTCGCCGCACTCTTCGGGGCACTCCTGCTGCCGGTGCAGGCACAGGAAAAATTCCGTGAACCCGCCCTTTCCGATCCCGATTCGTGGACGGTCGTCCTGATTCCCGACCTGCAGGGCTATGCCAAGAAAGCGTGCAACCAACCCATCATGGAGATCATGACCAGCTGGATCGCCGCACACGCCGAGGCGCTCAACACCAAGATGGTGCTCTGCGTGGGCGATCTGGTCGAGCAGAACGACCGCATCAGCAACGGCTACTCGGGCGACCAGTCGTCGCACAAGCAGTGGCAGGCCACCGCGCGCGCCTTCGACCACCTCGACGGCGTCGTCCCCTACATGACGGCCACCGGCAACCACGACTACACCTACACCCGCTCGGGCGAGCGCAGCACCCACGTTGGCGAGTACTTCCCCATCGACAAGAATCCGCTCAACCGGCGGATGCTGAGCCAGTACGGACAGGATGCGCAGGGGCGCCACGCCATCGAGAACGCCGCCTTCGAGCTGCGCAGCCCCGAAGGCATCGACTACCTCTTCCTCAACATCGAGTTCTCGCCCCGCGACACGGTGATGAGCTGGGCGCGCCGCGTCGTCGGACTCGAACAGTACCGCAACCACCGCGTAGTGCTGCTGACCCACTCCTACCTCAACGCCCAGAGCGAGCGCCTCACGGCCAAGCCCGTGCGCGTGACGAGCTACGAGCCGATCGTGCAGAACGGCAAGATCACCAAATTCAAACAGCCGCTCGACGACGCCAATCAGGGCGAGGAGATCTGGCAGAAGCTCGTCTACCCCGCCTCGAACATCGAGCTGGTGCTCTGCGGCCATGTCGCGGGCTGGGGCTTCCGCACCGACGCCAACAGCGCAGGCCGTCCCGTCCACCAGATGCTCTTCGATTCGCAGAAGATGGGCGGCGGCTACGAGGGCAACGGCGGCGACGGCTGGATCCGCATTCTGGAGTTCCTGCCCGACGGCCGCACGGTGCGCGTGATGACCTACTCGCCGTTGTTCGCCCTCTCGCCCACCACGCAGGAACACGCATGGCTCACGGAGGAGGGCAACCAGTTCACCTTCCGGTTCCAAGAGCGCTGATCCCCGCTCCCGACGAAGAAACCGCCCCTGCCGCAACCGATTGCGGCAGGGGCGGTTTCTTCCATTTCCCGCCTGCGGATCACCGTCCGCTGCGCGCAGCCCTGCGGTCGTCGAGAATACCCGCCATGTTCGCCTCGGCCCACGCGATAAGCGGACCGACGCACGACAGCAGCGACTGCGCCCGGGCCGTGAGGGCATACTCCACCCGCGGCGGAACTTCGGGATAGACCCGCCGCGTGAGGTAGCCGTCCTCCTCGAGCGTGCGCAGCGTCACGCTCAGCATCTTCTGCGAAATATCGGGGATCGCCCGCTGCAATGCGCCGAAACGCATCGTCCCCCCGCCGCTCAACGTGTAGATCACCAGCAGCGACCACTTGTCGCCGATGCGTGCCAGCACGTTGCGGATCGGGCAATCGGGATTCAGCGCATCCCGCAGCGTCGTTCTGTCCATCGTTCGTATGCGTTTCAGGGTTCAGCGGAAGAGCGACCGCACGCCAATCCGCGTGCCGACTTCCGCATCGGTTTACAAAAGTAAGCAAAACTATTTTTCATAGCAAGGAAAAACAGCCCATTTCCCGCCCCGGCAATTCGAGCAGGCGCGACTGCGCTCGGCTTAGCGAACTATTTCAAAAAAAAATCGTCCGCCAACCCGCTCTCGCCCAACGATCGTTACCTCGAGGTAACTATCTGACATTCGCGTATCTACTTGACACGCACGATTCGATTGCCGACATTTGCATCCGAAAAGCAACCGCGTGACTTTCGGGAACCTACAAAAGCGAACCCCAAGAAAAAGGCATTCATTTTTTTATCGACACTCTTAACGATTCCAGCAATGGCACAGATCCAAGGAACTTTCGAAACGTACGATTTCGACGACTTCAGACTGCATGTCTACCACACCAACGACCCGCTCGGCGACGCGAGCTACATCGTCGAAGGAGCGCAGGCGGTCGTCACGCTCGAGCAGCCGCTCTTCCGCGAGAACGTCGCCGAGTACGACGCCTATCTCGACGCTCTGGGCAAACCCGTCGAAGCCCGCATCTCCGACTACCACGCAGCCGGAACGGGCCACCATGCGACGGTCATGCCCGCAGGGATGCCCGCCTTCACGAACGCTGCGCTCTACGACGGCATGCTGCGGAACTTCGCGCAGATCTTCGGCGATGCGATCTCCGATCGGCCGACGGGTCCCACCGGCGAAGTGGAGTTCGATACGACGCAGCAGTGGGCGGGCATCCCATTCCGCTTCAGCCGCGGCGCCTCGACCGACTTCCCCGCCGCGAGCATCCTCATCGGCGGCAAGGTCTACTACACTCACTGGGCCCCTGCCGAGGCCCATGCGAATCCCCTGCAAATCTCCTCGCCGGCAGCCGTCGCCGCCGAGATCGCCGAGGCCCGACGGGCACTCGCTTCGGGCGCCGAACTCTTCATCGGCGGACACGGCGGAGCGGCGAACGCCGATGCCCTGCGCTTCAAGATCGGCTATCTGGAGTGCGTCGAGCGGCTGCTGGCCGCAAACGACACGGCCGACGAGTTCGCCCGCGCGCTGCGAGCCGCCTATCCCGAGCTGCCGGACGAAGCGGCGGCAGCAGCACTGGCACAGGCGCTCTACGCCGACCTGTAACCGCCCGCCGCAAAACGAAGGGGCGTCCCATACGGGACGCCCCTTCGTGAATCCGATCAGAACTCCGCCTGCCGGCGCCGCCAGTTAAGCAGCGGCAGCAGGAACGAGACGACCGATGCACCGATCCAGAACACCGCCGCGGGGCCGAAATCATAGCTCACCGTCGTCTGCCCGAGGGCGTCGACCGTCCGAATCACGTTCGCGTCGATGAGCCGGCCGCTCACCACGTCCTGAAGGCCCGCAGCCGCGTACGACGCGATGCCCACCACGCCCAGCGCGGCTCCCGTGGCCTTGCGCGGCACGAGCGTGACGGCCATCAGCCCGCCCACCAGGCAGATCAGCACGCCGATGGCGATGCCGAAGAGCACCATGCTGAGCATGTTGACCCACAGCGCATCGCCGCCGTAGACGAAGAGCGCGAGCGACAGCGAGTTGAGCACACCGAACAGCAGCGCCGGATAGTTGAGATTGCCGCGGAAGACCTTCTCGGCGAACCATCCCGAGAAGACCGTGCCCAGCACGCCGAGCACCGTGTTGACGCCGATCACCGAGATGGCCTCGGCATCCGAAAAGCCCTTGGCCTCCTGCAGGAAGAGGATGCCCCAACTGTTGACGGCATAGCGGCTCACATACATGAAGGCGCTCGCGGCGGCCAGAATCCACACCGCCGGCATCCGCAGCACGCGGCGGTGGACTTCGCCGACCGAGGCGTCGGCGTCGCTGCCGCGCTGCTCGTGCGCCAGCTCCTCGATGGGCGGCAGCCCCTTCGATTCGGGGGTGTCGTGCATCAGGCGCAGGATCAGCGCCACGCCGATCGCCCCCGCGACGGCCGAGCCGAAGAATCCCCACTGCCACCCGCAGAACGACACCACGCTCCCCACGAAGAGGAACGACAGCCCCTCGCCGAAGTTGTGGCTCGCCGAGAAGAAGCCGTAGTAGCGGCCGCGCTTCGAGAGCGGATACCACCGCGACAGGGCGATGATGGCCGGCGCGGCGCCCATCGATTGACTCCAGCCGTTGACGCCCCACAGCACCGTGAAGACCGCGAAGAGCACCGCCGCGGGCAGCCACCCGCCCGCGAAGCCCAGCAGCCCCATCAGCAGGTTGGCCGCCGCCGAGACGACGAGCCCCGTGGCCATGAAGCGGCGGGTGTTGCAATGGTCGGCCACGAAGCCGTTGACGAACTTGCCGACGGCATACGAGAAGAGCAGCGCCGACCCGATGACGCCCAACTGCGTGGCGTCGAGCAGCCCGCTGTCGAGCATCGGTTTCTTCATCACGTTGAGACTCGTGCGGCAGACATAATAGAGGCTGTAGCCCAGGGTGCCGGCCACGAAACTCTGCCAGCTCAGCCGCCGGTAGAGGCGCCGCTGCTCGGCTTCGGTGCACCCGCAGCGGGCCACCGGCGCCGAAATCGCATAAAAATCCTTGATTTTCCGTAACATAGTCCGATCCGTTTAGTCGTGCAGCCCCTGCAAACGCAGATACCCGATCAGCAGTTCGGGGCGGTCGGTCTGAATCATCGTCGCCCCCATGTCGAGCGCCTTGCGGTAGGCTTCGACGCCGTTCTCGAAAGCGTAGTCGTCGTAGAGCCCCGCCTCCTCGCCGCCGCACAGCGACGGCCACAGCGTGTTGACCCACAACTTCGAACCGCCCGCCACGATGGCGCGCGCACAGGCGTCGATCTCGGGCGAAGGCTCGTCCCAGCACAGCTCGAAGGCCAGCGGCACGACGCCCTCGCGCCGATACTCCTCCCACAGTTCGCGGCCGCGCGGTTTCTGCATGCTGAGGATCGGCATATACATCATGCTGTGCGGATGCACCCCCTGCCTGGCCGCCACATCGGCCACGCTGCGGCTGCCCTTGATGAGCACCTGATCGGTCATGCCGAGCTCCTCGGCCACGGCCAGCACGAGATCGTAATACTCGTAGCCCTGATCGACGTTCACCACGATGCGATCCTTGCACACGGCCAGCGCTTCGCGCAGCGTGGGCACCGTGTAGCGGGTC
Source organism: uncultured Alistipes sp. (assembly GCA_900552955.1). Lineage (GTDB taxonomy): Bacteria > Bacteroidota > Bacteroidia > Bacteroidales > Rikenellaceae > Alistipes. Next base: position 5,265 of record USBO01000124.1, read on the forward strand.
CAGGACGCCTGGTGGGCCGGACGCAGACGGCACCTGCGCACCGAGTCGAAGGTGATCTCCGACACCCGCCCCCGGCCGGTGGTCGTACGATCGATCGTGCGGTCGTGCATGAGCACCAGCACGCTGTCCTTCGTCAGCTTCAGGTCGATCTCCACGATGTCGGCGCCCATGCGGATGACGCTCTCGATGGCTCCGACCGAATTCTCGGGATAGTTGCGCCAGTCGCCGCGGT
>USBO01000125.1 GCA_900552955.1 uncultured Alistipes sp.
CCGTCACCGGAGGACGGGAGAGCCGTGCCGAATGGAGCGCCGATCTGCCCGCGAGCGGCGAATACGCCGTCTACGTTTCCTACCGGACGGTCGACCGCAGTTCCGATGACGCCCTCTACACGGTGCGCCATCTGGGCGGCGAGAGCCGTTTCGCCGTCAATCAGACGATGGGTGGCGGCACGTGGGTCTATCTGGGTACGTTCCGCTTCGCGTCGGGCGCGAATCCCGGGCTGGTCACGCTGAGCAACCGTTCGGCGAAGAAAAACCGCGTGGTGACGGCCGATGCCGTCAAAATCGGCGGCGGCATGGGCAATATCGCCCGCACGCCCGCCGAGCAGTTCCGCACGCAGGACACCGAATACCTCTGCGAGCCGAGCGGCTACCCCCGTTTCTGCGAGGGGGCGCGCTACTGGCTGCAATGGGCGGGATTCCCCGAGACGGTCTACCGTCAGAAGGAGGGGCTCGACGACTACAAGGAGGACTACATGTCGCGCGCCCATTGGGTCAACGTGCTCATGGGCGGCTCCGAACGGTTGCCCGATGAAGAGGGGTTGCGCATCCCCGTCGACATGGCGCTGGCGTTCCACTCCGACGCCGGCGTGCGCCGCACCGACGAGACGATCGGCACGCTGGGCATCTTCTACACGCAGGAGAACGGCGGCCGCTTCGAAGGGGGCGCCAGCCGCTACCTGTCGCGGGACCTGACCGATCTGGTGATGAGCCAGATCGTGGGCGACATCCGCGCCACCTACGAACCCGAGTGGCGGCGGCGCGGGCTGTGGAACCGCTCCTACTACGAAGCACGCGTGCCAGCCGCACCGACGATGCTGCTCGAGCTGCTGTCGCATCAGAACTTCGCGGATATGCGTTACGGCAGCGATCCGCGGTTCAAGTTCCTTGTGTCGCGCGCGGTCTACAAGGCGATCCTGCGATTCGTCGGCTATCAGTACGGCCGCACCTGCGTCGTGCAGCCCCTGCCCGTCGAGGGATTTTCGGCGACCTTCACCGACCGTGAGGACGAAGTGCGGCTGCAATGGCATGCTGTGGAGGATCCGCTCGAAGCGAGCGCCTCGCCCACGGGCTATGTGCTCTACACGCGTGTCGGCGACGGCGATTTCGACAACGGCGTGGCCGTGGCCGGTACGACGGCCGTCGTGCGGCAGCAGCCGGACGTGATCTACAGCTATCGCGTCACGGCGACCAACACCGGCGGCGAGAGCTTCCCGAGCCAGACGCTTTCGGCGGCATGGACGCCCGAGCCGAAGGGCCGCGTGCTGGTGGTCAACGGCTTCGACCGCGTGAGTGCGCCGCTGAGCATTCAGGGAGATTCGCTGGCGGGCTTCTACCGTCGGCTCGACAGCGGGGTGGCCGACCGGCGCGACATCTCGTTCATCGGCGAGCAGCGCGTCTTCGACCGGCGGCTCTCCGAGGCGGAGAACGACGAGGAGGCGCTCGGTTCGTGCTACAGCGACTACGCCACGCAGGTCATCGGCGGCAACACGTTCGACTACCCGCGTCTGCACGGCGCTTCGATCCTGCGGGCGGGCTACTCCTTCTGTTCGACGTCGGCCGCGGCGCTGGCGGCGGGCGAGGTGAAGGCCGACGACTACTTCTTCATGGACGTGATCCTGGGCAAACAGCGCTCCGTCGAGATGGGGCGCGGCGTGAGCGGCTTCGAGTTCCGCGTCTTCCCCGAGGGGCTGCGGCGGGCGCTCGCCGACTTCACCGCTTCGGGGCGTTCGCTCTTCGTGTCGGGGAGCTTCATCGCCACCGACCCGTGGCAGTCGCCCGCCGCAACGGAAGAGGAGCGCCGGTTCGCCGAATCGGTGCTGCACTATGCCTATCGCGGCGGGCAGGCTTCGCGCCGTGGCGAGGCCCGTGTCGTCGCTTCGCCGGCCCGCATGGCGCACGAACGGCTCTACTTCAACACCGAGCCGTGCCGCGACTTCTATCCCGTCGAGGCGCCCGATGCGCTGCGTCCCGTGGGCGGAGGATTCACCGTCATGCGGTACGACGACGGCGACCAGACCGCAGCCGTGGGCTACGAGGGCGGCTACCGTTCGCTGGCGATGGGATTCCCGTTCGAGGCGATCGTCGACGAGGGACAGCGCGACCGGCTGATGCAGCAGATCATGAACTTCCTCGAACCTCGTAAATAATTATGCAATAACGAATTAAATAGTTCTATCTCTCATGTCACTCGAACAACGGATTTCGACGGGTATCATGGAGGCCATGAAGGCCAAGGAGCCCGTGCGTTTGCAGACGCTGCGCAACATCAAGAAGTATATCATCGAGGCGAAAACCTCCGGTGCGGGGATCGCCGAACTGCCCGACGCCGATGTGGTGAAGATCATTGCGAAGCTGGCCAAGCAGGGAAGCGATTCGGCGGAGATCTACCGCCGGCAGAACCGGGCGGATCTGGCCGAGGAGGAGCTGGCGCAGGTGCGCGTCATGCAGGAGTTTCTGCCCAGGCGGCTGTCGCCCGAGGAGCTGACCGAGGCCGTGCGGGCCGTGATCGCCGAGGTGGGAGCCACCTCGATGGCGGAGATGGGCAAGGTGATGGGCGTCGCGTCGAAACGACTGGCCGGACAGGCCGACGGCAAGGACATCTCGGCCAAAGTCCGAGAGCTGCTCGGCTGAGATGACCTTCCCGCATCCGCATAACCTGCGCACGGTCTCGATGCCGCTCGGCATGGTGGTCGGAGCGATGTTCTGCCGGCCGATCGCGGCATTGGAGGCGGCGAGCGGGGGGATGATCACCCCGTCGCTCATCTTTCTGATGCTCTTTCTCACCTTCTGCCGCGTCGATGTGCGCCGGATGCGGCTGCAACCCCTCCACGGATGGCTGCTCGCCGTGCAGATCGTCCTGTGTGCGTCGGTCTACTTTCTGCTGCTGCCGTTCGATGCGACGGTGGCGCAAGGCGGGATGATCTGCGTGCTGACACCGATCGCCATGGCTGCCGTGGTGATCGGCGGAATGCTGGGGGCCGACATCGTCTCGATGACCGCCTTCAGCCTGCTCTGCAACCTGGCGATCGCCCTCGTCGCGCCGTTCATCCTCTCAGCCGTCGGAACAGGCGACTGCTCGCTGGCCGGCATTCTGGCTAAGGTCGCCCCGCTGCTGATTCTGCCCTTCGTCGCGGCACAGGGCTGCCGTGCGCTGACACCGAAGATCGGCGGGTGGGTGGCCGCCCGCAGCACGATCTCGTTCTATCTGTGGCTGGTGTCGCTGACCGTCATCATCGGCCGCACGACGACCTTCATTCTGGATCACCGCGAGGCCGACGGCACCGTCGAAACCGCGCTGGCCGCCGTCGCGCTTGCAATTTGCCTCGTGCAGTTCGGCCTCGGCCGCTGGCTGGGCCGCCGCTACGGCGATGCGGTGGCCGGAGGACAGTCGCTGGGCCAGAAGAACACGGTGCTGGCCGTCTGGATGGCGCAGTCGTTCCTCGACCCGATCTCTTCGGTCGCTCCGACAGCCTATATCGTCTGGCAGAACTTCGTGAACTCCTATCAAATCTACAAGAAGGATAGAGAAGCGGCGAAAAGTTAAATATAAATCATTAAAATATAGTGTTTTATATTTGATTGCAGATTTTTCGGTTGTTTTTGCGATTTTCCCGACAAGGCCGATAATTGCCCGATATTTGTTACTATTTTGTTACTCGAAAATGCTGCGGTAACAAAACAAATTCGCTATATTTGCCGTTGAAGCAACAAACGGGAACGGTATGGCGAAGCAGAAACAGACGGTCAAGTTGAAGGAGCCGGTGCGAATCCGGTTCAAGCAACTATCTAACGGGAATCAATCCATCTATTTGGAGTACTATACGGGCGACGTGATCCGTAAGGAGAACTATGTCGGTGGCAAACGGAAATACGAGTTTCTGAAGCTATACCTTATTCCCGAACGGACGCGGGAGGATAAGGCGAAGAACGAAGCGACGCTCGCCCTTGCCAAAGCAATTCAGAGCAAACGGATCGTCGAGGTGCAGAACGACGCGCACGGATTCCAGAACACGAACAAGTCCCGAGTGAACCTGCTCGATTATCTGGAAAATATCGGAAAACAGTCCGCCGAGCAGGGAAGCCGGAACTATGCCCGAACGGTGCTCAATACCGTCCGGGCATTGAAGCTGTTTCGCGGCGACTATATCGCTTTTCGGGACGTTGATAAGGAGTTTCTCTCGGAGTTTACCGATTACCTGCGGCAGATGCCGAAAGCCAGCAAATACGGCGTATTGAAAGCCGGAGGGCGGTTGAGCAACAATTCGGTCGTCGCCTACTACGGAACGCTCCGCACTGCCATCAACCGCGCTTACAAAGAGGGAATCATCACCGTCAACCCGACCAAAGAGTTTGATTTCGCAAGTAAAGTGAGACAGGAGCCGAGCCGCCGCGAGTATCTGACAATCGACGAGTTGAAGACGCTGATAAATACCGAATGTCGGCACGAAATCGTCAAGCGGGCTTTTCTGTTCAGTTGCTTGTGCGGGTTGCGCGTCAGCGACATTCGCAAATTGAGGTGGTGCGACTTGCAACGGAACGGCGGGCGTGTCCGCATCGAAATTACGATGCAGAAGACCAAAGAACCGCTTTACCTGCCGATTTCCGACGAGGCATTGAAATGGCTGCCGGAGCGCGGCGAGGCAAACGACAGCGATTTTATCTTTCCGCTGACGCATGAGGGGACGGTGAACGACACGCTGCAACATTGGGCGAAAGTCGCCGGAATAACCAAACACATCTCGTTTCACGTCGCCCGACATACCCATGCCACGATGATGCTGACTTTGGGCGCCGATTTATATACCGTCAGCAAGTTGCTCGGACACAAGAATATCGCTACGACGCAGATTTACGCCAAAATCGTGGACAAGAAGAAAGAGGAGGCCATCGGATTGATTCCGAACCTGACCGACTGAAGCAAAGACCAAACGTGCGGACGATGATTCGCACGTTTTTCTTTTTCAACAGTTTTTCGTATCTTCGTCTGAAACAAGACGGGATTATGGAAGGCATGGAGTTGAAACCGCAGTTCGACGAGCTGCAAAAGATATTCGATCGTTGCATCAAACACGCTTGCCGGGTATTCGAGGAGCGTATTGCAACCAAAACCGCCCGGCTAGATCCCGGGCAGAGACAAGAGCAGGAACGGCTGGAGTATAACCGGATTGCCGACGAGCTGGCCAAGTTGTATTTGCACCACTCTGTATTGTCCGACCTACGGTTTTGCTACTCCGAACTGGCGTTTCTTTGGGAGGGCGGATTCTTCGAGGCGCTGCATGCCGATGAAAAGAAAAAGTACCTTGCATTCTCCGTGCCCTCGTTCGACTACTCCCG
>USBO01000126.1 GCA_900552955.1 uncultured Alistipes sp.
GACCGGTCCATCGACCCCTCGAGAAAGCCCTTGGCCCCCTGCAGCGTCGCAAGCGTCCCCTGGAATTGCGTCAGCTGCGCCTGATACTGCTGCTTCTCGGGCCCGTCGGGCATTTGCGCCAACACCCCCTCGAGCTGCGCGATGGCCGGCCCCAGTTGCGCGATCTTGGGGTCGAGCATCCCGCCGATCAGGTTGCGGCGCGCGGCGGGCGAGAGCATCGACCGCGAGAGGTCGAAATTGCCCCACGTCACCATCAGCCCCGCGCCGACCGACACCCTGTCGCAGAGTTTGAACGACACGGTCGGCTGCACGGTGTAGGCCGCCAGATTGATCTGCTGCACCAGATGAGCGCCGGGCCAGTTGTCGCCCCAGTTCATCGACGAGCCGTTGGGCGTGAAGAATCCGAGCCCCACGGCCCAGCGGTCGGAGGGCTTGTAGTTGAAATAGGCGTAGATCGGCGTCGACATCTTGTTGTCGGACTTCCACTCGGGACGGTCGCCCGCATAGAATCCGTTCTCCATCGTGGGCGTCGGGGTGTAGGTGCAGTAGGAGAGAATTCCCGCGGCACCGACCGACAGATCGAACTTCGAATCCTGAAACGCCGTGGCGGCGGGATTGAAGAAGATGGATTCCGAGTCGAGTTTCATGGCCGTGCCGACGTGTCCCATACCCGTCTGACGGGTCGAGAGGTTGTTCACCTGATAGCCTTCGGCCCGAAGACCGGTCACAGCGACGAGCGCCACGAGAAGCGTCGAGATTTTTTTCATTCGAACTATATTTAAGCTGTTAACGCCCCGAAATCCATTCGGTTCCGAAGCACAAATCAGCCGCAAAAGTAGGAATTATCTGCCGCGCCGGCAAATATTTTGGTCTTTATTTCCGAAATTCTGGAATATAAGTAGACATTTGGTCGAAACAGGAAACCCGCTCGTCCGCATTCCCGAATCGGCCCGACGGAGGGCGTTTCGCCGCGGAACGGAGGGGCGTTTCCCGCGCCCGTCCCGTCAGGCTCACTCCTCGCCCATCACCTCGCGGCGATAGCGCTTCAGCGCCTCGCCGAGCACGAGGATCGCACGCTGCAGATCACGCTGGCAAAGTACATAAGCGATCCGCACTTCGTTGCGGCCGCACGTCGGATCGGAGTAGAACCCCGAAGCCGGTGCCAGCATCACCGTCTCGCCCTCGTAGTCGAACTCGCCGAGGCACCACGCACAGAAGCGGTCGCTGTCGTCGATCGGCAGCCGCGCCACGGTATAGAACGCTCCCATCGGAATCGGCGAATAGACTCCGGGCAGACGGTTCAGACCGTCGATCAGGCACTTGCGGCGGGCGATATACTCCTCGTAAACCTCCGTGTGGTACTCGCGCGGCGCATCGATCGATGCCTCGGCGATGATCTGCCCCACGAGCGGCGGCGACAGCCGCGCCTGGCAGAACTTCATCACGGCGTCGTGCAGCGCGCGGTTCTTGGTGATGAGCGCCCCGATGCGGATGCCGCACTCGGAGTAGCGTTTCGACACCGAGTCGATGAGCACCACGTTCTGCTCGATCCCCTCCAGATGACAGGCCGAGATGTAGGGCGACCCCGTGTAGATGAATTCGCGGTAGACCTCGTCAGAGAAGAGGAACAGGTCGTAACGCTTCACCAGATCACGGATCTGCATCATCTCGCGCCGCGTGTAGAGGTAGCCCGTCGGGTTGTTGGGGTTGCAGATCAGGATGCCGCGCGTGCGCTCGTTGATGAGCTCCTCGAACTTCTCGACCGACGGCAGCGCGAACCCGTCCTCGATCGAGGCGGTGATCGGCCGGATCACGGCGCCGGCCGATACGGCGAAGGCCATGTAGTTGGCATAGGCAGGTTCGGGCACGATGATCTCATCGCCCGGGTTGAGACACGACATGAAAGCGAACAGCACCGCCTCCGACCCGCCCGTCGTGACGATCACGTCGTCGGCCGTCAGGCGGATCTGATACTGAGCGTAATACTCCACCAGCTTCTCGCGCAGCGACCGGTAGCCGTCGCTGGGGCTGTACTCCAGCACGGTGCGGTCGACCTGCTTCAGCGCGTCGAGCCCCACCTGCGGCGTGGGCAGATCGGGCTGGCCGATGTTGAGATGGTAGACCTTCACGCCCCGCGCCTTGGCGGCTTCGGCCAGCGGGAAAAGTTTTCGAATCGGCGACTCGGGCATCCGACAGGCCCGTAGGGATATTTGCGGCATAACGAACGGTTTTCTCTGCAATCCGGCCTCTTCCGAGAGTCGGACGCACGGCAAAGATAGCGTTTTTCCGCGGATCGGCCGCATCGGCCGCTCCCGCATTCGGCCGTACACCGCGCCAGCGTCCCCGAAAGACCCGCACGGCGAATTCCCGAACGGAATTTGGTAATATGGAAATAAGGTGCTACTTTTGTTGCCGGAAAGATGGCAGAGCGGTCGATTGCGGCGGTCTTGAAAACCGTTGAACTGAGAGGTTCCGGGGGTTCGAATCCCTCTCTTTCCGCTCTTTGGGAGACCAAGCGACGGGATGCATCCCGTCGCTTTTTTCGTGAGGCCGCACGGCAGGGGAAATGACTTTCCCCGCCGAGCAGCCTCGCTTCCGCGCCGCTTCGCGTCGCACGTCTCCATTGCGGCAGCGGCATTCTCGCAGCAGGGGGTTGCGGGGCGAGAAATATTTCCATTTTCAATGGCCGCCCCGCGAGTGCTCCGCACTTCGAATCCCTCTCTTTCCGCTCTTTAGGAGACCAAGCGACGGGATGCATCCCGTCGCTTTTTTCGTGAGGCCGCACGCAGTGACAAAACTGGCGGGCCTCGAAAGGCCCGCCGGCAAAAACGGATGGTATGCGCTGTCATTCGTCGCGCACGCAGCGGATCGACCAGCTGAAGCCGCGATCCTGCTCGTAGGGGCTGCACCGGTTTACCGTCATGTAGAAGCAGAACAACTTCGCCGAGCCGGACGCCGTTCCCGACCAGTAATAGGCACGTCCACCCCCGTAGAGGAACCCTTTGTTGGTTCGATACCCCGCAGCGGGGAAAAACAGCGACGCATGGGAGAAGGGGTTGAACATCACGCGCCCCTTGAACGCAGCCTCATGCGTACCGTCGGCCACCACCGCGTCGGCCGCTGCGAAACTCGTCTTGCCCGAGAGCCGGCGACGGTCGAAGAAACCGTCGGCATAGTAACCCCATGCGGTGTTCTCCAGATCGAAAACCGTACTTCCGGCTCCGGCCAGCGGATTGAGCCAGATCGACTGCCGCATCTCCGAACCTGCAATTCCCTTATCGCCCGCACCGTCGCGCATACGGCGATAGCCCGCCGGACAGATCTCGTTGGCCGCCTCATCGTAGGCCTTCGCACCGCTGTAACCGCTGATCTGATCTATCAGATCGACATACACCGAACTGAACGCGCGGCGCAGCCATGCGTCCTTCGACGCCTGGCCCTGGAATGCAGCGCCGCCCTGCGACGGATACTGCACCAGCGAACCCCCGCGAGCTGTCAATTGCGGATAGCTGTCGTAGGTCGCGCCGCACGAGGCCGCAGCCCACTGCGAAGCCGAAGCCGTGAGGTTGTAGGGCAGGAAACGCCGCGCGCAGGCGCGGTCGTCGGCCACGGCGGCACCGCTGCCGTCCCTGTCGCCCGGGCGCATCACGTAGTCCGCACCCTCGCCCTGACGCAGGAAGATCTTCTGACGCTTGGCGCCGTCGGCATAGGTCAGCAGCACGACGGCGTAACGCGCCGGAGCCGTCGCCTCGTCGTAAGCCTTGAAGGGCGCCGTCAGACCGATGCGGAAGACGATGAAGCCCTCGGCATCGACCGTACCGCCGACCGTGGCCTGCGTCCCCTCGACCCTGTAGCTCTCGGCATCGGCCGGATTGTCCGTGCGGATCGCCGGATCGGCGCTGTCGCCTGCGGCGAGCACCACGCCGTCGCCCGCCGCCGGATTCCACGACGCGTCGTACCACGCCACGGTGGCCGTCCACGCACCCGTGACACCGTCCGCATCGCTGCGGATGACGCGTTCGCCGGTCTGCGACGCCCGCCAGAAGGCACCCACATAGGCACATTCGGCGCTCGGAACGTCGCCCGCGCCCTCGATACCGTCCAGCAGCCCCTCCTGCGGGACGGGCAGCGCCGGCAGAACCACCGCTTTGGTCTGGGTGACCGTCAGCACGGGTTCGGACGCGCCGTTGAGCGTGATGCGTGCGGTGCGATCCTCGGTGCCGGTGTTCTCGTCGGCCACGAGGTAAACATCCTGCGTCCCCGCACCTTCGAGCTCCGCATCGGCGCCGCTGCCGTCGGCATTGAGCGTGAGCCGCAGCCACGGCTCGTCCGACACGAGCGACCACGCGGCCAGCGGATCGGGATCGCCGTTGTGACGCATGCAGGTGACCGTCAGTTTGGTCGGGGCAGGCATCTGCGCATCGCTGCTCAGCGCCGGCAGAGAGGTCGGCCCGACGGCGATCGTCCCGGGCCTGAATCCCTCCTGCGAGACGGTGATCACCGGCATCGGAGCGTCGTTCAGCACGACCGTCGCCGTGCGCGCGCTCATCTCGGCGTTCTCTTCGACGACGAGGTAGACCGTACGCGACGCCTCGCTTTCGAGCACCTGCACGGCATCGCTGCCGCCCGGGTCAAGCGCGAGTTTCAGCCACGGCTCGCTCGAGGCGAGCCGCCACGCCAGCCGGAAGTCGGGGTTACCGCTGTTCTTGACGCACGCCACGTCGAGGCTCTGCGTTTCGGGGGCCACCTGGGCGTCGCTGCTCAGGACAAGGGTATCCTCGGAGGCGGTGACATGGAGCTGACTGGCCGCATCCGCTCCCTCGTCGGAATCCGTGCAGGCGGTCCAAACCAGCGCCGCACAGAGAGCGATAGATAGGAATCGTTTCATAAAGGATAGTTTTAGATGGTTTTACTTGTCGGCAGGCGGGTTACTCCTTGAGGGCGATCTGGATGTTGAGCCGGAAAACCGCCTCCTCGCCGTCGATGCGGCAGTTGAGCCGCAGCCAGTTGCCGAAGTGCTTGACCCGAATGAAGTGGACCCCTTCCGAGGTGATCGGATCCGACACGGTGCCCTCTTTGACCCAGTTGATGCCGTCGGGCGAGATCTCGACCTCGCCCACGAGTCGGGGCGATCGGCCGGAAAGCCGTTCTACGGTCACGAAAAAGATGCACTCGCTGGCCCAGCCGCATTCGTAGGGATTGGTCTGGAAATCCTTGTCGAAATCATCCTTGACCTCCAGATGTGATGCATTGAACAATCTCATGGTTGTATCTGTTTTTACGTTTTACATTTAAGAGAACAACTCCGCTACTCCTGCGACACGACCAC
>USBO01000127.1 GCA_900552955.1 uncultured Alistipes sp.
TCGGTCTTTGGCTCCGCCGAAGATACTTCGCCTCGGCAAAATGCAAATTTCATTTGCTTTTGCACTCGGCTTAATCGGTCTTTGGCTCCGCCGAAGATACTTCGCCTCGGCAAAATGCAAATTTCATTTGCTTTTGCGCTCGGCTTAATCGGTCTTTGGCTCCGCCGAAGATACTTCGCCTCGGCAAAATGCAAATTTCATTTGCTTTTGCACTCGGCTTAATCGGTCTTTGGCTCCGCCGAAGATACTTCGCCTCGGCAAAATGCAAATTTCATTTGCTTTTGCGCTCGGCTTAATCGGTCTTTGGCTCCGCCGAAGATACTTCGCCTCGGCAAAATGCAAATTTCATTTGCTTTTGCACTCGGCTTAATCGTATCTTTGTGCCCGAATAAAAACACCGCAACATGGAAGAACTCACACTCACCGTTCCCGCACTGCTCTTTCCGGCCATCTCGCTCGTCCTGCTGGCCTACACCAACCGGTTCCTCTCCTATGCGCAACTCATACGCACGCTCAAGGCGCAGTATCTCCAGCACCGATCCGACCTCACGGCCGCCCAGATCGACAACCTGCGCCATCGGCTCTACCTCACGCGGGCCATGCAGATTCTCGGGATCACCAGCCTTTTCCTGTGCGTCGTCACGATGTTCCTGCTCTACATCGGATTGCAGGACGTGGCCGCCTACGTCTTCGGTGCCGCGCTGCTGGCCCTGATCGGGTCGCTCGGCGTCTCCATCCGCGAGATTCTGATCTCGGTGCGGGCGCTCGAAATCTACCTCAACGATCTGGAGAGCTGATTACAAACAGGGCTGCCCGACGATTCGCCGGACAGCCCCCTCCATTCGGAAATCATCCCCTCCCCTATCGTTTCATCTTATTCAGAAAGCACTCGACCGTGTTCTCCATCAGGCAGGCGATCGTCATCGGTCCCACGCCGCCCGGCACAGGAGTGATGACCGACGCCAGCGGCTCGACGGCGGCATAATCCACGTCGCCGCACAGTTTGCCCGTCTCGGGATCGCGGTTGACACCCACGTCGATCACCACGGCACCCGGGCGCACCATCTCCGCCGTCACGAACCGAGGCCGTCCGATCGCCACGACCAGAATGTCCGCCTCGCGCGTCACCTCCGGCAGGTTGCGTGTACGGCTGTGGGCGATCGTCACCGTGGCGTTGGCGTCGAGCAGCAGTTTGGCCACCGGCAGCCCCACGATGTTGCTGCGGCCGATCACCACGGCACGTTTGCCGGCGATCTCCACGCCGGCCCGCTCCAGCATCCGGAGGATTCCCTTCGGAGTGCAGGGCAGCGTGCAGGGCTGCTTGAGCCACAGATTCGCCACGTTGAGCGGATGGAATCCGTCCACGTCCTTCTCGCGGCGGATGGCTGCGATCACCCGATCCTCGTTGATGTGTTTCGGCAGCGGAAGCTGCACCAGAATCCCGTCCACGCCGTCGTCGGCGTTCAGTTCGTCGATCAGCGCCAGCAGCTCCGCCTCGTCCGTCGCGGCCGGCCGCCGGATCGTCGTGTTGCGGATGCCCACCTCGGCCGAAGCCTTGGCCTTGCCCGTCACATAGCTCACGCTGGCCGGATCGTCGCCCACGAGCACCACGACCAGATGGGGCTCACGTCCGTATCGGGCGGGAAACTCCTTTACCGCCGCCGCCATTTCGGCCTTCATCGAGGCCGACAACTCTTTTCCGCTGATTACCGTTGCCATATTGTCATTTGATTGCTTTGCGACCGATGTCCGTGCGGTGGAACAGATTGTCGCACCGCACCTTATCCACTTCGCCGTTACATTTCTCCAGAGCCTCTCCGAGCGTCGGCGCCGAGCATACGACGATCGCCACCCGACCGCCGGCCGTCACGATCCGCCCCTCCTGCGAGGCTGTGCCCATGTGGTAAACCGCACCGTCGACCCGCTCCAGCCCTTCGATCACGGCACCCTTCTCATAACTGCCGGGATACCCCTTCGAAGCCAGCACCACGCCCACCGTGGCGAAGTCGTGCCACTCGATCGGACGCTCCAGCACCCAGCCGTCGGCCACGGCCGAGAACACGTCGACGACATCGCTCTTCAGCCGCGGCAGCACGACCTCCGTCTCGGGATCACCGAAGCGGGCGTTGAACTCGATCACCTTGATCCCGTCGCGGGTCTTCATCAGACCGCCGTAGAGCACTCCCGTGAAGGGGCACCCCTCGGCGCACAGCGCATCGGCCGTCGGCTGCATGATCCGCTCCAGCGCATACCTCTCGTCCTCGGCGGTCACGAACGGCAGCGGCGAGTAGGCGCCCATGCCGCCCGTGTTAGGGCCTTCGTCGTTGTCGTAGGCCCGTTTGTGATCCTGCGCCAACGCCATCGGATAGACATGGCTGCGATCGACGAAACACATGAACGAGAATTCGGGGCCTTCGAGCCAATCCTCGACCACCACCTTGCCGTGCCCGAACCTGTCGTCGAGCAGCATGTCCCGCAACGCGCTGTCGGCCTCCGCCATCGTCTGCGCAATGACCACGCCTTTGCCGGCCGCCAGACCGTCGTATTTCAGCACCGCCGGCATCGGACGCGACGCCACATAGGCGCGCGCCTCCTCATATGAGGTGAACGCGCGGAATCCAGCCGTGGGGATGCCGTATTTCGCCATCAGCTCCTTGGCGAACTCCTTCGACGACTCGATGCGCGCCGCAGCCTGCGTCGGGCCGAAAATACGCAGACCCGCCGCGCGGAAACAGTCGACGATACCCGCCGCAAGCGCCGCCTCGGGACCCACGACCGTCAGTATCACATTGTGCGCCAGCGCAAAATCGCGCAACGTCTCCACCTCCGTCTCACGAATCGGAACGCACTCGGCCTGCGCCGCTATTCCGGCATTTCCGGGCGCACAGAAGATCTTATCGACCTTTGCGGAACGCGCCAGCGCATCCACAATGGCATGCTCGCGGCCACCGCCGCCCACTACCAGAACTTTCATGAATCGAACTATCTCTTTTTAAATTATTACTTACTGTCGGACGGCACGGAGCCGCCGAACCGGTTCTCTTTTCCGGTCGCCGGAAACGAAAAATCTCAGTGTTTGAAATGCCGCATACCGGTGAAGAGCATCGCCACGCCCGTCTCGTCGGCCTTGCGGATCGAATCCTCGTCGCGCACCGACCCGCCGGGCTGCACGATCGCCGTCACACCGTTCTCCGCGGCGAGCGTCACGCAGTCGTCGAAGGGAAAGAAGCCGTCCGACGCCATGACAAGTCCCTCGGTCGCACCTTTCGCATGCGCCTCTCTGAGGGCGATCTCAGCCGAACCGATACGGTTCATCTGGCCGGCGCCGACGCCGAGCGTCTGCCCGTCCTTCACCACCACGATGGCATTCGACTTGACGTGTTTGACGACGCGCCAGGCGAAATCCAGATCACGCAGCTGCGCCGCGTCGGGCTGCGCCTTCGTGACGGTCATCGACGCTTCGACGCGCTTCGTCTCCACATCCAGCTCCTGCGCCAGCATGCCGCCGTTGACGCTCACGTACTGCATCGGACGTGCATCGCTGCGCGTCATGTCGACCTCGAGCAGCCGCAGGTTCTTCTTCGTGCGGAGCACCTCCAGGGCCCCTTCCGAGAACTTGGGCGCCATGATGATCTCCAGAAAGATCGGTTTCATGAGTTCGGCCGTCTCGCGCGTCACCTCGCGGTTGACGGCGACGATACCGCCGAAGATCGACACCTTGTCGGCCTCGTAAGCCTTCGTCCACGCCTCCTCCGCATCGCGGCCCATGGCGGCACCGCAGGGATTCATGTGCTTGAGCCCCACGCAGAACGGTTCGTCGAACTCACGCACGATGTTCAGCGCGGCGTTGGCGTCCTGAATGTTGTTGTACGACAGCTCCTTGCCGTTGAGCTGCCGCGCATGCGCCAGCGAGAAGGGGACCTCCTCGGCCGAGCGGTAGAAGGTGGCCGTCTGGTGAGGGTTCTCGCCGTAACGGAGCGACTGCACCGCATCGAAATCGAGGAACAACTTCTCCGGCAGACCCGCCTGCGCACGCATATACGTGGCGATCATCCGGTCGTACTCCGCTGTATGGGTGTAGGCTTTGGCCGAGAGACGCAGCCGCGTCCCGACGGTGGTGTTGCCGCCGGCGCGCATCTCTTCGAGCACCGCGGCATAGTCCGCCGGATCGCAGACGACCGTCACATCACGGAAGTTCTTGGCGGCGCTGCGCAGCATCGAAGGGCCGCCGATGTCGATGTTCTCGATCGCCTCCTCCATCGTGACGCCCTCCCTGGCGATGGTTTGGCGGAAGGGGTAGAGGTTCACGCAGACCAGATCGATGAAGGCGATGCCGTTGGCGCGCAGCGCCTCGACATGCTCCTCGACGTCGCGGCGCGCCAGCAGACCGCCGTGCACGGCCGGATGGAGCGTCTTGACGCGTCCGTCGCAGATCTCGGGAAAGCCCGTCACATCGCTGATGTTCAGCACCTCGACGCCGCTCTCGCGCAGCAACTTCATCGTGCCGCCCGTGGCGATCACCTCCCAGCCCAATGCCTTCAGACTCTTTGCGAAATCGACGACGCCCGTCTTATCGCTGACACTTATCAATGCCCTCATGTATTCTCTTCTTTAATTAATTTATCAATCGTTTCCACATACAGCGCATGCTCCGTTTCGTGCATGCGCCGCTCGACCTCGCACAGGTCGCCGCTGTCGCAGGCGAACGCACGCTGGGCGATGATCCGGCCGCCGTCGAGCGTGGCGTCGACCCAATGGATCGTCGCGCCGAAGACCTTCACGCCGTAAGCCACGGCCTCCTCGATGGCATGCGCCCCCTTGAAAGCGGGCAGCAGCGAGGGGTGGACATTCACGATGCGGCCTCCATAGGCGCCGAGCAGCACATCCGACACGATGCGCATGTAACCGGCCAGACACACCAGATCGACCTCCGCGGCATCGAGCCGCGCGACGATCTCGCGTTCGTAGTCGGCCTTCGAGGCGTACTCCTTCGGCGCGAAGGCGAAACACGCGATGCCGCGTGCCGCCGCACGCGCCGCAACGCGTGCCCCGGGCCTGTCGCAGACGACGAGCGCCACCTCGGCCGCGATCGCGCCCCGCTCGCAGGCGGCGGCGATCGCCTCGAAATTGCTTCCCTCGCCGCTGGCGAAGACAGCGATCCGCTTCATCGGGCCGCTACCGGATGACGACCCCCTCGGAGTCGGTGATGCGTCCGATGACCGAAGCCCGCTCGCCGTGCGACGCGAGAATGTCGACGGCCTTCTGCGCCTCCCGTTCGTC
>USBO01000128.1 GCA_900552955.1 uncultured Alistipes sp.
CGCGGCGGAGACCGAGCGGGCCGTCGCCGCAGGCCGGCAGGCGCAACAGGCGCTGCAACGCCTCACAGAGACCGACCGGGCGTTCGACTGCTCGCTCGACATGGCCGTGAGCTACGGGCTCGACGCCCTGACCGACGACGAGCGCGAAGCCGACTTCCGCGCCGTGCGCGGACTGGATTAGCGAACACCTAAACCCAAACGATATGAACTACACCCAAAGCATCACGCGCCGCCACCGCACAGCCTTCGTCCTGGCCATCGACCAATCGGGTTCGATGGTCGAGGAGCTGAAGTTCCGCGGGCAGCGCATTTCGAAGGCGGCCGCCGTGGCCGAAGTCGCCAATTCGCTGCTGTCGGAGCTCCTGCTGCGCGCCACGCGCGAAGGCGAGGTGCGCGACTACTACGACATCGCCGTCATCGGTTACTCGGGCGAGGGCGTCCGGTCGCTCCTCTCGGCCGACGAGGCGTTCGTGCCGGTCCCGGCGCTCGAAAACGCCACGCGTAACACGCGTCGGGTCTGCGTCGAACGCCGCCTGCCCGACGGACAGCCCGCCTTCAACGAGGTGACCCTGCGCGAATGGATCGCTCCCGCCGCATCGGGCCAAACCCCGATGTACGAGGCCCTGCTCTATGTCCACGACCTCGTCGAGGGGTGGTGCCGCCGCCCCGAACACAGCGAGAGCTTTCCGCCGATGGTCTTCAACATCACCGACGGCGAAGCCTCGGACAGCGACGAGGAGGAACTGGCGCAGATCGCCGCCCGCATCCGCTCGCTGGGCACCGACGACGGGCAGGCGCTGCTGGTCAACATCCATCTCGCCTCGGGCGACGCGGCGCCCGGGCGCATCTTCCTGACCGAGGAGGAGGCCGCCTACGACAACCGCTACGCCCGTCTGCTCTACGACATCTCGAGCCCCATGCCGCCGCTGTTCGAGGAGGCGATCCGCAGCCTGCGCGACGACCGCGCCCGCGGGCCCTTCCGCGGCATGTGTTACAACGCATCGATCACCGAGCTGCTCTCGATCCTCAACGTGGGATCGATCAGCGTAAATCTCCAGTAGCCATGTATCCCACGATCCATCACTTTCGGGAGGGGCTGCTCGCGCCCCGCACTTCGCTGCGCACGCTCGCCGATGCCTGTTTCGATGCCGACGCGGCGGGAGCGCCGCGCCTCGACCGCACGACACTCTTCGCCGAGGCGCGCTGCACGCTCGGCGGCCATCGCTACCTGCTGCTCTGTCCGCTCTCGCCGCTGGCGCACCGCCTCGCGGAGGCAACGGCACAGCGGCTCAAATACCATCCCGCCGAATTTCTGCTCCCGTGGCGGATGCTGCGCGGCGAACTCACCTACAGCGACGCCACGGGCACGCCGCGCAGTTGCGATCTGGTGGCGCAGGAGCTGCCCGCCGAGGGCGAGCCGCTGACCGCGTTCGTCCGCCATGCCGACCGCGACCGGCTGCTGTCGGCGCTCGACACGCTGCAAAAACAGCTCGCGCAGGCCGGCCTGACGCACAACAACCTCAAGGCCGCCAACCTCTGGGCGACACCCGACCACCGGCTGTGGCCGCTGCGCTACGCCTACATGCGTTTCGACGCCGGCGACGACGCCCCGCAGTTCGAGACCCTGCGCGCTTTCATCGCCGAGAACGCCTCCGTGGCACAGATGATGTGCGACACTTCGGCGGAGTACCGCGCGCCGCGCCCCGACTTCTCGAACCACCTCTGGGTCGGGCACATGTTCGAACAGACGATCTGCGTCGAGGATGCCGAAGGGTACGGCTATGTCGACACGCAGAACCGCTACCTCATCGCGCCGCAATACCGCTGGGCCAACGATTTCCACGAAGGCCGCGCCGAGGTGCAGACCGCCGACGGGCACATGGGGCTCATCGACAAGACGGGCCGCTACGTCCTCGAGCCGCGCTACGAGATCGTCGAGTACGACGACCGGACGGGTCGCCTGCTGGCCCGTCTCGACGGCCGCTGGGCCGCCTTCGACTACGAGGGCCGTCCGCTGACCGAGTTCGGCGCCGTCGAACCCTGACAACGAAAACAACGCATAGCATTATGGAAAAAGTCAAATGTCTGATTATCGGCAGCGGCCCTGCCGGCTATACGGCGGCGATCTACACCTCGCGCGCCAATCTGAATCCCGTTCTCTACGAAGGGATCGAACCGGGCGGCCAGCTGACCACCACCACCGAGATCGAGAACTTCCCGGGCTATCCCGAGGGGATCGACGGCAACCAGCTGATGGCCGACCTGCGCCGGCAGGCCGAGCGTTTCGGCGCCGACATCCGCCGCGGCATGGTGACGCGCGCCGACCTCTCGTCGCGGCCGTTCCACCTGGTCGTCGACGGTGAGAAGGAGATCGAGGCCGAGAGCCTCATCATCGCCACGGGCGCCTCGGCACGCTACCTGGGACTCCCCTCCGAGACCAAATACCGCGGACAGGGCGTGAGCGCCTGCGCCACGTGCGACGGCTTCTTCTACCGCCGCAAGGACGTGGCGGTCGTGGGCGGCGGCGACACCGCCTGCGAGGAGGCGGCCTACCTGGCCTCGCTCTGCCGGCAGGTCTACATGATCGTCCGCAAGCCCCATCTGCGCGCCTCGAAGGCGATGCAGCACCGCGTGATGAGCACGCCCAATATCGAGGTGCTCTTCGAGTACAACACCGCCGAGATTCTGGGCGACGACACGGGCGTCACGGGCGTCACGATCCGCCACAGCGACGGCAAGGAGCGGACACTCCCCATCTCGGGATTCTTCGTGGCCATCGGCCACCACCCCAACACCGAGCTGTTCCGCAACCAGCTGGAACTCGACGCCGAGGGTTACATCCGCACCGAGGGCGCCTCGTCGCGCACCTCCGTCGAGGGCGTCTTCGCCGCAGGCGACGTGCAGGATCCCGCCTACCGGCAGGCCATCACCGCCGCCGGCTCGGGCTGCATCGCCGCACTCGACTGCGAACGGTTCCTGCTGCAATGACGTAAACACTCGCAGCGGATGAGTTTCACCGTCACGATCCTCGGTTCGGCTTCGGCCAAACCCACGCCGGGCCGTCACCCGTCGGCGCAGGTCGTCAACCTCCACGAGCAGCTCTACCTCATCGACGCGGGAGAGGGCACGCAGCAGCAGTTGTTCCGCTACGGAATCAATCCGCTGCGGCTGCGTGCCGTCTTCCTCTCGCATCTGCACGGCGACCACTGCTTCGGGCTCTTTCCGCTGCTCTCGACGCTGGGGCTCTACGGCCGCCGCACGCCGCTGCCCGTCTACGCTCCGGCCCCCTTCGGCGAGATTCTCGCCTGCCACCTGCGCTATTTCGACAGCGACCTGCCCTATGCCGTGGAGTGGCACCAGGTCGACACGACCGCCCATGCGCTGCTCTGCGAGAACCGCTCGCTCGAAGTATGGAGCGTCCCGCTGCGCCACCGCGTGCCCACGTGCGGCTACCTCTTCCGCGAGAAGGAGCCGCCGCTGAACGTCGACAAGTTCCAGATCGCCAAACACGGCCTCTCGATCGCCCAGATCACCGCCGCCAAGCGGGGCGAGGAGGTGCGGCTCGACTCGGGCGAGGTACTGCCCAACGCCGAACTGACCTACCGTCCCTATCGCGCGCGGTCGTACGCCTACCTGTCGGACACGGCCTTCTCGGCCAAGGCGGCGGGACTCGCGGCGGGCGTCGATCTGCTCTACCACGAGGCGACCTATGCCGCCGCCGAGCGGAAGATCGCCCGCGAACGGGGCCACGCGACGACCGCCGAGGCCGCCCAGGCAGCCCTGCGGGCCGGTGCCGGACGGCTCGTCATCGGCCACTTCTCGGCGCGTTACAAAGACCTCGCGCCGCTGCTCGACGAGGCGCGGGCGATCTTTCCGGCCAGCGAGCTGGCCGAGGAGGGGCGCACCTTCACCATCGAAAAACGACCTTTCGCATGCTGACCAAAGCCGAAATCCGACTCGTCCGCTCGCTGGCGGACAAACGCGCCCGCACCGACGAGGGACTCTTCGTCGCCGAAGGGGCCAAACTCATCGGCGAGCTGCGCACCTCCGCGCTGCGCATCCGCCGCATCTATGCGCTCGACGGCGTTTTCCCGGGGGAGGAGGTCACAACCGTCTCTCCGAAAGAGATGGAGCGGCTGTCGCTGCTCAAAACCCCCTCCGATTCGCTGGCCGTGGTCGAAACGCCCCGCCGCACGCTCGACCCCGCACGGCTCCGGCACTCGCTGGTGCTGGCGCTCGACGACGTGCAGAACCCGGGCAATCTGGGGACGATCATCCGGCTGGCCGACTGGTTCGGCATCGGCGACGTGGTCTGCTCCGAGGCGACGGCCGACTGCTTCAACCCCAAAGTCGTGCAGGCCACGATGGGCGCCATCCTGCGCGTGCGCGTGCACTACTGCGATCTGGGCGCCTATCTGGCGGCAGAACGCGCCGCCGGCACGCCGATCTACGGCACGTTTCTGGAGGGCGAGAACATCTACCGCACGGAACTCACGCCCGCGGGCATCGTGCTGATGGGCAACGAGGGGCGCGGCGTGACGCCCGCCTGCGCGGCGCAGGTCACGCACAAGCTCTTCATCCCGCCCTACCCCGCTGCGCGGCACGCCACCGAGTCGCTCAACGTGGCAATGGCCGCCGGCATCGTCTGCGCCGAATTCCGCCGGCAGGCGAGCACCGGCCGGTAAAGACCGATCCGCCGCAGAAAAACGGCGGAGATGCACGGGTTTGGAGAGGATATGTGCTTTGAAAGCGCCGAGGCGCTGGCGGAGCGCCCCAGGCTGGCCGATGCCGTCATCAACGGCACCATGGATACCCAGCATGTAAAAACCGCCGTCCCGCTGCTGCGCCGGGGCTACGACATGCTTCTGGAAAAGCCCTTCGCCGTCAATGAGGACGAGATGTGGGAGCTGCAGCGTGTCGTCGGCGAGACCGGCCGCAGGGTGATGATCTGCCACGTACTGCGCTACGCGCCGTTCTATGTGGCCGTGAAGGAGCGCCTGCTGGCCGGGGAGATCGGCGATATCATCAACATCCAGGCCACCGAGCACGTCAGCTATCATCACCTGGCGGTGTCTTTAGTGCGCGGCAAATGGGGCAACGAGGAAAAGTGCGGCGCGCCCATGCTGCTGGCCAAATGCTGCCACGACATGGATCTCATCATGTGGCTGAAAAGCGGTGTCGCCCCCCGGCAGGTCGCCAGCTTCGGCAGCGACTTTCAGTTCGACCCGGCCAAGAAGCCCGCAGGCGCGGGCAAGCGGT
>USBO01000129.1 GCA_900552955.1 uncultured Alistipes sp.
CCCGCTCCACGCACCGCTGCACGTAATCGGCCCCGTTGAGCCTCCGCAGCGGATGGAAGATGATCGGATGGTGCGTCACCACCAGATCGCACCCCTCCCGTTCGGCCTCGGCGAGCACCTCTTCGGTGACATCCACCGCCAGCAGCGCGCAGCTCACCTCCCGTTCGGGATCGCCCACCACCAGACCGGCATTGTCGTAGCTCTCCTGCAGCGCGAGCGGCGCGAAACGCTCGATCGCATCGGTGATCTCTCTGATTTTCATCATCTCAGAAAAGCGATTGTTCGTAAAAAGCAAACAGTTCCTTGTGTTCGGGCTCCTCCTTTTTCTTGCGTCCGCGCCGTGCCTTCGGCTGTGCGGCCGGCGTGTCGGCAGATGCCGCCGCTCCGGACGCCGCAGCCGAAGCAGCCGCTGCGGGTGCGTCGGAATCGACCACGATGGCCTCACCTGCGCTCTCCTTCAGCTCGTTACGCACCTCAACCAACTGCGCGCGGATCGCCTGCAGCCGCTCCAGCAGCTCCATGTCGCGCGCCACACCGGGCGTACCGCCCCCCTTCAACGCGCGTCGTGCACCGTCGAGCGTCATCCCGCGCTCCTTGACCAGATGGTAGATCAGCTTGAGGTTCTCCACGTCTTCGGGCGTGAACATGCGATTGCCCTTCTTGTTTTTCTGCGGTTTGAGCACCTCGAACTTCGACTCCCAATGCCGGATCAGCGAGGGGTTGACGTCGAACATCTCCGACACCTCGCCCATCGAGTAGAACAGTTTTTTCGCCATATGCCGTAAAATTGATCTCTATCCTTTGAGTATCCGCAACGAATTCGGATACAAATTGTTGCATCTGCGACCGATGCGTTTGGCGAATCCCAGCGCCGCACCGCCGCACGTCACCAGATTCATCCCTTCGGCGAAACGGCCGGCCGTCACCTCCGCTCGCCGCAGGTAGCACAGCGCCTCGTCGTGCGGCAGCTCGCACACGGCCGTCGCCGCACGGCGCAGCCCCGTGAAGAGCGCCAGCCCGTGCGCCGGTTTGAGCGCACCTTTGAAGAGCTGCCCCATCTCCACGCCCGACGCGATGACGTTCACCGCCCCCGAGAGCGTCGCCACCGCCTCCGCCTGCGGCTGCCAATAGCCGTAAAAGGTATCGCCCGCCGCGGCGAAGCGCATCGCCGCGGGCTCCTCGACCCACCGCTCCAGTTCCTGCACAGCCCGGCGGTCAGCCCACGTCAGCGGTTTGCGCTGCGGTTTGGGCATCCGCCGCCGTTCGCCGTCATCGCGCTTGCGCACCGCCGCAGCGAAAAATCCCTCGCCCGCGACCCGATGGGGATAGAAACGGAAGGTCTGAAAATCGCCCTCCGCGCCGCACACGACGCCCCACGCCGGATCGACCGCGATCCGCTCGGCCGGAACGGTCCGGCCCGCCGCCCACGCCGCAAAGTCGCGCAGCACCCCCTCGTTCTCCGTGAAGTTGAAGGTGCAGGTGCTGTAGATCAGCAGCCCGCCCGGGCGCAGGGCCTGCCACGCTTCGCGCAGAATACCGCGCTGGCGTTCGGCGCAGAGCGCCACACCGGCCTCGCTCCACTCCGCGCGTGCCTCCGGCGATTTGCGGAACATCCCCTCGCCCGAGCAGGGCGCATCGACGGCTACCGCATCGAACCACCCTTCGAGACGGGCGATCCGCGACGGGTCGTCGACCGTCACGGCCACGTTGCCCAAGCCCCACTTGCGGACATTGTCCGCCAGCACGGCGGCACGATTGCGCACGATCTCATTCGCCACGACCAGCCCGTCGCGTCCGGCAAGGGTCGCGTAGAGCGTCGTCTTCCCGCCCGGAGCGGCGCAGAGGTCGAGCACGCGGCTGCCCGCGATTCCGCCGCACGCCGCGACGATGCGGCCCACGAACTGCGACGACGCCTCCTGCACATAATAGCGGCCCGCGTGGAAATCGGGGTCGAGCGTAAACGACGGACGGGCGTCGAGCCAGTATCCGTCCGCACTCCAGCCGATCGGCCGGCCGGAGGGTGCGGCAACACCCTTGACTCGGTTCAGACGCACCGAGACGGGCGACTCGCCCTCCAGCGCACGGCACAGCGCGCCGCCCTCGGCGGAACCCAGTTCGCGCACGACGCGTTCGACGAAACGTTCGGGCAGCATCCTCAACGGTTCGTTACGTCACGCAACCCGTCGATGCGCCGGCAGATCTTCTCCAGCACGGCGGGATTCTCCACGAAATCCTCCGTATCCTTGTCGATCACCAGCACCTCTCCGTCGTAAATATCTTTGACCCAGTGCTCGTACTTGGCATTCAGGCGGCAGAGATAATCCTCGTCGATGTTCATCTCGTAATCGCGCCCCCGCTTGCGGATCTGCGCGATGAGCGTCGGCACACTCGCCTTGAGGTAGATCAGCAGGTCGGGCCGCGGAATGAATCCCGAACCGAGCCGGAAAATCCCCATATAGGTCTCCAGATCGCGCGTCGACATCAGCCCCATCTGATGGAGGTTGTCGGCGAAGATATGGGCGTCCTCGTAGATCGTCCGGTCCTGGATGACATTTTCGTCGCCCGCCGAAAGCATGTTGAGCGTCTGCTGGATGCGGCTGCCCAGAAAGTAGATCTGCAAGTGGAACGCCCACCGGTTCATATCGTTGTAGAAATCGCCGATATAGGGGTTGTTGCTCTCCTCGTAATAGGCTTTGGCGTCGTAGCGACGGGTCAGAATCTCGGTCAGCGTCGTCTTTCCGCTGCCGATATTACCCGCAATTGCAATGTACATGGTCGTATGTCGTTATCGTTTTCTTCATCGGTTATTCGCTGTTCGTCATTCGGTCGCCGTACGCACACCGGCCGCTTCGCCCCGCGGGACCATCGTCGCCAGCACATCCTCCAGCCCGCGGCGGTCGTTCGACAGTCGCGGCACCTTGTTCTTCCTGCGGCGAAGCATCCAGCGGTCGAACGTCCCCGCCGGCACGACGTGCAGCACGGGCGGCGCCATCGTGCTGCGGCGCTTGGCCTCGTAGTCGGAGTTGAGCCGCATCAGCTCGCGGTCGAGCGCCCCGGCGAACGTCTCGTACCGCTCCGGCGCCCGATGGAACTCCACGATCCACTCGTGCGCGCCGCGCTCCCGCAGCGTCATGTAACGGGGCGCCGCCGTATACTCCGCGACCACGGCTCCCGCAGCAGCCGCAGCGGCCGTCACCGCCCTCTCGGCATTCTCCATCACCAGCTCCTCGCCGAAGGCGTTGATGAACTGCCGCGTACGACCCGCCACCCGAATCCGGTAGGGGTCGGTCGCGGTGAACTCCACCACGTCGCCCGGCTCGTAGCGCCACAGCCCGTTGCACGACGAGATGAGCAGCGCATAACGCCCTCCGCGGCGCACCCCTTCGAGCGGCACCACCTCGTCGCCGTCGCGGAACTCGTAGTAGGTGCCGTAGTCGAGCATCAGCAGCATGTCGTCGCGCGACGCGTCGTCGGCAATGGCGAAGAACCCCTCCGAGGCGTTGTAGGTCTCCATATAGTGCATCCCGTCCGACGGGATCAGTTCGCGGAACGCCGCACGATAGGGCTCGAACCCCACGCCGCCGTGGGCAAAGAGCTCCAGCCGCGGCCACACCTCGCACAGGTTGCGCCGCCCCGTGCACTCGACCATGCGGCGCAGCAGCGCCAGGTTCCACGACGGAACGCCGGCGAAGGCCGTGATCGGCTCCGAGGCGCACTCGCGGCAGATGCGTTCGACCTTCTCGTCGAAATCGGACAGCAGCGCCGTCGCGCGCCGCGGCGCACGGAACCAGCCGCTCCAGAAGGGCGTCCGTTCGACGAGCAGCGCCGACAGATCGCCCGCGACGACCCCGTCGTGTGCCGAACAACTGCCGCCCAGCGTGAGGGTCTTCCCCTCGAACACCCGCGTCGACGGATACTGTCCGACGTAGAACGTCGCCACGTCGCGCAGCCCCCGCGTGTGGCACCGCCTGAGCGACGCATCGGTCACGGGCAGGTATTTGCTCCGGTCGGAGGTCGTCCCCGACGACCGCGCGAACCACCGCACCCGCCCGGGCGCCGTCACGTCGCGCTCCCCCGCCAGCATGCGGTCGATGTAGGGCCGGAACGTGTCGTAGTCGAACCGTTCGACCCGCTGCGCGAACGCCTCGGGCGTGCGGATCTCCTCGAACCCGTAGCGCCGCCCGAACGCGGTGTGCGCGCACTCGCGCAACAGCCGTTCGAGCTGCTCGCGCTGCGTGGCCGCGGGATGCCGCCGGAACCGTTCGACGGCACGGCTGCGCAGGGAGAAATAGGTTCGTAATATCGTACTCTTGAATGACACCGGAAAGTAATTTATCAACTACGTTACTCCGATCCCTTCATTCGTTCGGGTCGTATTCGGGGCGGCCGAGCCGCCGTCCGTCAGTTAAAAAAGTCGCACACGCGCGTCACCGCATCCGGCAGCGCGAAGACCACCACGCGGTCGAACGCCTTGATCTCGGTGCTGCCCACGGCGATCTCCACCCGGTCGCCGCGCACGATGCCGCCGATGATGACATTCTCGGGCAGCCCCATATCCCTGATCCGGCCGCGCGTGGCAGGCGAGTTGGGTTTGGCGATGAACTCCATCACCTCGGCATCGCTGCCCGTGAGGTATTTGATCGCCTGCACGTCGGTCGACATCGTGAAGCGGAAGATGTTCGACGCCGTGATGAGTTTCTTGTTGACGATCGTATCGATCCCCATGCTTTCGGCCAGATTGATGTAATTGAGGTTCTCGACCTCGGCGATCACCTTCTTCACCCCCATGCGGCGGGCCAGCAGCGCAGCCAGAATGTTGGTCTCGCTGCGCCCCGTGACCGCCAGAAAGGCATCCATGTTGGGCAGCCCCTCCTCGAGCATCGCCTCGGTGTTGCGGCCGTCGACGTTGATGATGAGCGTCTTGTCGAGCACCTCGGCCAAGCGGTAGGCCTTGTCGGCATTGTAATCGACCAGCTTGATGTTGACCTCGTTCTGCAACTCGGCCGCCACCTGCACGCCGATGCGCGAGCCGCCCAGAATCATCAGGTTCTTCACCTCGATGTGCGACTGGCCCGAGAGGTCGTTCACCTCGCGCACGGCATCCCGACGGGCGATGACATAGACCGTGTCGCCCTCCTCGAAATGCTCCTCGGCGCGCGGGATGATCGTCCGCCCTTCGCGCGTGATGGCCACCGCACGGTAGCTCAGCTCCGCGTCGCCGTCCG
>USBO01000130.1 GCA_900552955.1 uncultured Alistipes sp.
GCGCTGCTGATCTCCGCCCGCGAGCCGAACCATCACCATCAGATAGCGAGGCACGCACTGTATGTGGCGCATCATGGCGGGGATGTCGGCGAAGACGCGGCGGTTCTTGCGCTGCAGGACGTAGCGTGCGCAGTCGGTCGTGACGATGTAGGTGTCGTTGATGAATCCTTCGCCCAGCGCGGCGATCGTTCGGACGGCGCCGTCGAGACGGAATTGTTCGGCGATTCGTTGCATGCGTAAATCGTATTCGGAGTTTCTGTTCGGCAAGTTAAAGATAGCGAAAGTTCGCGGTTCATGCAAATTTTTTCAGGCTTCGTGCCCTCCTCCGCCTCCGATGAACCGTCCGGCCCCTCCTCGATCAGGCGTGTTGCGCGGGTACCGCACCCGGGATGCCGATGCGGCGGATCGCGTCGTCGAAGGTGTTGCGGTCTCCCCGTGCCGCGTTGCGCAGTTGAGCGCGGTAGGTGTGGATCGTCGCCACAGAGCAGTTGAGGATCGCGGCGATCTCGGTGCTGCGGGCCACACCCAGCCGGATGAGCGCCAGAATGCGCAGTTCGGTGTTGAGCGCCTGCGGTTGGCGCAGAACGAATTGCTCCTCTTCGGTCATCAGTCCGTTGACGTGCGTCACGAAGTCGGGAAAGAGATGGAGGAAGGTTTCGTCGAACATCGACAGAAACTCCTTGTACTCGGCGTCCGAAGGGTTCTTTGCCCGCATCTCGCGCAGCATGGCGGCCAGTCCCGCATCTTTGGAGACCTTGAGCAGGTACTTCCGGTAGGAATTGATCTTCAGAATATAACGCGAACAGAGATTGAGGTAGTGCCCCACGTATTCGTCCTTGATGCTGTTGGCGTCGCGCAGTTCGCCGTTGATCTGCCGGATGCGCCGGTTCTGCTGTTCGATGTCGCGGTTGAACTGCTGGAGCTGGCGGTTCATCTCCAGACGGCTGGCACTGATCTGCCGGATCTTGCGGTAGTAGCCCAGAATCGTGAAGAAACTGCCTAACAGAACGATGACCAACAGACTCACCACGACGGTCACGTAACTCATCGCCCGTCGCCTGGCGTCGAGCGATTCGATGTAGGCGCCGGCGATCTGCTGCACCATCTCCGACGACTGCTGCATCCGCGCGCGGAAGTTGCAGTAAAGCGCATCCTCCATCGAACAGTTGATGTAGCGGTTGGCGCGGGCCACGTCGCCCTCCTCGAGCAGCATTGCCGCGAGGGTGTAGAGCGCCAGTCCTTCGCGCACGGGGGTGCGCAGGTCGTCGATCGAAGCGCGGATCAGACACTCCTTGCGGCGGTCGGTGTCGCCGAGCCGTTTGTAGATGTTCGACAGCGCGTAGGCGACCATCGCCCGCTGATGGATGTCGTCGATGCCGGCCTCGTATTCGGGGAGAAGAATGGCCAGCGCCTCCTCGGGCCGGCCGGCGCTGTTGAGGAGATTGGCATCGAGCCGTTTGCGCGAGAGACTCCCCTCGGGGAAGCTTTCGGTGTAGAGCCGATCGTAGAGCCGGATCGAATCGTCGTACCGTTTGCGATGCCTGCGGTGCGCGGTGTCGCGCAGGTTGCGCAGCAGCGAACGATAGAGCCCGTAGTAGGCGGACATGTCGCGCTGTGCGCGGTCGGTGGTGTCGACCTGTTGCAGGATACGGCTCGCCTCGCCGTACATGCCGCCGTCGTAGAGCGTGCGCGCCAGATAGATGCGGGCGTTGTCGGCGGCGGCCGCGCGGCCGTGGCGCTCGGCCTGTGCGAGCATGCGGTGCGCGTAGCGGTTGGCCGAGTCGACGTTGAAGTTCAGATACTCCTTGTAGATGCCCGACAGGATGCCGATGCGGCGGTCGGCGTTCTGCGTCGTGTCGAATTCGCGGAGAAGGTTTTCGACGCGTCGGGCCTTCATGCAGTTGAAGTCGTCGCGCTGCTCGATGACGCGGTCGAGCTCTTCGAGCGCCTGTTGGGGGCGGTCGTTGCGCACGGTGCATCCGGCGAGTAGGACGAGCAGCAGGGTGAATAGGTAGGGTGGTTTCATCGGGTCGGTAGCGTGTCTCGGGAGTGGAAACGCAATGTAAATTTAAGTCAAATCGGGCAATGGACAAAATTTTTGTGCCCTCTATCGCGGATCGGGCCGTTTCGGGGCAGGAAAATGCACGATCGCCGTGTCCGGGCGATCGTGCACTGCCGTCTGCCGGACGCTCGTCCGGCTTCACGCCCGCCCCGGGCGGACGAAGCTCGTCAGCGCTCCGGCGCTTCGGTCGAAAAGTCGTCGTCGGGGATGAGCTGATCCGACGAGTAGACGTTGCCGTAGGGATCCGTCGCCTCGACGCGTATGTTCTTCGCTTCGGGGTTCTTCAGCGTGTACTTGTAGAGGTGCCAGCAGGTCGCGCTGGCGGCTTGCTGCCTGACCCCGACGGTGTATCCCCAGATCCAGTAGTCGCCGTGTCCGTCGATGCGCGTCAGCGGCCGGTCGGTGGGCGTACCGTCCTCGAAGACACGGAACGTCCAGTCGTCGGCCGCGAAAAAGATGTTGGCGACGATCTCGTTCTGCGTGTATTCATAGGTGTAGCGCGCGTACGGTCCGCCGTAGGTGGCGTTGCCGCGATAGAGGCGCATCTGAAACGAACGGTCGCGGTTCGTCCCCTTGAAGTAAGCGTTGACGGTCTTCGTGCCGTCGAACTCGAACACGTAGTAGCCGTTGGGGATGCCGTCGTTGGAGTGGTTGGTACGCCAGAAGAATCCGCAGGCGGTGCTCAGAACGTATTCGCGCATGCCGTAGGAGTTGACCCAATGACGCGTGGTGTGGGTGTGTCCGGCCATGGCCGTGGGTTCGGCGTAGGGTTGCAGCTGATCGAAGATGGCACGGGCGTTTTCGGCGTCGAAGTTGTTGTAGATCGGCGCGTGATAGCAGACGATGATCCGTTTGTCGTGAGGCACGAATTTCAGGTCCTCGCGCAGCCAGTTGACCTCTTCGACGGTGAATCCCTTGTTGTAGCCCGAGACCGTCGATTTGTAGAAGCGCAGGTCGTCGAGCACGACGAAGTGCACGTCGCCGACGTTGAACGAGAAGTAGAGCGGGCCCATGATGTTCTCGAACGTGCCGCCCGTGAAGTCGAGCTTGTCCTTGTCGTGGTTGCCGATCGCGCAGTAGATCGGGATGCCCGAGGCGCCCATCGCCGATTTCATCTTGGTCAGCCGTTCGCCCGGTGCGGCGGGGTTGTCGATGCCGATGATGTCGCCCAGGGCCAGTCCGACGATCGTTTTGCCGGCGTGACGTTTCAGTTCGGCTTTGATGTCTTCGATCGTCTCGTTGCGGAAGCGTTGCACGTGGGCGTCGTTGTCGGGCTGCGGATCGCCCATGGCCACCAGGACGAACCGCTTGTCGTCCTGCGCGCGTTTGTGCAGTGTGAAGTCGACGCGAAAAGGCGTGGAGTTGCTGCCCGTGAGCGATTTCGAGGGCTTGTAGAAGAGCGGATACGAGCCGAAACCCTCCTGCCCGGGCGCTTCATAGCCCGACGGCATCGAGAGATAGGCGTACTTCGACGAACGGTGGCGCTTGATCTGATAGACGCCCCTGTCGTCGGTGGCGGCGCAGGCGTAGCCGTCGGAGACGACAACCCCCTCCAGGGGGTTGCCGTCCGTGTCGGCCACAAGTCCGTAGAGTGTCATGCCCTCGGCCGGTGCGATGTCGGAAGGCTCGGTCGGTGCGACCGGCTTCTCGGGCGCCGTCTTGTCGGGCGCCGGCGCGTCGTCGGATTTTCCGCAGGAGATGCCGAGCAGAAGGGCCGCGCCGGCGACGAGGAGGGAACGGTGGATGTGACTCGTGATGTTCATTTGTGCGTA
Source organism: uncultured Alistipes sp. (assembly GCA_900552955.1). Taxonomy (GTDB): domain Bacteria; phylum Bacteroidota; class Bacteroidia; order Bacteroidales; family Rikenellaceae; genus Alistipes. The sequence continues at coordinate 3,835 of USBO01000130.1, forward strand.
GTTCGTTTGTTACCAGTTGGGATTCTGCGCGATGCCGGCTTTCTGCAACTCGTCGATCGGGATCGGGAAGAGATAGTGCTTGTCGCTGAAGACGCGGTCTTCGACCCAGAATCGCTGCATCTTGTACTTCTTGCCTCCCACGACGATCTTGCCGTTGGCGTCTTCGACCGGCCGCATGCCGCAGATGCGGTGCTGCGTCTTGGGATAGGCGCCGTATTCGGCGAAGTAACGGCGGGCCTTTTCGTCGTTGGTCGGTTCGGGCAGGGCGTTCCACTGCTGTTCGTGCGAGAGCTCGCGCGGGCTGGTGGGCTCCAGATAGAGACGGCACTGCCAGAAGCGGCATTTCTCGTGATAGAGCTCCACGCGCCTTTCGCGTGCGATGTAGTCGAGCATCAGTTCGCGGTCGTTCATCGTCGCGGGCGGCATCTTGGCCATGAACGAACGCTGGCGGATGGCGTTCACGGCGTCGTACACCTGCTGGTCGGGGCCCGTGGTGCGGGTGACGGCCTCGGCCCAGATCAGGTGGATGGCGGCCAGACGGATCAGCGGCGGGCAGCTAAGATAGCCTGCGCCCGAACCGGCGGATTTGTTGTGGCTGCCGTCGATGAACTTGCGCAGGAAGTAGCCCGTGGTGGTGGAGTTGGCGGCGTTGAGCTTGTCGGTGCCCGAGGCCAGGTTGATGCTGACGTTCTTGAACACCGAGCCGTGGTAGGTCACGTCGCGGTAGAATCGCGGGTCGCGGTTGACGTAGGGGTTCTCGTCGTCGTAGGCGCGCGCCATGTCGGTCTCGCTGATGAGGTTGCCGTAGAGCCCGCGGTGATTCGCTTTGAGGGCGTAGATCGGATAGCCGTAGCCGTCGGGCCCGATCACTTCGTATTCGTCGACCTGGTCCTGCGTCGGCATTTCGCGTCCGCCGCCGCTGGCCGAAGGCGGGTAGTTGTCGCCCCACCATCCGGCCGACTTGTCGCGCAGCACGAACCAGATCCATTCGGTCTTCATCGCCGTCGAGTTGTCGGAGATGAAGAGCTCCCACAGACGGCTGTGCACCATCGAACCGTTGGTGTTCTGACCCAGACGGTCGGTGTAGACGCCCTGCGGCGAACCTTCGAAGAGCGCGTAGCGGGGCGTGCCGTTGACCGTGAAGTTCATCACCTCCTCGCAGGCTTTGCGGGCGGCCGTCCAGCGCAGGGCGAAGTAGCGCTTGTTGTAGGGGTAGGTTTTGCGGGTGGAGCGCGGGATAGTAGTGGGGGGTATGAGATTCGTTT
>USBO01000131.1 GCA_900552955.1 uncultured Alistipes sp.
TCTTTTATGCAGGCAGCGGATGCCGTTGGGTAGCGTATAGCGTGTGAATTCCATGAGTCGTTGCGTTTATTGCGGGGTGCTGCGGGACCGTTTCCGGTTTTTTCGGGCCGAAGATAGATATTTTCCCGTATAACTCTCCTTGCATCGGGCCAAATCGGCGGGCGTGCCTTCGAAAACGATATGCCCTCCCCCGTCTCCGGCTTCCGGTCCCAAGTCGATCACCCAGTCGGCGCACTTGATGACGTCCATGTTGTGTTCGACGATGACGACGGTGTGTCCCTTGCGGATCAGTGCGTCGAAGGCCTTGAGCAGCTTGTTGATGTCGTGGAAATGGAGCCCTGTGGTGGGTTCGTCGAACAGAAACAGCACGTTGCCCTGCGTGGCCTCCTTTGTCAGAAACGACGCCAGCTTCACGCGCTGCGACTCGCCGCCCGAGAGCGTCGACGACGACTGTCCCAGCTTGATGTAGCCCAACCCCACCTCCTGTAGCGGCAGCAGGCGGTCGACGATGCGGCGGCATACGGCGTTGCCCTTCTCCTCGCCGAAGAAAGCGATGGCGTCGTCGACGGTCATCTCCAGCACGTCGTGGATCGTGCGGCCTCGGTAGGTCACCGCCAGCACCTCCTCCTTGAAGCGGCGGCCGCCGCACGCCTCGCATTTGAGTTCGATGTCGGCCATGAACTGCATCGAGACCTTGATGATGCCTTCGCCCTGGCACTCCTCGCAGCGCCCGCCGGCGATGTTGAACGAGAAGTGCGACGGCCCCATGCCGTTGTGCTGCGCATAGGGCTGATCGGCGAACAGTTTGCGGATTTCGTCGTATGCCTTGATGTAGGTGACAGGGTTCGAACGCGAGGATTTTCCGATCGGGTTCTGGTCGACCATCTCGACCGATTTGAGCAGTTGCACATCGCTCTCCAGCCCGTCGAAGTCGCCCGGTTTGGCGCCCGTGTCGAAGAGCGCACGGCGCAGCGCCGGATAGAGAATGCCCTTGACCAGCGACGACTTGCCCGAGCCGCTGACGCCCGTGACACAGGTCATCACGCCCAGCGGAATGCGCACGTCGATGTTTTGCAGGTTATTCTCCCGCGCCCCTTTGACGACGATCGAGTGGCTCCAGCCGCGCGGTGCGACGGGCGGTTCGATCCGCCGCCGTCCGGCGAGGTAGTCGGCCGTGAGGCTCCGGCGGCAGGGGGCGAGCTCTTTCGCGGGGCCGCTGAAGACGATCTCGCCGCCGTTGTAGCCCGCTTCGGGGCCCACGTCGACGATCCAGTCGGCTGCGCGGATCACCTCCTCCTCGTGTTCGACCACGATGACCGTGTTGCCGATGTCGCGCAGTTGTTCGAGCACGCCGATCAGCCGGTTCGTGTCGCGCGGATGGAGTCCGATCGAGGGTTCGTCGAGGATGTAGAGCGATCCGACGAGGTTGCTGCCCAGCGACGTGGCCAGATTGATGCGCTGCGACTCGCCGCCCGAGAGCGTCGAGCTCAGGCGGTCGAGCGTCAGATAGCCCAGCCCCACGTCGGCGAGGTACTGCAGGCGGTTGACGATCTCGGTGAGGATGCGCCGTGCGGTGGTCGTGTCGTGCGCGTCGAGCCGCAGCTCCTTGAAAAAGACCAGCAGCGCGTCGACGTTCATCGTCACCAGATCGGCGATCGTGCGGCCGCCTACGCGCACGTAGAGCGCCTCCTTGCGCAGGCGGCTGCCGCCGCATTCGGGGCAGCGCGTCTTGCCCGTGTAGCGGGCCTTCATCACGCGGTATTGGATTTTGCGCCGTTCGCTGTCGATGTATTCGAAGAAACTGTCCAGACCGTGGAAGTATTCGTTTCCCGTCCACAGCAGGCGCTTCTGCCCGGGTGTCAGCTCGTGGTAGGGCGTGTGGATCGCGAAGCCGAACTTGGCGTCATTCTCCACGAGGCGGTCTTTCCACTGGCGCATCGTCTCCCCGCGCCAGCAGGCGATGGCGCCTTCGTAGATCGTCTTGCTCTTGTCGGGGATGACCAGCTCCTCGTCGATGCCGATGATCTTGCCGTAGCCTTCGCAGCGAGGGCAGGCTCCTAACGGGTTGTTGAAGCTGAAGAGGTGTTCGGTGGGCTGTTCGAAGGCGATGCCGTCGGCCTCGAAGCGCGACGAGAACTCCTCCGCGCCGTCGTCCGTCAGGATGCGGCACACCCCGTCGCCATAGGCGAAGGCGCGGGCCACGGAGTCGCGCACGCGCGTGGCGAACTCCTCGTCGGAGACGACGCGCAGGCGGTCGACGACCACCGACAGGCGGTCGGGGCGGGTCGCTGGGTCGAGCTCCGGCAGCAGCTCCTCGATGAAGCGGGTGCGGCCGTCGTATTGCACGCGCTGGATGCCGTCGCCCATGAGCAGCGTCAGCCGCTCGATGATTCCCTGTCTCTCTGCCAGCACGAGCGGCGCTGCCACGAGCGCCTTGGCGCCCTCGCCGAGTGAGAGGACGTACTGCGCCACGTCGTCCGCGTCGTAGCACTTCACCTCGCACCCCGATACGGGCGAGAAGGTGCGGCCGATGCGGGCGAAGAGCAGTTTGAGGTAGTCGTAGATCTCGGTCGTCGTGCCGACCGTCGAGCGCGGGTTGCGCGTGTTGACCTTCTGCTCGATGGCGATGGCCGGTGCGATGCCCGTGATGAGGTCGACGTCGGGCTTGTCGATCCTGCCCAGAAACTGACGCGCGTAGGCCGACAGGCTCTCCACGTAGCGGCGCTGCCCCTCGGCGAAGATCGTGTCGAAGGCCAGCGTCGACTTGCCCGAGCCCGAGAGGCCCGTGACGACGGTGAGCGTGTCGTGCGGAATCTCGACCTCGATGTTCTTGAGGTTGTGCACCCGCGCGCCCTTGATATGGATGCTTTTCGGTTCGTTCATGGTTCAATGGTCGCTCCTTCGACCTTGCGGAGTCGTTCGGTTAAACGTTCGGCGCGGCTGGCACGGATGCGCAGCGTGAGGGTCGAGAGGTTGTCGAACCGCTGCGCCTCGACGACGGGCTGCTCCTCCTTGACGATGCGCATGACGTCGTTCATCGCCGCGTAGGAGAAGGTCACCCCGATGCGCCGGTCGACCGTGCGCTGCACGATGCGTGCCGCCGCGAGCGCCTCCGCCGCCGACTCCTTGTATGCGGCGATAAGGCCCGGGACGCCGAGTTTCGTCCCGCCGAAGTAACGCACTACAACAATCAGGCAGTCGGTCACCTCGTGCGCGAGCATTTGCCCCAGAATCGGCCGGCCGGCCGTCGACGAGGGTTCGCCGTCGTCGTTGGCGCGGAACGTCTCGCCGTGCGGCCCCAGCCGCCACGCGTAACAGTGGTGCGTGGCGTCGTAATAACGTTTGCGCAATGCGTCGAGCCGGCTGCGTATCTCCTCCTCGCCGGCGACGGGATAGGCGAAAGCGAGGAATTTGCTGCTCCTCTCCTTGAAGATTGCCTCGGCCGGCGCCTCGATGGTCAGGTAGGTATCGTCGGCGGGCGTCGTCATTTGACTTTGGTGAAGAGGCGGTTCCACCGGATGTTCGAGGGGAACGATTTCTGCGCGTCGAGCGACAGCCAGATGAACGAGGCGCGTCCCACGATGTGATCCTCGGGCACGAAACCCCAGAAGCGCGAGTCGGCCGAGTTGTGGCGGTTGTCGCCCATCATCCAGTAGTAGTTCATGCCGAAGGTGTAGTCTGCGGCGGGCTCGCCGTCGAGCAGCACCGTGCCGTCGGGCTGCTCCTCCACGCGGTGACCCTCGTACACCTCGATGCAGCGGCGGTAGAGCCGCAGATTCTCCGGCGTGAGGGGGATCGTCGTCCCTCGGGCCGGAATCCAGATCGGCCCGTAGTTGTCCTGATTCCATCCCAGCGTCAGATCGTGGGGATAGACTTCGCGGTTGGGCTCCTCGTAGATGAAGCGTTCGACGGCCATCACGTTGCTCAGTCCGCGCAGCTCCTCGGCCGTGGCGTCGTCGAGCAGCATGTAGTAATTCGAGCCGTTGCCGCCGCTCCACTCGGTGATGCCGAGCTTGTCGATGGCGTATTTCGACAGCGGCGACGAGGTCATCACCGTGTACATGTATTGTTTGCCCGCGACGGGTGCCTGCGGCTCGTCGTTGACGAAGACCTCGCCGCCGACGATCTTGAGCGAGTCGCCGGCGATGGCCACGCAGCGTTTGATGTAGTTCTCGCGCTTGTCGACCGGACGGGTGATGACCGTATAGTCGCGGAAAAGTTTCTCGCGGCCCGCCCGGGCGCCCAGCGTGCGCTGGTATTCGCGCAGCACGTCGTAGTAGGTGGCATCCTGCCGCTCGAGCAGCACGGTGTCGCCTGCCGGAAAGTTGAAGACGACCACGTCGTTGCGCTCGATGCTGCGCAATCCTTTGAGCCGGTGGTAGGGCCACTTGACGCACTCCGAGAAGGATTTGCGGGTCTGCGAGAAGGGCATCGTGTGGTGCACGAAGGGAAACGACACCGGCGTGTTGGGCATCTGGGGGCCGTAGGCCACCTTGCTCACGTAGAGATAGTCGCCGATGAGCAGCGACGACTCCATCGATGACGACGGAATGACGTACATCTGGAAGATGAAGAGGTGGATGACCGAGGCGACGACCGTTGCGAAAACGATTGCGTTGGCCCACTCGTAGATGAATTTGTAGGTCGGGCTGCGCTGGCACCACTCACGGTTGCGGCGGCCGATGAGCCGCGACAGGAAGTGCGTGAAGTAGATGTCGACGATGACCAGCTCGCCCAGCAGCATCCACCAGTTGCCTGTCCAGACGACGAACCACAGAATGTAGAGCAGGCTCCAGAGCGTGAAGCCGACCCAGCGATTCCCGAAGAAGGATTTCAGTTTTCCCATGTCTCTCTATTTCAGCAGGTCGTCCATCGTGTAGACGCCTCGTTTGCCATTCAAAAACTCTGCCGCGACCACGGCCCCGAGGGCCAGCGAGCGGCGGTCGAGGGTCTCGTGACGCAGCGTCAGCACGTCGTCGGCCGAGGTGTAGGTCACGGTGTGGATGCCCGGGACGGCGCCTTCGCGCACCGACGCGATTGCCAGTTCCGCGGGATCGGTCGCGGGGCGGTTGACCCAGCGCTCCTTCGTTCCGATGC
>USBO01000132.1 GCA_900552955.1 uncultured Alistipes sp.
ATCCCGGGGTTCTGAGCATGGTACGGTTGGGAGACCGATTCGTTGCATACGGGTCGGAGGAGGCGATGTATTGTCTGACGGACTTGTCGGGTAAAGTGCTCTTGTCTTTCGGCGAGTTTCCTGATGACGGATTCTCCTATGACGGACGTTACAAGGCGATGGCCTATCAGGGAAAGATGCTCGCCCGGCCTGGATCGAACCGTTTCGCTTTTCTCTGTTCGGCAGCAAACGTATTCGAAATCTTTGAAATAGGGGAAAACGATACTCCGCGGCCAGTATATTCGTTGCGTGCGGATCTTCCTGACTACCTGTTGCAGGAGCGGGTGATAGGGGTCGTCTATGAGAGGTATGCCAATTATTATTCCGATGCGTATGCGACCTCTGGGTGCATTTATGCTCTTTATTCGGGAAAAGTTCTCGATGCGAGCCTGTCTGCCGAGTCTGTCAGACGCCTGAGTGAGAGCGATCGTATCCGGGTCTGCGATTGGGACGGCACGCACCGCTGCGATCTGTTGCTCGACCGCCCGGTTCTGAGCTTTTGCGTGAGTGCGGACGACCGGACGATGATCGCCCTGTACAGCGATGACGGCCTGATGCGGTTCTGCAAATTCGACTTGCCGGAAGTGAACGGTGCTGCAAACTTGCGAAAATGAAAAGAGCGTGCCGAACATCGTTCGGCACGCTCTTTTTCGTGCGGCGACCCTTATTTGGTCATGCGCTTCTCCTTGATGCGAGCCTTCTTTCCGGTCAGCTTGCGCAGGTAGTAGATACGCGCGCGGCGTACGACACCCACCTTGTTGACCTCGATGCGCTCGATGTGGGGCGAATAGAGGGGGAAGATACGCTCGACGCCCACGCCGTTCGAGATCTTGCGGATGGTGAACATCTTGGTCTTGCCCGAACCCTTGATCTGGATAACCACGCCGCGGAAGCTCTGCACGCGCTCCTTGTTACCCTCGACGATCTTGTACGATACGGTGATCGTATCGCCGGCCTTGAACTGGGGCACGTCGGCCTCGCCCTTCGGCCACAACTGCTCGTTGACGAGCTTGATGATTGCATCCTTGTTCATAGTTGCAACATTCTTTTGATGATTTCAGCGCTCAACATTGCCGCTGTGCCGCGCTACCATACCGGCCCATTGTCCGGTAATCCCGCGTCGAACCGGTCGCTCACGCTCCCGGGAACCGCCGCATCCGCGCCGCGCACCCTGTGCAAGAGGTTGCTACGCTCCCTTTGGGGAGGGCAAAGGTACACATTTTTTCCGATTCTCGCAATGCCGCGGCTTTTTTTCGTGCATCTCGGCCGAAAAACCTCCGGCGGCCGTCGCGCGGCGCGGAAATGACCCGCTCAGACGAACGGATACTTCACCACCTCGGCCCGCAGCAGCCGCCCGCGCACCTCGACGGCGATCACCGTCCCGGGCGCTGCATAGACGGCGTCGACGTAGCCCAGCCCGATGCCGACTTTCAGACAGGGCGACATCGTGCCCGAGGTGACGTGCCCGATGGGTGCCCCCTCGACGCTCTTAAGCGGATATTCATGGCGCGGAATCCCGCGGTCGATCATCTTGAATCCCACCAACTTGCGCTGCACGCCCTCGGCTTTGAGGCGCTCCATGCGCTCGCGGTCGATGAACTGCCTGCCCTCGGCGAACTTGGTGATCCACCCCAGCCCCGCCTCGAGCGGCGAGGTGGTGTCGTCGATGTCGTTGCCGTAGAGGCAGAACCCCTTCTCGAGCCGCAGCGTGTCGCGCGCGCCCAGCCCGATGTTCTTCAGCCCGAACTCCTCGCCCGCCTTCCACAGCGCCTCCCACAGCCGGTCGGCATCGTCGTTGAAGGCGTAGATCTCGCAGCCGCCCGCGCCGGTGTAGCCCGTGATCGAGAGGATGGCCTCGCAGCCCGCCACCTTCGTCTGTTCGAAGGTGTAATAGTCCATCTGCTCGACGGGGTGGTCGACCAGCTTTTGCACGATTTTCATGGCCAGCGGCCCCTGCACGGCCAGTTGGCAGATGTTGTCCGAGGCATTCTCCAGCTCGACGCCCTCGCGCATCCCGAACGCCTCGCCCTCGCGGAGGATGTGGGCCCAGTCCTTGTCGATGTTGGCGGCGTTGACGCAGAGCATGTATTTCTCGTCCGAGAATTTGTAGACCAGAATGTCGTCCACGATGCCGCCCTGCCCGTTGGGCATGCACGAGTACTGCACCTTGCCGGGGAAAAGTCTGGCCGCGTCGTTGGTGGTGATGCGTTGCAGCAGGTCGAGCGCCCTGGGGCCCTTGACCCATATCTCGCCCATGTGGCTCACGTCGAAGACGCCCGCGCCCTGCCGCACGGTGAGGTGTTCGTCGTTGATGCCCGTGAATTCGATGGGCATGTCGTATCCCGCGAAGGGAGCCATCTTGGCGCCCGCCGCGATGTGATGTTTGTGGAAAGGAGTGGTTTTCATCGGTTTATCTTTCGGATGTTATTCCCTGCGTTTGACGCCCAGCCGCGGGCAGCGGTGGAATTCCCGCTCGCGGTCGAACAGGTAGCGGTATGTGGTGTGCACCTTGTGGAGCGATGCGCAGACGTAGGTCTGGATCATTCGGTTCATCACGGGGTTGAAGTCGCCGATCCACGCCAGCTCCATCGTCTTGTAACGGTCCTGGCTCTCCTCGAGGAAGTGGTAGAATTTGGTCATGATGCCCGACTCGACTCCCTTGCCGTGGAACTCGGGCGTGATGCCGAAGATGATGCCGAAGATGCGGTCGCACGACTTGCGCACCTTGAGATCCCACATCAGGCGGAGCTTCTGCCACCAGCCGAATTTGCCGTCGAACTTTCCGATCAGCCTGTTGAGGTCGGGCACGGTGATGAAGAACCCGATCGGTTCGTCGTTGAAGTATGCGAAGACGATGATGTCGGGGTCGATGATCGCGCGCATCGACCGCATCATCCGCTGCGCCTGTGCTTTGTCCATGGGTTTGACGCCCGAGAATAGGGCCCAGGCTTTGTTGTAGATGATGCGGAAGTTCTCGGCCGTCTCCTCCAGATTGCGCATGTCGATGTTCTCGAATCGGTAGCCCGGCGTGGCCATGAGCCGTTCGGTGCGGGCGAAGATCTGGCGGTTGGCCTCCGAGTCGTTCACGCGATAAATATAGGTGTTCTGGTTGAAGTAGTTGCGGAATCCGTAGCGTTCGAACAGCTCCTTGTAGTAGGGCGGGTTGTAGGGGTTGGCGTAGAGGGGCTGGAACTCGAATCCCTCGACGAGCAGGCCCCACCACGTGTCGCGCGGCCCGAAGTTCACGGGGCCGTCCATAGCCTCCATGCCGCGGCTGGCCAGCCACATGCGTGCGGCGTCGAACAGCAGGTCGGCGACCTCCTGATCGTTGATCGCCTCGAAGAATCCGCAGCCTCCGGTGGGCTGCTCCTCGATGGCCGCCTGTTCGCGGTTGTAGAATGCGGCGATGCGCCCCACGGCCTCGCCGCTGCGGTCGCGCACGAGCCAGCGGATCGCCTCGCCGTCGCGCAGCAGTTCGTTGGTCCGGACATCGAAGCGGGACTCGATGTCGCTGTCGAGCGGGCAGATCCAGTGCGGTTCGTCGCGATAGAGCCGTTTGGGCAGATCGAGAAACTCGCGCGCCGCCCGGCGCGAAGCCACTTCTTCGAGCGTATATTCAGCCATAAGGTTTCCCATAGTTTCCACAAAGGTAAGAAAACTCCCGGAAATTTATATACATTTGCCCGTATCCAAAAACACCGGCCCATGACCTCCGAGGTTTCCTCCGCCAACGCCCCCGTCGTTTCGATCGACTACGGCAACCTGATGCAGAAACGCATCCGCCGAGTGCTGCTCATCTGCAGCAGTTACGACGCCTTCGCCCTCGAAGAGGACGGACGCATCAACGTACAGATCAACAACGAATACATCAACCTGAACCTGAGCAACCCGCCCTCGTTCAAACGCGTCAGCTCGTCGGACGAAGCGCTGGAGCTGCTGCGCGAAAACGACTCGTTCGATCTGGCCATCAGCATGTTCAACGTCGGAGACGTCGACATTTTCCACCTCTCCAAGATGGTCAAGGAGATCCGGCCCGACATCCCCGTCGTGCTGCTGGCCAACTTCTCGAAAGACATCAACAAGCGCATCGAACAGGGCGACGCCTCGGCCATCGACTATATCTTCTACTGGCACGGCAACGCCGACCTGATCCTGACGATCATCAAGCTCATCGAGGACCGCATGAACGCCGACAACGACATTCTGGGCGTGGGCGTGCAGTGCATCCTGCTCGTCGAGGACTCGATCAAATACTATTCGACCTACCTGCCGGCCATCTACAAATTAGTGCTGCAACAGAACAGCGAATTTCTCAAGGAGGCGCTCAACGAGCAGCAGCAGATGCTCCGCAAGCGCGCCCGCCCCAAGATTCTGCTGGCCACCAACTACACCGAAGCGGTGGAGCTGTACGAAAAGTACAAGAAGAACCTGCTGGGCGTCATCTCCGACGTGGGATTCGTCCTGCACAAGGGCGACCCTTCGGCGAGCGAAAAGCTCGACGCGGGCATCGACCTGTGCCGGCTCATCAAGGCCGACAACCCGCAGATGCCGTTTCTCATGCAGTCCTCGCAGGAGAGCATGCGGGCCACGGCCGAGGAGCTGGGCGTGGGTTTCATCGCCAAATATTCCAAAACGCTGCTGCTCGAACTGAGCGACTACATCGGCGAGGAGTTCACCTTCGGCGACTTCGTCTTCAAGGACCTGACCACCGGAGAGGTCATCGGACGGGCCAAGGACCTGCGCGACATGCAACATCTGGTCATGGAGATTCCCGAAGAGGTGCTGCTCTACCACGCCTCGCGCAACAGGCTTTCGAAATGGATGTACTCGCGCGGGCTCTTCTCGCTGGGCGCCGCCATGCGGGCCGCCCGCAAGAGCCATTTCAACTCGACAGACGAAATGCGCGCCTTCATCGCCGGGGCCATCCGCGAATACCGCATTCTGCAAGGTCACGGCGTCGTGGCCCGCTTCGACCCGGCCACCTACAACCGCTACATCTGGT
>USBO01000133.1 GCA_900552955.1 uncultured Alistipes sp.
ACGCGCGCAGGCGCACGTTTGTCGGTCTGCCTCTCGATGGCCGTGTCGACCATGCGGTGGAAGGACCCGTAGAAGGCGTCGATCATCTTGTCCCACGTGATGTCGCCCTCGGCCACGCGGTCGAACTCCTTCTCGACGTTGGCCGTGAAGTTGTAGTCGATGATCGGCGCGAACTGCTGCTCGAGGTAGTCGTTCACCAGCATCCCGATGTCGGTGGGCTGCAAGCGGTTCTTCTCCTTGCCGAAACTCTCGCTCAGCGTCTTGGCCGACACCTTGCCGCCCGCCAGCGTCAACTGCTCGTAGGAGCGTTTCTGCCCCTCCTTGTTCTGCTTGACTACATAGCCGCGGTTGATGATCGTCGTGATGGTCGGCGCATAGGTCGACGGACGGCCGATACCCAGCTCCTCGAGCCGCTTGACCAGCGACGCCTCGTTGTAGCGCGCCGGCGGCATCGTGAAACGCTGGGTGGCCGTGATGGACTGATAGAGCACCTCGTCACCCGCCGCGAGTTTGGGCAGCAGGCCGGCGCTGTCCTCGGCCGGCTCCTCGTCGGTCGACTCCGAGTAGAGGCGCAGGAACCCGTCGAAACGAACCACCTCGCCCGTGGCGACGAACTGCTCGCGGCGGCTGTCGACCGCAATGGCGATCGTCGTGCGATCCACCTCGGCCGAAACCATCTGCGAAGCGACCGTGCGCTTCCAGATCAGGTCGTAAAGACGCTTCTCGGCCGGCGTGCCCTCGATCGTCTGACGGTCGATATACGACGGACGGATCGCCTCGTGCGCCTCCTGCGCGCCTTTGGTCTTGGTCTTGTAATTATGGCAGGCCGAATAGTTTTCGCCGTAGAGTTTGGTGATCTGCTCCTTGCACTGCGCCAGCGCCAGCGACGAGAGGTTCACCGAGTCGGTACGCATGTAGGTAATCAGACCCTGCTCGTAGAGGTGCTGCGCGACGGACATCGTCTGCGAAACCGACATTCCCAGCTTGCGGCCCGCCTCCTGTTGCAGCGTGGAGGTCGTGAAGGGAGGCGCAGGATAGCGTTTTACGGGCTTCTCCTCGACTTTGGCCACCGTGAAGTTCGCGCCGATGCAGCTCTGAAGGAATGCCTCGGCCTCCTCGCGCGATTCGAATCGGGTGGGCAGTTCGGCCTTGAACAGCGTCCGCTCCTCGTCGCCGGCGGGATAGAACTGCGCAACGACACGGTAATAGGGGGTCGACCGGAAGGCGATGATCTCGCGTTCGCGCTCGACGAGCAGCCGCACCGCCACACTCTGCACGCGCCCCGCCGACAACGACGGCCGCACCTTTTTCCACAGCACGGGCGACAGCTCGAAGCCCACCAGACGATCCAGCACGCGCCGCGCCTGCTGGGCGTTGACCAGATTCATGTCGACCGTCCGCGGGTGCTCGATGGCCTCCAGGATGGCCCGCTTGGTGATTTCGTGGAAGACGATCCGTTGCGTCCCCTCGACCGGGAGACCCAACACTTCGGTCAGGTGCCATGCGATGGCTTCTCCTTCGCGGTCTTCATCGGAGGCGAGCCACACGGTGCGATCCTTCGCGGCGCGGGTCAGCTCGTCCACCACCTTGCGTTTATCCTTCGGGATCTCGTAGACCGGCGCGAAACCGTCGGTCAGATTGATCCCCAGATCCTTTTTCGATAAGTCGCGGATATGGCCGAAGCTCGATTTGACCACGAAATCCTTGCCCAGGAACTTCTCGATGGTCTTGGCCTTGGCCGGCGACTCGACGATAACTAAATTCTCCTGCATCGTATTCATTTATATATGCGAAAACCTAAGTATCGCACTTAGGTTCGCAAAAGCATGTGTTCCGCCCTCTCTATTTTATCAGCGTATAGGTCAGTTCCATGTGGATCGGGGCGTTCTCGCCGACGCGGATGCCGCCCTGCAGCGCCACACGGTTGAAGGTGAACAGATCGCCCGCCGCCGGCGCCAGATAGAGCTTCATGAGCCGCTTCTGAGCATCGGTGTACTGCCGCTGCCCCGTCGCCGGATCGACCGGCGCCTCCTGATACGCACGCCACAGCCGCTGGATATGCCCCGAGATGTCGAGCACGTAGCAGCCCAGACTGCGGTTCAGATAACCGCCGTAGGGGAGCGTCACGTCGTACTGCTGCTCGTACGTGTAGGCATAGTCGGCCACGGGCGTCAGCCGCTTGTAGTCGGTGTAGAGCCCCAGCCGGCTGATCGACGCATCGAAACGGTCGATCACCTTCTGCGGGAAACCCTGCTCCCAGCCGCCGTCGGTCACGCCGTCGACGTAGATCGAGAGCAGCGCCTGATTGATCGCCACCGAACGGTAGCCGGCACCTTTCTGCTCGTCCTGCAAGGTGCCCAGCACCGACATGAATTCGTCGGTGAGCGACAGCTCGACGAGCGCGCCGCCCATGCCCTCGACGAAACCCAGCTCGAAGGGCTGCTGCGGCACAACGGTTCCGCCGCCGGGCTTCTCGACGATGGCCGCGTAGTCGATATAGCGCGTACTGGTGCGCCCGACCGTATTGATCGAGACGTTGCCGTAAGCAGGCGCATACTCGTCGTAGAAATAGAAGAGCGTCTGCAACGTGTCGCGGATAAGCGTCGCGTCGATCGAATCGCGGTTACGCCCGTAGAGCATCAGGCCCGATTCGCTGAGCGTGGTGCCGAAGGCCGCACCGAAGGTGCCGTCGAACTCGAGCGGCAGAATGGCCAGTCCGCAGAAATAGTTGACCCACAGCGAGTCATTGACATATACCGTCGAATCGTTCTTGTACTTGCCCGCCTGCAGCATCAGCTCCGCGACATAGTCCAGTCCGTCGGAGGTCGGCTCCAGCGTGACGGCCGTCGTGGCGGGGCCCGTCGTCCGGCCGTCGGGAAAGGTGAAGGTAAAGAGCGGCCGGCTCTCGTCGACGCATCCCGCCTCCACAGGATCGAAGCTCGTGAAGAAGGTCGTATCGGCCGCACCGTCGGCGTTGCCGTCATGATCCTTCAGGTAGTCGTTGTTCAGGATGCGGTAGACGCCGAAGCGCTGCGGCTCGAGCGTATCGCCCGCATACGACGACACGCTGATGAGCAGCTGCATCGAGTCGAAGATCGGCCGGTAGCCGTACCAGTTCTTGCGGTCGGAGACCGACGCCCACAGATACTGCGTCAGGAATCCGGCCTTGCGCATGCCGAACGTGTCGCTCTTCGTCGTACCGAAGTAGCCGTAGGAGAGATTGGACGATTTGACGGAGTCGCTCATGAACATCCGCGCCTCGAATCCCTTGCGGATGCTCTGCAGACGCATCTCCATCTGCTGACTCCCCGGCACGAGTTCGTACCCGAGCGTGTCGTCAACCTCCGTGCAGCCGGCAAAGGTCAGCATTCCCGCCACGCCCAGCACCAGAACGGCGTTGAGCCACTTGCGAACGCCTCTATAATTCTTCATAGAACTTATTGTAATTATCGAATCCCTCCGCCTCCGGCGCCTGGCACTCCAGAACCGGTTTTCCGCTGCGGCGCGCATATTCGGCCGTCACGGCGTCGACGTTCTGCGAAGCGAGCACGATACCGTCGGCATAGTCCATAACGAAACGCATGAGGTTTTGGTATGAGGGATCGTCGAGAATTTTCAGTCTCTCATCCTGAACGCCTTCGTGCTCGATCTTGGCGCGGAAGCCGGCATCGAGCGTCCCCGCGAAGGCATCGTCGTAGAGCGAGACGACGATCTTCACGTTGCGGAAGACGTTCACCTTGGCGAACCTGTGCTTGAGATAGATCGGAACGACGGCCGAGAACCAGCCGTGGCAATGCACGATCGAGGGACTCCAGCGCAGCCTCTCGACCGTCTCGAGCACGCCGCGCGCAAAGAAGATCGCGCGTTCGTCGTTGTCGGCGAACCACCCCTCATCGTCCGACAGCACCGCCTTGCGGGTGAAATAGTCGTCATTGTCGATGAAGTAGATCTGCACGCGGGCCGCAGGAATCGAAGCCACCTTGATGATGAGCTGATGATCGTTGTCGTCGATGATCAGGTTTCCTCCCGACAGCCGGATCACCTCGTGAAGCTGGTTGCGGCGCTCGTTGATACAACCGTAACGCGGCATGAACGTCCGAATCTCGTTCCCCCGCTCCTGCATCGCCTGCACCAGCTGCCGGCACAGCACCGACTGTTCGGACTCGGGAAGATAGGGGGAAATCTCCTGACACACGTATAATATCTTTCCAGCCATCGTCAATGGGTTTATTTTACAAAGGTAGTGATAATTTTCCGAAAAACCGCGCCGGGCCGCAAATCCGCCCCGCCGCCGTCAGAGGATCAGCATCGCGTCGCCGTACGTCCCGAACCGGTAGCCCTCCTCGCGCGCCGCCTTGTAGGCGTTCATCACGCACTCATAGCCGCCGAACGCAGCCACCATCATCAGTTGCGTGGAGTAGGGCAGGTGGAAATTCGAGACCATGGCGTCGGCCACGGTGAACTCGTAGGGCGAGAAGATGAACTTGTTGGTCCACCCTTCGGCAGCGTTGATCGTACCGTTGGTCGAAACGACCGTTTCGAGCGTGCGCATGACCGTCGTGCCGATCGACACGACCTTGCGGCCGCCGAGCTTGGCGCGGTTGACGGCTGCGGCCGTCTCGTCGTCGACGAGATACTGCTCGGAATCCATCTTGTGCTTCGACAGATCCTCGACGTCCACCGTGCGGAAGTTGCCCAGACCGGCATGCAGCGTGACGAACGCCCGCTCGACGCCGCGGATCTCCATGCGCTTCATCAGGTGTTTCGAGAAGTGCATCCCCGCCGTGGGAGCCACCACGGCACCCTCCTTTGCGGCGAAAATCGTCTGATAGCGTTCGCTGTCCTCCGGCTCGACCGTCTCGCGCACCCAGCGCGGCAACGGCGTCTCGCCCAGCTTGAAGAGCGCCGCCTTGAACTCGTCGTAGTCGCCGTCGAAGAGGAAGCGCAGCGTGCGGCCGCGCGAGGTGGTGTTGTCGATTACCTCGGCCACCAGCAGGTCGTCGTCGCCGAAATA
>USBO01000134.1 GCA_900552955.1 uncultured Alistipes sp.
TGTATCTGCGCTCGGCTTATTCGTACTTTGACTTCGTCTTAGATACTTCGCCTCGGCAAAATGCAAATAAATTTGCTTTTGCGCTCGGCTTATTCGTATCTTTGCACCGATGAACCGCATGATCGATAGTTTCGTTAGGTTGGGCGAGCGGCTGGAGGCATTCGGACGGACACCGGAGACGGTGCAGATCGTTCGTCGCGCCGCAGCCGCGAATCCGTGGTTCCTGCCGCAGGAGATCGTCCGTTCGGTGGAGGCCATCCGCGATGAGATGCTCGAACGGGGACGGCTCGAGCGTTGGGCGAGCGCTTATCCGCCGATCGGGAGGCGGAAGGAGGTGCTGGTGATCACGGCCGGAAATCTTCCCCTGGTCGGTTTTTTCGATCTGTTGTGTGTGCTAGTGAGCGGACATGCGTGTCGGGTCAGGCCGTCGGGCAAGGATGCGACGCTGACGGAATACATCGTCGGTCTGCTGAAAGCGATCGACCCTGCGAATCCGCTGACGATCTCCGACATACAGGGGTGCCCCGATGCCGTGATTGCCACCGGAAGCGACAATACGAATCGCTATTTTCGGGCGTTGTTCGGAGGCATTCCGTCGCTGCTGCGCGGAAGCCGTCAATCGGTGGCCGTGCTGTCGGGGCGGGAGACGTCGGCGGAACTCCGCGGATTGGAGGAGGACATTTTCGCCTACTCGGGGCTGGGCTGCCGCAACGTGTCGCTGCTGTTTGTGCCGCGCGGCGGGTTGCCGTCGTTGCGGTGCAGGGCGGATAACGAGAAATATCGCCACAACTACCTTCAGGAACGGGCCGTGCTGCGCATGCGCCGTCTGCCGTTCGTCGCTCTGGACGGCGCGGTGATGTGCGAGGAGCGGTCGTTTCCGGCGGCGCTCAGCCGCATCCATTATACCTTTTACGATACCCCGGCCGAGGCTGAGGAGTGGCTGGCGGCGCACGACGGCGAGTTGCAGTGCGTGGTCTCGCGGTGCGTGCGGCATTCGCGTCGCGTGGAGTTCGGGCGTGCGCAGCATCCCCGCCTGACCGACTATGCCGACGATGTGGACACGATGCGGTTTCTTGCTACGATCTGAGCCGTAAAAAGGCTCCGCCGAGCTTGCGGATTACGGATTATTGCCTATCTTTGCTATGGGATAAACCTCCGCACGATGCGGAGGCGCGCCGTGCGGGGCAGGGGATCCGATCGCGCCGTGCGCTGTTCATCCCGATCCTAAAGTTTCTGTGAATATGTCGATGGTTTTCAAATTCCGAATGCTGAGCGACGAGAACGACCATTTCGTGCGCGATCTCGAGGTGCCCTACGATATGACGCTGCGCGATTTCCACGAATTCATCGTGCGGAGTCTCGGCTATGATGCCTGCATGGCCTCGTTTTTCACTGCTGACGGACGCTGGGAGCGGCTTCAGGAGTATACGCTGCTCGATATGTGCGGCTCCGAAAGCGTTCCGATGGAGAGCGTTACGCTCGGCCAGTTGCTTCACCGCAACCGCGAGCGGCTGATCTACCTCTTCGATCAGTTGAACGACAGGGCTTTCTACCTCGAACTGACCGAGGCGAAACGTCCCGAAGCTGTGATGGAGTATCCGCGCGTGGCGTTCGAACACGCTCCGGCGCCCGATCAGTACGATCCCGAGGCGAACGAGGACGAAGGCTCGATCTTCGAACAGATGATGGACGATTTCGGCGGGTTCGACGGCGACGACAGCTACGACGATGAGTGACCCGCTGTTGATCGTGATCGTCGGGCCTACGGGAGCCGGCAAGACGGATCTGAGCATCCGTGTCGCCGCCCATTACGGTGCGCCGATCCTTTCGACCGATTCCCGACAGATCTACCGCGGCCTGCCGATCGGCACTGCACAGCCGTCGGCCGAGCAGTTGCGGGCCGTCGAACATCATTTCATCGCTTCGCACGACGTGACGCAGGAGTTCAACTGCGGGGCCTACGAGGCCGCGGCGGTGCCGTTGCTCGAGCGGTTGTTCCGCAAGGGTAGCAGGGTTGTGGCCGTCGGCGGTTCGGGGCTCTATGTCCGTGCGCTGTGCGAGGGGATGGACGATCTGCCGCAGGCGGACGAGGCGCTGCGCAGGGAGTTGATGCGCCGGCTCGAGACCGAGGGGGTGGAGGCGATGGCCGAACGGCTGAAGGCGCTCGATCCGGTCTATTACGATGAGGTCGACCGCCGGAATCCCTCACGCGTGCTGCGCGCCGTGGAGGTATGCCTGCAAACGGGCCGTCCCTTTTCGGAGCAGCGGACGGGCGCGCGTAAACAGCGGCCGTTCGATATCGTCAGGATCGGTGTGACGCTGCCGCGCGAGGAGTTGTATGCCCGCATCGACCGGCGCGTCGACGCCATGCTGGAGGCGGGCCTCGAGGAGGAGGCCCGGCGAATGTTGCCGTACCGCGACCTCAATGCGCTGCAGACGGTGGGGTATAAGGAGCTCTTCGACTATTTCGACGGAACGATCACGCGCGACGAAGCCGTGACGCTCATCAAGCGTAATTCGCGCCGCTATGCCAAGCGGCAGCTCACATGGTTTCGCCGCGACGCGGGGATCAGATGGTTCTCCCCGTCCGACACGGAGGCGGTCATCGCTTGGATCGACGCCCGGAGCGGCACAGGGCAGGACTGATTCCGCGGTTTTGCCCGCGACGCAGGCGGGCGGTCCACCCGTCGTCCGGCGAGCGGCTGCCGCTGATGCTCTGGGCGGTGGAAATCTTTGCATGCGCATGAAATTGCGGGCGGCCCGCGGCCGGCGGCCGAATATGCGAGGAGACTTTGTTTGCAGAATAAATATTTAATTCGTATTTTTGCCCAGCCTTTTACGCAGGTGTTGTCGCTCGGATGGTGGAATAGGTAGACACGCCGGACTTAAAATCCTGTGGCCAGTAATGGCCGTGCCGGTTCGATCCCGGCTCCGAGTACTAAAAAGATATTGCATTTTTTTGGGGGTTTCGCAATAATGCACTATATTTGTAACGCCAATGCGTGTGGCGGATCGAATCCGATTCAAACACGCAACAACAACGCTTGTAAACGACGTTATTTCGCAGCAGCCGGTCATCCGACCGGATTTTCACCGAAAACGATTTTTGATCAGTAAATTTTATGCAGGATGTAAATGCGCTCGAAGGCAAGAGCCTCGCTGAATTGCGCGAGATCGGCAAAGCCTTGGGAATAGAGAATGTGATGTTGAAGAAGAAGGAGTTGCTCGAACGTATCGGGACTGCGATGCTCGGCGACGGCCCGCGCGGCGATGCGGAGTCGGCTGAAGAGCCCAAACGCCGCGGGCGCCGGCCCCGGATGTCGGGTGTGAGGGTCGAAGGCCGTACGCCGGCCGAGACGCACGAAGTTCCGGTGGCGAACGAGCCGGCGGAGGCCGTTGCGCCCGAGGTTCCGGTTCCGGCCGAAGCGGCCGTCGCCGCACCCAAACGGCGGGGGCGTAAACCGAAGAATGCCGAAGAGCCGGTGGCGGCTCCGGCAGTCGCCGAAACACCGAGCGTCGTGCAGCAGCCCGTGGCCGAGGCGCCGGTGCGTGTGCGCGAAGAGCGCCCCGAGGTGATAACCAAGGATGATTTCGTCGGTGAGATCGAGGGCGAAGGCGTCCTCGAGATCATGCCCGACGGCTACGGATTCCTCCGTTCGGCCGACTACAACTACCTCAATTCGCCCGACGATGTGTATGTTTCGCCTTCGCAGATCAAGCTCTTCGGTCTCAAACCGGGCGACACGGTGAGCGGATTGGTCCGGCCGCCGAGGGAGGGGGAGAAGTATTTTCCGCTGACGAAGGTCAGCGAGATCAACGGGCTGGATCCCGAATATATCCGCGACCGCGTGCAGTTCGAGTTCATGACTCCGCTCTTCCCGAGCGAGAAGTTCTGTCTGACGGGCAAAGGGCACAACGCTCTGCCGAACCGCGTGGTCGATCTCTTCTCGCCCATCGGCAAGGGACAGCGCGGACTGATCGTCGCCCAGCCCAAAACGGGTAAGACGATGCTCATGCAGTCGCTCATCAATGCGATTGCGGACAATCATCCCGAGGTCTACATCATCGTGCTGCTGATCGACGAACGCCCCGAGGAGGTGACCGAGATGGCTCGCAACGCCAAGGCCGAGGTCGTGGCGTCGACCTTCGACGAACAGGCGTCGCGTCACGTCAAGGTGGCCGAGATGGTGCTCGACAAGGCGAAGCGTATGGTCGAGAGCGGTCATGACGTGGTGATCTTCCTCGACTCGATCACCCGCCTGGCCCGCGCCTACAACTCGGTGCAGCCCGCCTCGGGCAAGGTGCTTTCGGGCGGTGTGGACGCCAATGCGCTGCACAAACCCAAGCGGTTCTTCGGCGCGGCCCGCAACACCGAGGAGAAGGGATCGCTGACGATCATCGCCACGGCGCTCATCGACACCGGTTCGAAGATGGACGAGGTGATCTTCGAGGAGTTCAAGGGCACGGGCAACATGGAGCTGCAGCTCGACCGCAAGCTGGCCGACAAACGCATCTATCCGGCCGTGAACGTGATGGCGTCGGGAACGCGGCGCGAGGATCTGCTGCTGCCGCGCGAGGTGATGTCGCGCACATGGATTCTGCGCAAGTACCTGTCGGACATGACGACGGTCGAGGCGATGGAGTTCCTGGAGAAGCAGATGAGCATGACCTCCTCGAACGAGGAGTTTCTGGCTACGATGAACCAATAACCCCCAATGAATATGATGAAGAGACTCTGGTTGTTCGCCCTCTGCGCCGGCTCGCTGCAGGCCGCTTTCGGATGGGGACAGAAGGGACACGACGTGACGGCCTATATCGCCGAATGCAACCTGACGCCCGCAGCGGCGCAGGCAGTCGACCGCGTGCTCGGCGGACACTCGCCGGTCTACTATGCCAACTGGCTCGACAACGCCAGCCATACGCCCGAGTATGCCTACACCAA
>USBO01000135.1 GCA_900552955.1 uncultured Alistipes sp.
GGGCTCCAAGCGCCGGAACGGCTCCTCGCAACGGACGACTACCATCCGTTCCTGTCGCTGCATGCGCTGGTGCAGGCGCTCTTCGCCGAGGCGGGGTACACCGTCGAGAGCGCCTTCATCGAGAGCCCGTGGTTCCGCTCGCTCCACATGAGCGGGGCCTACGCCTCGCACGACACCCGCGTCCGGCAGCAGAAGATGGGATTTCTGGCGCGCCGCAAGGCCGACCGCACCGCCACGGCCAATGCGCTGGGACGGGTCGAGGCCAACCCCTTCGTGACGCATCACACGGTGGGCAATCTCGTCGACGCCTTCGCGCCGCACGAGGTTGACGAGACGGGGGCGACGCTCACCGACGCCTACAGCGCCGGCGGCTGTCTGCGCATCGAGGAGGGGGAACTCTGCTTCCGGCCGCTGACGGAGGTGAGCGTGGGGTTCGAATACGAACTCCGCTACACGACCGACTACCGCATCCGCTCGCGGAGGCGGCTGACGGGCTTCGACTCGGTGTGGCTGGGCGAGGATGCCGACGTGCGGTTCGAACTGGCCAACCGGTTCGAAGACCGGCGCGAGGCGCTGCGGCCCTCCTTCCAGTATCGCATCGTGGTCTTCGGCCACGCGGCGGGCGACCGCTGGACGCTGCGCTGCACGGCGGACGGCACCGAAACGACCCTTGCGGAGTTCACGACCCGCTCGGCGCTCGTCACCACGCCGGCGGCGGCGACGCTCGCCGAGGCGCGGCTCTACCGCAACGGCGCCGAAGCGCCCTATGCGGAGGATTGGGTGCTCTACGACGGCTACATCGGCGAGACGGGACGCACCGAGGTGCAGATCACCGTGCGCACCTCGCCCGAGACGGTGACGCCCACGGCGCCGAAACACTTCCGGCAGATCGCCTTCTACGGTGCGGAGGAGGGGATGAGCTTCACGCTCAGCCGCCAGTGCCGGCTGCGGCCCTGCTTCTCGTCGGCGCCGGGGTACGGCGCAGCGCTGACCTTCGCCGACGTGGCGCGGCACGAAATCCGGCAGGCGGAGCTGCTGCGGGCGCTGGCCCATCTGTTCGACCTGCGGTTCCACACCGACGAGCAGCTCAAACGGGTCTACATCGAACCGGCGTGCGACTTCTACGACACGACGACCGCCTGGGAGTGGAGCGACCGCATCCTCGGCGACACGCCGATCGAGGGGGCCGACCGCGCGCTGGAGATTCACGAGCGGCAGACGTGGGGCTACCGCGACGGCGACGGTGCGGTGGCGCGCTACGACGCAGCGCACGACACGCGGTTCGGGCGCTGGAGCCGCACGACGACCTCCAAAGCGGCGAAGGAGGGCGAGGAGGTGTCGTTGAACGGACTTTTCGCTCCGACGCTCTGCCGGACAGACGTCTACGTCAACGCCCCCTCGGCGCCGATCCTCTGCGTGGGCGACCGCGACGACGCGGCGGTCGACGATGCCACGGCTCTCACGCCGCGCATCGTGCGCTGGATGGGGCTGCACGACCTGCCGGCCGGCGAGCGGTGGGGCTATCCGCTCGACGAGGCGCGCTACCCGCTGGCGGCGTTCCACTTCGCGGGCGACGACCGAACGGCGGGGTTCACCCTCTGTTTCGAGGATCGCGACGGGCTGGAGGGGCTCCACCGCTTCCGCGACGCCCGCGCAGCGGCCGAGGACGACCGTCAGCGGGTGACGCTCCGGCTGCAGATCGCCCCAGACGAATATGCGGCGCTCTTCCGCTTCGACGGCGAAGCGCATCCCACGATCCGCTCCCGATTCCGCTTCGGCTTCGCCGGCGGCACGTCGCTCTTCACGCTGCGCGCCGTCGAGACCTACGACCCGCGCGAAGGGGTGGCGCGCTGCACGTTCGACCGTCTTTCCTGCGACTGACCATGCGGCACGAAGATCGACTTCTCGAAGAGTTGCGCCGCGACGTGCGGGGGCTGAGCGCGGCGCAGACGCTCGACTATCTGCGGCGCGAAGGGATTCTCGACCTGCGGCGCGCGGAAGAGGCCGCGATCCGGCGCGACGTGGCCCGCCGTACGGCCCGCGGCGAGAAAAAGTGTTACGCGATGGGCGAAACGGCCTACGACTACTGCTGTTCCTACGAAAAGGTACGGGGTATCATCTACCGAAATCAACAAAACCAGTAAAACATGAAATCCGACATCCGAATCAGAAATTCGGCCGACGTCTGCCACATCGACATCGAAGGGACGATCGGCGTACCCGAACAGGGACAGTTCGCGTCGCCCGACGAACGCGTGGCCACCTACGAGAGGTTCCGCGAAAAGGTGGCAAGCATCGCGGCGCTCGACGCCCCGAGGGTGGTGGTCAACATCCGTTCGACGGGCGGCGACGTGAACGACGCCCTGCTCATCCACGATGCGCTGGCAGCGCTCGACGCCGAGGTGACCACCCGCTGCTACGGCTACGTGGCTTCGGCCGCGACGCTCATTGCGCAGGCCGCCTCGGAAGGACGGCGCGAGATCTCGGCCGGAGCGCTCTATCTGGTGCACGCGGCGGCCTGCGCCGCCGAAGGCAACGCCGCCGAGCTGGAGGCGAGCGCCGAGCTGCTCCGCAAGACCGACGAACGGCTGGCCGACCTCTATGCCCGACGGTCGGGACGCCCGCACGAGGAGTTCGCCCGACGCATGGCCGAGAACAACGGCAACGGCCGCTGGCTCTCGCCCGAGGAGACCGTGGCGGCGGGATTGGCCGACCGGATCATCGAGACGGCGGAGACGACCGGCGAACGATCGCCCGCGCGGAATTTCGCCGGAGGCTGGAACCGGCTGCTGACGGCGCTCGGGCTTCACGGCACGGCGGCAACGCCTGCACGGGCAGACGCCGCACCGGACGAAGACCGCTACAACATTCTCCACCTCGACACCGCGGAACCCGCCCCTCGCTCCGCCATCGAAGCCGCCGAGGGGCAGCGGCGCCACGGTGCGACGCAGGTGCTGGCCGCCGAAGACCCGTCGGTCGGCGAAATCCGCCGCTCGGCCAACGAAGCGGCCTACGCCGCCGACGCCCGAAGGCTCGTGACGAACTGAACGAAAGGGGACATCCCCGCATATCAATCATCAAACCTTTAACCGTTATCACCATGTCTTTCATCGAAAACGCCAAGACCTACACGGGTCACGATCTCGAAACCATCTTCTTCCGCCCGATGCTCACCGGCCAGTCGGCCCTCGACCTGGGCGTGCGCATCCTCTACAACATGCCCGCCCCAACGACCGTCCAACTGTGGGAGCGCTCGGGCGACATCCTCCAGCAGTACAACGCCGCAGGCTGGACGGGCGGCGATCCGGCCCGAAAGCTCCAGAAGACCATCGCCATGTCGAAAGTCAAGGCCGAGCTGGGCTATTCGGCCGCCGACTACTTCTCGATGGTCTACGAAACGATCACCAACCGCGCCGACGTCAACATGGACGACCTGACGGGCACGCAGCTCGAGCAGGCCGAAACCGAACTCTTCAAGCGCGCCATCGCCGAGAGCCTCCGCGTGACGATGTGGATCGGCGACAAGGAGGGAGGCGCCGAGTACGCCACCTTCGACGGGTTCCTCAAGCGCGTCTACGAACTGCTCGACGAGAACAAGATCACAGCCGCCAAGGTCTACGCCAACACCGACCTCCAGCAGGCCGCGGCGGCCGTCGAAATCTTCGACGCCGCATGGAGCAAGGCCGCCGAGGAGCTGACCGACCGCAAACCCGACGGACAGCTCGCCTTCTTCGTCACCTCGGACCTCTATCACCTCTACGAGAAGTATCTCGACTCGTTCGCCAACACCGAAGCGGCCTACATCGGCCGCACGGAGGGCCGTCCGGTGCTCACCTACCACGGCATTCCGGTCATCGACCTGCATCTGTCGACCTACCTGCGCGACACGACCTACGCCCAGTCGTTCTGCCTGCTGACCGACCGGCGCAACCTCGTGCTGGCGGTCAACACCTCCGACTTCCCGGGCAACGAGATCCGCATGTGGTACAACCCCGACCTGATGGAGAACCGCCAGCGCGCCGTCTTCATGGCCGGCTGCGAGGTGCTCGACGAGAAACTCGTGTCGTTCGCCTACAAGGAGTAACCCGATCGGGCCGGCGCAATCCCGACGGAGCGCGCCGGCCCGTTTTTACACATCTACACCATGAACGATATGCAGAATCCATCGACGCTGCCGCGCAAACCCGTGGGCGGCATCCGCCGCGTGCGGCTGGCACAGGCGCAGACCGGAGCCGCGCAGGCCCCCTTCGCGGAGTACGAACTCGTCGACGACCGCTCGTCGTACGTCGAGACGCTGACGGCCGACGAAGGGCTGCTGCGCGTGCGCCACACGCTGACGCTCGTCTTCGACAAGCATCAGGCCGACGGCTGGTTCGACCGCCGGTGGCTGGAGCATTGCGCGACCCGAGGGGTCGTGGCCGCCATCGAGACGGCGGCGGGCCAGCGGCTGCGCATCGGCCGCTCGGAGCGTTTCGGCGAGGAGCAGGCGCTGCGCCTCGAACGTTTCACCTATGCGTCGGGCACAGAGCCCGGCGACCGTCCGACGGCGACGCTCGTGCTGGCGAGCGACGACACCGACCGGGCGCAAACAGACACCGACGACTATGAATAAGATCAGAACCAAAACGGCGGTGGCCGTCGGCAACCGCACCGACCCCTACCTCACCCTCGGCGCCGGCACCGTCCGCAGCGACCGCTTCTGGCGCTGGGGCGACGACAACCTCTTCCCCGCGGCGCTGGCACTCATGTCGCGCCGCTCGACCACCCACCGGCGCATCATCAACGACAAGGCCGACTACATCTCGGGCAAGGGGATCGCCTGCGACACGGCCTCGCCGCTGCTGGCGCGCTTCGTCGAGA
>USBO01000136.1 GCA_900552955.1 uncultured Alistipes sp.
CGGCGTGATGAACGATGCCGCCAATTTCCTCAATTCGGCCATCGGTTCCAAGGCGGCTCCCGTCAAGGTCATCATGGCCGTGGCATCGGTGGGGATCATCGTCGGCGCCGTCACGTCGAGCGGTATGATGGAGGTGGCGCGCAGTGGCATGTTCGATCCGTCGCGGTTCACGTTCCGCGACGTGATGATCCTCTATTTCGCGGTCATGCTGGCCAACATCATTCTGCTCGACGTCTACAACACGATGGGGCTGCCCACGTCGACCACCGTGGCGCTGGTCTTCTGCCTGCTGGGCGCGGCGCTGGCCGTCTCGACGGTGGTCATCACCTCCAACGAGGCCATTTCGCTGGCCGAGATCGGGCGCTACATCAACTCGACGCGTGCGATGGCCATTCTGGCCGGCATCCTGCTCTCGGTAATCCTCGCTTTCACGTGCGGCACGCTGGTGATGTACCTCTCGCGGGCGATCTTCTCGTTCCGCTATCACGTGCTGTTCCGCCGCTACGGTGCGCTGTGGTGCGGCATCTCGTTCACGGCGATCGTCTACTTCGCCCTGTTCAAGGGGCTGCGCGGCGTGATGAGCGATTCGGCGCTGTTCGCCTACATCGACGGGCATCTGGCCCTCTCGCTCTTCGTGTTGTGGATTCTGTGCAGCATCCTGCTCTTCTTCGTGCAGCTGTTCGGCGTCAATATTCTCAAACTGAACATTCTGGCCGGAACCTTCTCGCTGGCGCTGGCTTTCGCCGGCAATGATCTGGTGAACTTCGTGGGCGTTCCCGTGGCAGGCTACGACTCCTATATGATGGCGCGCGCATCGGGCGACACGGCCATGACGATGGGCGCTCTGGCCACGGACGCCTCGGCCAACATCCTGCTGCTGCTCGCGGCAGGGACGATCATGATCGTGACGCTCTGGACGTCGCGGCGTGCGCTGTCGGTGTCGAAGACGGAGCTGTCGCTCTCGAGTCAGAACGAGGGCGAGGAGCGCTACGGCTCGTCGGTCGTCTCGCGCGGGGTGGTGCGTGCTGCCATGAACGTCAACGCGTTCTACGAGCGGATCATGCCGCAGCGGTTGCAGCGCGCGCTGGCGGCGCGCTTCGAGAAACTGCCCGAGGAGGAGCGCGAGGGCGGGTCGTACGACCTGATCCGTGCGACGGTCAACCTCACTACGGCGTCGATCCTCATCTCGATTGCCACGTCGCTCAAACTGCCGCTGTCGACCACCTATGTCTGCTTCATGGTCTCGATGGGCTCGTCGCTGGCCGACCGCGCATGGGGCCGCGAGAGCGCCGTCTACCGCATCACGGGCGTGATGACCGTCGTCTCGGGATGGTTCGTCACGGGTTTCGGGGCCTTCACGATCGCCTTTCTGGTCGGGCTGACGCTGATGTACGGCGGCAATGCGGCCATCGTCATCGTGGCGGTGCTGTGCGGCTGGATGCTGGTGCGCAGCAACCGCAGGAAGAACAAGGCCGCCGTGGCCGAGACGCAGCAGCCTGCCGCGGGGAAGGTGAAGGACACCGAGGGGATCATCGAGGAGTGCATCGCCGAGGTCTGCTACACGATGGGACAGGTGACGCGCATCTACGACCGCACGCTGATCGCCGTCTTCAAGGAGAACCGCAAGGTGCTGCGCGAGATGGTGCAGCAGTCCAACGATCTGTTCTACCGCTCGCGCGACCGCAAATACAAGGTGATGCCGCTGCTGATCCGCTTGCAGGACAATGAGATCGACTCGGGGCACTACTACGTGCAGGTGGTCGACTACATGAACGAGATCACCAAGTCGCTGCTCCATGTCACGCGCCCCTGCTTCGACCATATCGACAACAACCACGAGGGGATGACCAAAGAGCAGATCGAGGACCTGATGAAGATCAACGACGATGTGGAGACCATCTTCACGCGCATCAATGTCATGCTGCGCAACAACGACTTCGCCGATATCGAACTGATCCTCGAGCTGCGCGACGAACTGTTCGAGTCGATCGCCGAAGCGATCAAACGGCAGCTCAAGCGCATCAAGAACCGCGAGTCGTCGACCAAGGCCAGCCTGCTCTACCTGACGATTCTCAACGAGACGAAGACCATGGTGCTGCAAGCCCGCAATCTGGTCAAGTCGCAGCGTTATTTCCTCGAGCACAAAACGGAGTAGACGGTCCCGCGCACGCCTCACGGGGGCGGTCTGCGTGAGGGCGTGCGAAGCAGCGCCCCGGTGCTGCGGCCGGTGGGCCGTCCGCAATCAGAATTTATATCCGTATTCCAGACCGACGATGTGGTGGCTGCCGCGTTCGGAGGCGATGAAGTCCACGGCTCCGAAGTCGTCGAAAACGGGCTTGTCGGTGATCTTGCAGTCGAAACGATAGTAACATTCGAGCGACGACCGTTTGTCGAATGCGTATTTCAGTCCCAGCGAGCTGCGCACCTTCTCCAGATAGTTGCCCACCGTCGGCGCGTTGAGCGTCTGCGTCAGCTCGACGAAGGCGTAGGGTTTGAACCCCGTCCCCCGAACCGCATACTCCGCCTGCACGCGGTGGCGCAGCACCCACGCCGAGCGGGCGGTGACGGCTGGATCGACCTGCGCCGTGCGGAGCGTCACCTGCGGGCGCTCGCGCAGCGAAAAGCACCATGCCCCCGTTTTGTGGCTGGCTGTCAGTTCGAGGTAGAGGCGGTGGCGCATCTCCATCGAGCGGTCGGTGCCGCGGTCGTTGGCGATCAGCGCGTAGAAGGCCGCTGCCTTGAACCAGGGCCGGATGTCGCAGGCGTAGTTCAGCGTGGTCTGGATGCGGTCGATCTGCGACCAGCCCTCTTTGAGCCGCAGCTCTTCGTCCAGCGTGACCGAATGCCGTCGGCCGAGTTGCTTGGTCAGGGCGAACGAGAGGCGACCGCGGAAATCGTTTTCGTGGGTCGTGTGCCGCGGCTGCGCGTGCGACGTTGCGCCGAGCAGCAAAACTGCGGCGCCAGCCAGAAGTGTTCGGATACGGATCGTGATGTTCATAGGCGAGAGGAACTGCGTGCGAAAGTTAGGAAAAATCTTATGAAATACAAAATGCGGCGCGTTGCGTCCGGTCCGCCGCGCCGCGGTGCTCGTGTTGCGGTACGGCGATTCGTGGCACGTCGTCGGTTTGCGGTGCGAAGATGAAACGCGATTTTGTAGCGAATTCGAAATTGCCGGCATGTCTAACGGACGGTGCCGCTGTGCGGAAGGGCGGGGCTTCATAAAATTTTCATTGCATCGCAAAACAATACCCTCCTCCGAAAACGGCGGTGTTTCGAGGGAGGGCAGCGGTTCGGATTCCGTAGAGTCCGGGCTATGCTCTGTGATGGTGGTGGGGTTTATCGTGCGGATTCTGCAGACGGGCTTTGCGCCGCTGCGAGAGTGTGAAAATAACCAAAGAGACGACCAACGCCAGCAGAGCCAAGGCGATCATGATGAAGAGAAATGTTGCCATGTGATTATAGTGTCATTGTAAATGGGTTTCTTCTTGTACGGTTAGCAGGGAGCGGTTCAGAGCCTTTTGAGCGCCATGCGGACGCTCTCCTCGACCGAGACGTCCGGCTGCTCCTTCAGTATGGCGCGCACGACCTTGTCCGAAGCGGCTTTCGGGAAGCCGAGCATGACCAGTGCGGCCGTCGCCTCGTCGTAGACGGCGCTGTCGGTGCCGCCGGCGGGCAGCGGCTGCGTGTCGCCGTCGAAGAGCGCCGTGAGCTTGCCGCTCAGTTCGACGATGATCTTCTGGGCGGTCTTGAGTCCCAGTCCCTTGACGTTCTTGAGCAGGACGGCGTTCTCGGTGGTGATGATGCTCTGCAACTCGCGCGGCGAGTAGGTCGAGAGGATCATGCGCGCCGTGTTGCCGCCCACGCCCGAGACGCTGATGAGCTGACGGAACAGCTCGCGCTCGCTCTTGGTCGAGAAGCCGAAGAAGAGCTGCGCATCCTCGCGCACGACGAAATGGGTGAAGAGTTTCACTTCGCTTTGGCCTTCGATCTCCGAAAAGGTCTGCAACGAGATATTGAGCAGGTATCCCACGCCGCCGGTTTCGACGACGGCATAGGCGGGTGCCAGTTCGGCCAGCTTGCCTTGGATGTATTCGTACATTCTTTCTCGGAAATCGTTAAGCGGTTACAAAAGTATGAAAATTTTTCTTATCTTTGTGTCCATTATGGGCTTTTTGGCAAATTTTGTACAATTCCAACAGAAAGAAAACAAATAGGTATGAAGAGAATTTTGTTTGTCGCAGCCGCCGCGATGTGTCTGGCGGCGGGCTGCAAGGGTAACGGAACGACGCAGCCGTCGGAGAGCGCTCCGGCGCAGACCGTGGGCAGCGGCGATATCGTGTACGTGCAGGTCGAGGCCGTGCTGGCGCAGAGCGATCTGTTCCGCAACGAGGGTGCCGCCCTTCAGGAGAAGACCAAAAAGGCGCAGGAGAGCTGGGCCAAGAAGGAGCAGGGCTTGCAGTACGAGGCCGCGCAGTTGCAGGAGAAGTACCAGAAGGGGCTGATCACCACGGCCGACGCGCAGTCCAAGCAGGAGTCGATCCAGAAGCGTGTGGCCGCTTACCAGAACAATGCCCAGAAGGAGGCGCAGAAGCTCGACGAGGAGAATTTCGTCTTCACCAACCGTGCGCAGGATCTCATCCACCGCGCCGTGCAGGAGCTCAACGCCGACAAGAAGTACAAACTCATCCTCAATGCCACGTCGCTCGTCGATGCCGACTCGCTGCTCGACATCACTCCGCTGGTGCTGGCCAAGGTCAACGAGCTCTACGCCGTCGACAAGGATGCCGATAAAAAATAGAGGCTGAGCGGCTGCGGCCGCAGGCAACCGTTCATCGGACCGACAAAATAC
>USBO01000137.1 GCA_900552955.1 uncultured Alistipes sp.
CCTATTTTTGCGGAAGAAGGTGCCGCAACACCTGCTTAAACGAGAGAGTATGGCATATATAAAAGAGGTGCGGGGACATACGCCCCGCGTGGGCGAAGGGACGTTCGTGGCCGAGACGGCGGTGCTCATCGGCGACGTGACCGTCGGCCGCGACAGTTCGATCTGGTTCAACACCGTCCTGCGCGGCGATGTCAACGCGATTACCGTCGGCGACCGCACCAACATTCAGGACGGAACGGTGATCCACACGCTCTACGACGGTTCGCCCCACCCTTCGCAGACGCATATCGGCAACGACGTCTCGATCGGCCACAACGCCACGATCCACGGCGCGATCATCGAGGACAACTGCCTGATCGGCATGGGGGCGACGGTGCTCGACAATGCCGTCGTGGCGTCGGGGTGCATCGTGGCCGCGGGGGCGCTGGTGCTGTCGGGCGCTAGGCTCGAACCCGATTCGGTCTATGCCGGCGTTCCGGCCCGCAAGGTCCGGGACATCACGCCCGAGCAGCGCGAGGAGATCATCCTGCGCATCGCACGCGACTACCGCATGTATGCCTCGTGGTACGGCGAGGACGAAAGATAAACCGCCATGTCCCGTCCCTCGAAATCCGGCGGAATCGTCGTCGACCTGCTGATTGCCGTGGCCATCTCGCTGGTGGTCAACTTCTCCTATCTGCTGGTGCTGGTGGTCGAGAAGAGCGACGACCGCCGGCCGCCGTTCAGCCGCGAGCAGGAGGCGGATCGGGAGAGCGTCCGTGTCGAAGGCGACGTGTGGGTCTCGCCCGACGGTCACGGCTATCTGCTCTATGACGCGCCGAAGAGTCTGTCGGACGATGACTCCGTCCGCACGGGGCTTGAGGAGGCCGCACCGGTGCGCGACAGCGTCTACATTCACTGTAATTCGGCGCGTTTCCTGCGGTTGCAGTCGGGCGACCGGCTGGTGGCCGACGCGCTCGAATCGCGGCGCCCGGGCGGGCATCCGGTGCTGGGGCTGGTGCTGGAACGCAACGGTGAGCCGTTCGATTACGGGCTGCTGCTCGACCGCCCGCAGGAGGGGACGATCTTTGCGCTGCAGCTCTTCTATTTCTTCCTGCTCGCGTTTCTGCTGCTGTCGCTGCTGCGCCTCGGCGACGGGAAGCGTCCCGTGCCGGGGTTTCTGAAACGCGGCCTGCTCTGCACGGGGCTCGCCGTGGCGCTCTACTTCATCGCGCCCGTGGTGCGGTGGCGGACGCATGAGCTGACGATGCTGGCGCTCAGCGGCAACTGGCTCGACTACAACCTCATCATGAAGTGTTCGTTCACGCTGGTCGTCGTGCTCCTCTACGGGCAGATCAGTCTGCTTCTCCGTCAACGGCAGGCGATGGCCGTCGAGAACGAACGGCTCAAGAGCGAGAACCTCTCCACGCGCTACGACATGCTGGTGAGTCAGATCAACCCCCACTTCTTCTTCAACTCGCTCAACTCGCTGGCGATGCTCGTGCGCGAGGGCGACGAGCAGAAGGCGCTCACCTACATCGACCGGCTCTCGTTCACGTTCCGCTACATCATCCGCAACGGGCAGAACACGCTGACGACGCTCTCCGAGGAGCTGCGTTTCGCCGAGGCCTACGGCTATCTGTTCCGAATCCGTTACGCCGACAAACTCTTTTTCGATATCGACGTCGATCCGCACGATCTGGAGTGCCGCCTGCCTGTGCTGACGTTGCAGGAGCTAATGTCGAACGCCGTCAAGCACAACGCCATCACCAGACGCCGGCCGCTGCACGTCTCGATCCGCGTCGAGAATGAGCGGCTGATCGTGTCGAATCCCCTGCTGCCCAAGCTCGACGCCGAGCCGGGCACGGGCATCGGCCTGCACAACCTCGATAGCCGCTGGCAGCTCATCACGGGCCACGGAATTCGTATCGACCGCAGTGCGGAGACCTTCTCGGTCACGCTGCCGCTGCTCAAACCCGAGTCGAAATGAGAGCTGTCATCATCGAGGACGAAACCGCCGCTGCGGTCAATCTGCAATCCATCCTGCGCCGTGTGGCTCCGGCCGTGGAGATCGAGGCGGTGCTCGAAGGGGTCGAGGAGAGCGTCGAGTGGTTCGAAACGCATCCCCAGCCCGATCTGGTGCTGATGGACATCCACCTGGCCGACGGCGAATCGTTCCGCATCTTCGAACGGGTCGCGGTGACGGCCCCCGTCGTTTTCACGACCGCTTATGACCGCTACGCACTCGAAGCCTTCCGGGTCAACAGCATCGACTACCTGCTCAAGCCGATCGAGGAGGAGGAGGTGCGCCGGGCGCTGGAGAAGCTGCGCCGGCTGACGGGGCTGGAGCGCAGCCGCTACAGCGAGCGTGTGGGACGGCTGGCGGAACGGGCCAACGAGCGGCAGCAGGTCTTTCTGGTGCGCGTGCGCGACAAATTCATCCCGCTGCGGCGCGAGCGGATCGCCTATTGCTACACCTGCGACGAGCGGGTGACGGCCTGCACGCTCGACGGCGAGCGGTTCCCGCTCGACAAGCCGCTCGAAACCTTGCAGACGCTGTTGCCGGCCGGCGAGTTCTTCCGCGCCAACCGTCAGTTCATCGTGGCGCGGCAGGCCGTGGACGAGATCGCGGTCTGGTTCGGCAGCCGGCTGTCGTTGCGGCTGAGTGTCGAAACACCCGAGCGGATCGTCATCTCCAAAGCCCGCGTGCCCGAATTCAAGCGCTGGCTGACGTCGGTTCACCCCGACGATTAGGCGGTTCACCCTCCTCTTTTTCCTTTTGACCCGATTGCCGGCACCCTCGGTGCGCGCGGTGCGCTATCTTTGTGGCAGAGTTGGATGATGGGATTCACTGCGAACATATCGCCCGGCGAGGCGCCCCTCTTTGCGGACGCAGCATCCGTCCGTCCCGGCGAGGGGCGACAGTTGCACAGGGTTCGGGCCATCCGGATGAAGCGCAGGGCCGTCGACAAGAAACGTCGCGGAAGGTTGGAGAAAATGGTTATCGCCGCGAGGCCGGCCATGAAGCGTGTGATGGCGACGTATTCTGTCAATGGGAGAGGCAACGGTCGGCGGTCCCTGTGCATCATCTTCGCAGCGGTGGCGCGGAAACGGCCGGCGAGGCGCCGGTGCACGATAAACCACTTCACATTATTGATAGGGCTTCAGAATTGATTTGGTGGAGGGTGTCAAGTCTCTTGGCACCCTTTTTTCGGGAGACGCTGCGCCGTCGGGATGCCGGACGAAATCGAAATTCATGCGGGAAATCCTCCGCCGATCGCCGAATTATCGCTATCTTCGTGGCAATCGGCTCGCGGGAGAGTCCCGACGGAAATAGAAAGAGAAGATGATGAGACGTACGATTTTATTTTTTGCGATGCTGTGTGCCGCAACGGAGGTTTGCGCCCAGTCGGGAAGCGTGACGGCGACCGTGATCGACGCTGCGACGCGCGAAGGCGTGCCGGGCGCCGTTGTGGAGTTCGCTCCGGCGGACCCGAAGGCGGAGAAACGCTATTTCACGACGGGCTATCGGGGCCGGCTCGAAGCGACGGTGCCCTATGGCTCCTACAAGGTGTCGGTGTCGTTTCTCGGCTATGAGACGCTCGCGCGCGAGCTGAAGCTCGCGGCGGCCAGGCGATCGCTCGGAACGCTCGAACTGGCCCCCTCGTCGACCGAGATCGAGGCCGTGGTCAAGGAGGTGAAGTCGATGCGCACTTCGCAGAAGGGAGACACGGTGAGTTACAACGCCGGAGCCTTCAAAGTGACGGCCGACGCCGATGTCGAGGGGCTGCTCAAGAAGATGCCCGGCATCACGGTCACCGACGGCGCGGTCGAGGCGCAGGGCGAGTCGGTCAAGAAGGTGTTCGTCGACGGCAAGGAGTTCTTCGGCGAGGACGTTACCACGGCCATCAAGTCGCTTCCGGCCGAGGCCGTCGACCGCGTAGAAGTCTACAACAAACTCTCCGACGCCGCCGAGTTTTCGGGCATGGACGACGGCGAGGGCTATAAAGCGCTCAACATCGTGACCCACGCCAACATGCGCCAGGGCCAGTTCGGTAAACTCTACGCCGGTATGGGCTACGACGCCGACACCAAGACCGAGGACAAGGTCAAATACCTCGCGGGCGGTAATGCCAATATATTCAGCGGCGACAGCCGTATTTCGCTGATCGGCCTGTTCAACAACGTCAACCAGCAGAATTTCTCGTTCGAGGACATCCTGGGTGTTTCGGGTGGCGGTGGCGGCGGCCGGCGCGGCGGCGTAGGTCAGTATATGGTGCGTCCGCAGAGCGGTGTGGCAACCGTCAACGCCATCGGCATCAACTACTCCGATTCGTGGGGCAAACGCGACCAGGTGACTTTCCAGGGCAGCTATTTCTTCAACAATACCAATACGGAGAACCGATCGACGGTGGAGAAGTGGTATGAAGCCCCGATG
The DNA here is from genome assembly GCA_900552955.1 of uncultured Alistipes sp. Lineage (GTDB taxonomy): Bacteria > Bacteroidota > Bacteroidia > Bacteroidales > Rikenellaceae > Alistipes. Next base: position 4,418 of record USBO01000137.1, read on the forward strand.
ATCCCCGACACGCTGATGACCAACGGCTATTCCGACACGAAGGGCTACAACCACCGTTTCAATGCCCGTCTGGAGTGGAAAATCTCCGAGAACCAGAACCTGATGGTCCGTCCGCGTTTCAGCTACCAGTCCAACGATCCGTGGAGCCGCACGACCGGATGGCAGTTCGGTGCTCCTGCGGATGGCGGCAGCGGTTACAGCCGTACGGACAATTTCAGCGACGCCCTGCGCCACGGTTACAACGTCGGGACGAGCGCCGTTTACCGGGCCAAACTGGGTAAGAACGGCCGTACGATCACCCTCGACGGGTCGTTCAGCTACTCGGACAATACGAACAATTCCAATTCGTGGTCGAATATCCTCGGCACGCAGCAGGATCGTCCGGCGATCGACCCGGAGTCCGG
>USBO01000138.1 GCA_900552955.1 uncultured Alistipes sp.
AACTGGCGCGAGATGCACCAGTCCTTGATGGTGTCCATCCAGCGGGGGTAGATGTTCTTGTATTTGTCGGGCACGAACCGGATCTCGTCCTCCAGCACGGCGCGCGCAGCGGGTTTCGCCAGTTCCTCCATCGAGAGGAACCACTGCATCGAGAGCTTCGGCTCGATGGCCACGCCCGTACGCTCGGAGTAGCCCACGTTGTTGGTGTACTCCTCGGTCTTCTCGAGCAGGCCGGCGCGCTGCAGGTCGCCCTCGATCGTGCGGCGCAGCTCGAAGCGATCCATGCCGACGTAGATGCCCACCATGTCGTTGATCGTCCCGTCGTCGTTGAAGATGTCGATCGTCTCCAGTCCGTACTTTTCGCCCAGCATGTAGTCGTTCACGTCGTGCGCCGGCGTCACCTTCAGCGCACCCGTGCCGAAGGCGATGTCGACATAGGTGTCGCGGATCACGGGAATCGACCGCCCCACGAGCGGCACCACCACGCGCGCGTCCTGCGGCAGCCACGCATAACGCTCGTCGTCGGGATTGACGCACAGCGCCGTATCGCCCAGAATGGTCTCGGGGCGCGTCGTGGCCACGACGAGGTACTTGTCCGTCCCCTCGACCGCATAGCGCAGGTAGTAGAGCTTGCCGTGCGACTCCCTGAAGATCACCTCCTCGTCCGAGAGCGCGGTTTTGGCCGCGGGATCCCAGTTGACCATCCGCACACCGCGGTAGATGCGCCCCTTGCGGTAGAGGTCGCAGAAGACCTTGATGACCCCTTCGGTGCGCACGTCGTCCATCGTGAAGCAGGTGCGATCCCAGTCGCACGAGGCGCCCAGCTTGCGCAACTGGCGCAGAATCACGCCGCCGTACTGCTCCTTCCACTCCCACGCATGCCGGAGGAACTCCTCGCGCGTGAGCGACGACTTCTCGATGCCGCGCTCCTTGAGCCTGGCCACCACCTTCGCCTCGGTGGCGATCGACGCATGATCCATGCCCGGCACCCAGCAGGCGTTCCTGCCCTGCATGCGGGCGCGGCGGACGAGCACGTCCTGCAACGTGTTGTTGAGCATGTGGCCCATGTGGAGCATCCCCGTCACGTTGGGCGGCGGTATGACGATCGTATAGGGTTCGCGGGCATCGGGCTCGGAGTGGAACAGCCCGTTCCGCTCCCAGTAGTCGTACCATTTCTGCTCGATCTCCTGCGGAGCGTATTTGTCGGCAATCTGCATAGTATGATAATTTTTACGTTTGGATTCTTCGTCCGTTTCCGCCGCGCAGGCCGGCCTGCGCAAATCCGGAATCGCTCGTTTGTAAGGTGCAAAGTTATAATTTTTTCCGCGAAAAGCACGTTTTTTTTGCGTCGGGTTGCCGCTTGCGTCCGCCGATTTTGCCGGCAGACGGAAAATCGGCGGATCGGGGCCGCCCGACGCAGCCGGCCGCACACCCCGAACGGCCGCCGAACGGCCGTTACGGCACAGATCGTGTTGATAACTTCTTAACAAGCCGCAGACTTATATAAAATATTATAAGAAAAAAAGCGTTATCTTTGTAACCCGATTCAGGAAAGATTATGAGTAAAAGAGATAAAATAGAACTGAAAGAACTGGACTCGCTGCCCGAAGCGCTCGACGGCAACCACCGCGTCATCCCCATCGTCACGGGCGAGGACGACACGATCGAGGAGGTCGCCATTCCCGAGGTGCTGCCGGTGCTGACGCTGCGCAGTTCGGTGCTCTTCCCCGGCGCCATCACACCCGTCACGGTAGGGCGTTCGCGGAGCATGACGCTCGTGCGCGACACCAACTCCCGCAACGGGATGCTGGCCGCCGTGCTGCAGCGCGACAGCGACGTGGAGGAGCCCAAAGCCGAAGACATGTACCGCATCGGCACGGCAGCCCGCATCATGAAGATTCTGGAGATGCCCAACGGCAACCTCACGGTCATCCTCAACGGGCTGGAGAAGGTCGAGATCGGCGAATACGTCTCGTCCGACCCCTACCTGCAGGCGAAAGTGACGCCGCTCAAGGATTCGACGCCCGACGAGAAGAACGTCGAGTTCAACGCGCTGGTGGACTCCATCCGCGACGTGGCGCTCAACATCATCAACATCTCGCCCAACATGCCCAAAGAGGCGATTTTCGCCATCAAGAACATCGACTCGCGGCGCGGCATCATCAACTTCATCTGCACGAACCTCGAGCTCTCGGACGACGACCGGCAGTCGCTGCTCGAAGCGCCCGGACTGTTGGCGCGTTCCCGCAAACTGCTCGAAATCCTCATCCGCGACCAGCAGCTCATCGAGCTGAAGAACGAGATACAGGAGAAGGTCAAGCAGGAGATCGACAAGCAGCAGCGCGACTACTACCTCCAGCAGCAGATGCGCACCATCCAGCAGGAATTGGGCGACGGCGCCGACGCCGAGCTGGACGAAATGCGCGAGAAGGCCAAGAAGAAAAACTGGCCCAAGGAGGTGGCGGAGCTCTTCGAGAAGGAGTTGCAGAAACTCGAACGGCTCAACCCCGCCGTGGCCGAATATTCGGTGCAGGTGACCTACCTGCAACTGCTGCTCGAACTGCCGTGGAACGACTGCACGAAGGACAACCTCGACCTCCGGCAGGCGCACGAGCAGCTCGACCGCGACCACTTCGGTCTCGAGGAGGTCAAGGAGCGGCTGCTGGAGCATCTGGCGGTCATCAAGCTGAAGGGCGACCTCAAGTCGCCGATCCTCTGCCTCTACGGCCCTCCGGGCGTGGGCAAGACCTCGCTGGGCAAATCGGTCGCCGCGGCGCTGGGCCGCAAGTTCGGCCGCATTGCGCTGGGCGGACTGCACGACGAGGCGGAAATTCGCGGTCACCGCCGCACCTACATCGGAGCGATGCCGGGCCGTATCATCCAGACCATCAAGCGGTGCGGTTCGTCGAATCCGGTCATCATCCTCGACGAGGTGGACAAGATCAGCGTCTCGAACCACGGCGATCCCTCGAGCGCCCTGCTCGAGGTGCTCGACCCCGAGCAGAACACTACGTTCCATGACAACTATCTCGATACGGAATACGACCTCTCGAAGGTGCTCTTCATCGCCACGGCCAACAACATCGCCAATATCAATCCGGCGCTGCGCGACCGCATGGAGATGATCAACATCCCGGGCTACATCCTCGAGGACAAGGTTCAGATCGCCCTGCACCACCTGCTGCCCAAGCAGCGCGAGGCGCACGGCATCAAGGAACAGGAGCTGCTGCTCACACCGCAGACCGTCGAACGGATCATCTCCGGCTACACCCGCGAATCGGGTGTGCGCTCGCTCGACAAGCACATCGCCAAACTGGCGCGGTCGCGTGCCAAGCAGATCGCCTCGGAGGAGGCGTTCGCCCCCGAAATCGGCGCGGCGGACATCGAAAAGATGCTCGGCAAGCCCAAATTCCTCAACGAGGCGTACGACGTGAGCGGCATCGTGGGCGTCGTGACCGGCCTGGCGTGGACGGAAGTGGGCGGCGACATCCTCTATATCGAGTCGGTGCTCACGCCCGGCAAGGGGCGCCTGAGCCTCACGGGCAACCTGGGCGACGTGATGAAGGAGTCGGCAACCATCGCCTTCGAGTGGGTCAAGGCCCATTGCGAGGAGTTGCAGATCGACCCCGAAAAGTTCGAGAAATACGACCTCAACATCCACGTGCCCGAAGGCGCCATCCCGAAGGACGGCCCCTCGGCCGGCATCACGATGGTCACCTCCATCGTCTCGACCTACACGGGCCGCAAGGTCAGGGATCGCATCGCCATGACGGGCGAGACGACGCTGCGCGGCCGCGTGACCCCCGTGGGCGGCATCAAGGAGAAGATTCTGGCCGCCAAACGCGCCGGTATCGGCACGCTGCTGCTCTCGGAGGATAACCGCAAGGACATCGAGGAGATCAAGCCCGATTACATCGTGGGGCTGGAGTTCCACTATGTCCGCACCAACGACGAAGTGCTGCGTCTGGCGCTCGAACCCGACGCACAACGTTAGCTAACCCAGGTCGGGAGGGCCCGGACGCCGCGTCCGACTCTCCCGACTCTTTTAGACGGATATGAAACCTCTGAACTTTCTGGCCGTCATTCCGGCCCGCTACGCATCGACCCGCTTCCCGGGCAAACCGCTGGCGCCGCTCGACGGCAAACCGGTCATCCGGCACGTCTGGCAACAGGTGACGCAGGTGTTCGCCGATGCGGTCGTCGCCACCGAAGATGCGCGCATCTTCGATGCGGTGGAGGCTTTCGGCGGTCGTGCCGTCATGACCTCGCCCGACCACCGCAGCGGCACCGACCGCTGTCGGGAGGCTCTCGAGCGGCTGGGCGGCACGCCCGACGTGGTGGTCAACGTGCAGGGCGACGAACCCTTCATCCACCCTTCGCAACTCGAGGCTGTGGCCCGCTGTTTCGACGATCCGGCGACCGACATCGCCACGCTCGTCAAACCCTTCGCCGCGGCCGACGGACTGGCCGCACTGGAGAATCCCAACTCCCCGAAGGTCGTGCTCGGCACGGAGGGACAGGCGCTCTATTTCTCGCGCTCGGTGATCCCCTACCTGCGGGGCGTGCCGCGCGACGAATGGCTCTCCCGCCACACCTTCTACAAGCACATCGGCCTGTACGCCTTCCGCCGCGAGACGCTGCGCAAGGTGACCGACCTGCCGCAATCGACGCTCGAACGGGCCGAATCGCTCGAACAACTGCGGTGGCTGGAGCACGGCTTCCGCATTCGCACGGGCATCACCGAGGTCGAAACGATCGGCATCGACACGCCGGAGGATCTGGCAAAAGCCGAAGTATTTTTGAAAACGCGAAAATAA
>USBO01000139.1 GCA_900552955.1 uncultured Alistipes sp.
CGATCTGCCACTTCTTCTGGAGCTTGCCGTCCACCGAGTTGAGGTAGCGCACGCCGGCGAAGTAACGCTTGCCGCGCTCCTGAAGGTCCCAGCCTGCGCCGAACGAGCGGATCGACTCCTCGTGGAGTCCGGGCAGACGTCCCGTGCCGTCGCACTTGTCCTGCTCGGCGGTGTAGGCGAACCACATCTCGAACTGGAGATACCGCCGTTTGAGGTGGTGGAACGAGATGCGCTTGATCGCCTGTCCCATCGAACCCGGGGCGGGCGGCTCGCAGTAGGGGTTGGCCACGGGTCGCGTGGAGACCTTGAGGCTGTATTGGCCCGACATCGAACCGTGCGAACCCGGGTAGCGGAACGTGGCGGTGCTGAGCATCATCGCCGGCCATTGGTGTTTGCTCACGATGCTCGGACTCTCTTCGAAATTCGGAGCATCGCAGAAGTTGGGCATGATCTCCATCCAGCCGTTGAAGCCGGTATTGAAGACATCGTGTATCAAAACGCGTTTCAGCGGCTGAAAACGCGACATCAAAGGATCGTACATCTTTTTTTCAGTTTAGGGTTATTATTCTTGTTTGTTGCATTTGTTGCGTTTGTCGGACAGGTGCATGGCCAGCGCGGCCGTCCCCGACACGACGAGAAACAGCACGCCGCAGAGCAGCAGATTGCCCTGCACGCTCTGCATCCCCGCGGCGTGCAGCCCCATCATCAGGAGGCCCATGGCGGCGAAGGTGCCGATGAGCAGGTGCAGCGCGAGACGCGAGTACATCCGGCCGGCCTGTCGGTTCAGCTCGTCGTCGCTTCGGGCCTCCAGCTCGCATTCGGGCGTCTGCACGCTCAGGTAGCGATCCCAGCCGGCATCGCGTCCCCTGCCGCGCAGGACGATCTCCGCACCCAGCAGCATCGCTACGGGGAAGACCAGCCCCACGAAGGCGTCGACGAACTCGGCGTGGCGGGCGGCGAGCTCCCCGCACAGCACGCCGCTCTTGACGAGCACGGCCACGAGGAAGGTGACGCTCATCGTGACCAGCACCGTGCGCTGTCCGATCCGTCTGGAGAAGAGTCCCCAGACCGACGGAATGAAGAGCGGCGAGATAACCAGCGTGAGGATCGACACGATGACGCGCTCCGCACCGCCGACATAGGGGATCAGCACGGCCATGAGCGTGATGACCACGCCGTAGAGGTAGGTGAACGAACGTCCGGCGCGCATCAGGCTCCGGTCGGAAGCCTCCGGCCGCAGCGCCTTGTAGATGTCGCAGGTGAAAACGTTGGCGAAGACGTTGAGCGTACCCGACACCATGCTGAGCGTGGCCGAGATCATCGCCGCGAGCATCAGTCCCACCATTCCGGCGCCCAGCACATGCCGGCTCATCAGCATGTAGGCCTGCTCGGGATTGGCATCGGCGTTGAGTATGCGGTAGGCGAGCGTGGGGATGTACCACAGGAAGGGCGTGGTCAGATAGAGCGCCCCGACCAGATAGATGCTCCTGCGGGCCTCCTTCGGCGTGGGCACGCTGATGTAGCGCTGCACGAAGGGCCAGTCGCCGCCGATCATGAAGGCGTTGAGCAGGCACCACAGGATCATCCAGCCCCACGAATAGCGGTCGCTGACCACCGAGAAGAACCCTTCGGGCGCCCGCGCCGCGAACTCGCCCACGCCGCCCACGGCGCCGAACGACAGCGGCACCATGATGAGGATCATCGCCATGAGCACGGCGAACTGGATCACGTCGGTCATCAGCACGGCGATGAAACCGCCGGCAGCCGTATAGACGAACGTGATGGCCCCCATGATGAGGACGGCCCACGTCACGGAGAGGTGCCCCGTGGCCGGATCGGCCAGCAGATGCCCCTCGGGCAGCGGCATGAGCGCCACGACCATGATGGCGATGGCGTAGAGCGCCACGGCGGTCGAGATGCCGCGGCCGACGATCAGCACCAGTGTGTAGAAGCGGACGGTCGGCTGCCCGAAACGCACGCCCAGATACTCGGCCGGCGAGTCGATGCGCAGCCGCGACCACCTGCCGGCCAGCAGCCGCCCGACGAGCAGGCTCGCCACGCCCAGCATCAGCGCCACGACGACGGCGACCAGTCCCGACCGGTAGGCCACGCCGCCCCAGACGACGAACGTGCCGGCCGAGAAGATGGTCATGTAGGTCGACAGCCCCGACAACCACCACGACGCATTGCGTCCGGCGATGAACATCTCCTTCGAACTCCGGATTTTGCGGCCCAGCGTGGCGCCCAGCGCCAGCAGGCCGATGAAGTAGAGCAGGATAATCAGATAATCGCTTGCAGTCATGGGTCGATCGTTTTCTCAGCGGTGACGGCCGGCGGCAGCGCGCCGACCCTCGCAGAAGTGCGGAATTCGGAGGTCATCGGGCCCTCTGCGATCGCCGCCGCCCGTTCACCGCCGCCCGCAAAGGCGGCGGTGAGCGCAAACGGAAAGAGGCAGGTCGGGATCAGTTGCATGTGTAGGGGCCGTGAATCTGTTTTACCTTATAGCTCTCGTTCGTGTCGTCGAGCACGTAGACGTAATAACGCTGTCCGCCCGGGCTCACGCGCACGACGATGTGACCGCCCGTGCTCTTGAACTTCGAGACGACGCTGCTGCCCAGCACGCCCTTGTTGTTCTCGGTGAGGTTGGTCGTGAAGATGTTGCAGCCGGCGTTGGCCGAGAACATGCGGGCGATCGTCGCGGGGTTGGGCTGCACGTCGCGCCACACGTGGACGAGAATCGTCTGCGGCTTCAGCTTCCTGAGCATCTCCGAGCTGTTGCAGTTGCTCGTTCCGTGGTGATGGGCCTTCATCACCTCGACCTGCGGAACGACGGCCGCAACGGGGGCCTCGATGTCGAACCACGAATGGGTCGAACGGCCCGAATAGGAGAGGTCGCCGCCCGAGAAGTAGTCGAAACCGCCGTATTTCAGGTGGAAGGCGTTGGAGCAGATGTTCTCGTAACCGCCGACGGCCGCCACCTCGGAGGCCGGGGGAAAGGTGTTCTTCGTCTGCGTGCCGGCACCCGTCCAGACCACGCCGTTGCAGGCGAGGTTGCGCACCGCGAAGTTCGCGTACTTGGCCGCATCGTGACACAGCACGAACTGGTCGGCGGCACCCACTCGGAACTCCTCGTGCTGGGTAGCATGGGCGCTCCGGCTCCACTCGACGAACTTCTTGTAGTTGGCCACGCCGGAAGAGGCTGCCACGTTGTCGCGCGGGAAGGTGAAACCGCGGTCGACGGCCTTGCCGACGCCGAACGCCGAGGCGATCTTCGCCACGCCGCAGAGGCGGAACTGTCCTTGCGGATGCATCGGCGTCGCATCGGTGGGAGCTCCGCCCATGTGGTCGGCATGCCAGTGCGAGATGAGCAGGTAGTCGAGTTTGCCGCTGGCTGCCTTGACAAAGTGCGTGAGGTAGTTGATTACCGTCTGCGCCGGTTCGGACGAGGCGTTGGGCTTCATCGGAGGAGGCGGAATCTGGTCGTCGTCGGCAATCGACGAGCAGCCCGTGTCGACGAGCATCGTCGTGCCGTCGGGCAGGATCAGCAGCGAGCATTCGCCGCGGCCCGTGTTGACGGCGTGAATGTCCAGATAGCCCTCCGACCAGTCGGGCAGCGTCTGCCCGACCTTGGGTTTGTCGGGCGCGACGCTGCCGCCGCCCGAACCGTTGCCCGTGCCGTTGCCGGGCTCGATCTCCGGCTCGGAACCGCTGCCGCACGCCAGCACAAGGGTGCCGAGCGCAGCGAAAAGGAAAAGATAGTAGCGTTTCATGAAATTCGATTATTGCGATTTGTTAATAGCCGTCGTTCTGCGAAATGTTGGGATTGATGAGGCGCTCCTTGGCCGGAATCGGCATCAGGTATTGGCGCATGTTGAAGTTGCGTTCGTTGATCTTGACGATCTTTCCCGTGGCATACAACGCCGAGAGGTCCACCAGTCCGTCGTCGTCGATCTGCGGAAGCACACCCTTCGGGAAGGGGTAGTCGCCCGAGTCGATCACCTTCTGCAAGGCCGCGGTCTGGTCGTGGCAGTAGATCGGACGGGTGAGCGCCGTCTCGGCCAGCCGCCAGCGGATCAGGTCGAACCAGCGGCGGTTCTCCCAAGCCAGCTCCATGCGGCGCTCCGTGCGCACGATCGTGCGGAGCTTGCTCTGGTCGGACTCGGTCACTTTGGGGTAGGTCAGCCCCGAGTTGCGGTAGGCGCGCTCGCGCAGGGCGTTGAGGGCGTCGCGCACGCTCTGGTCGATCTCGTTGAGCTCGATCTTGGCCTCGGCGTACATCAGCAGCACGTCGGCGTAGCGCATGATCCGCACATCGACGTCGGTGGCCATGTCGTCGATCCACTCCTCGTCGACGCCCTTCTTGAGGCACATGCCGTTGAAGGCGGCGTATTGCTGCACGAGGCGCGAGTCGTTGTTCTTGACCATCTTGCCCGTCGAGATGCGCTTGACCTCCTTGACCCCCGGATCGAAGATGAAGTCCAGAAACTGCGTGCCGAATTCGACCATCGTAGCCGTACAGCGCGGATCGCGGTTGGCGAAGGGGTGCGACGGATCGAAGAGCGGCGATTCGTCGACGGGCTTTCCGTCGGTGCACAGATAGGCGAAGAGCAGCTCCCACGAGGGCTGGCAGGTCGCATTGCCGCCGGCCAGACGCGGCAGACGGCTCTTGGTGGCATCGGCGCTGCCCTGCAGCTCCTTGGAGCGCGGCAGCGTGAAGATCCATTCGGGCGAGGTGCGGGTCTTCGAGAGGAAGAGGTCGCTGTAGTCGGGAT
>USBO01000140.1 GCA_900552955.1 uncultured Alistipes sp.
TTGTTGTCATTGGCCTTCTTGTTCACCACAAGCTTCATGGACTTGGTGGTGACCTGGTCGAAGGTGTAGGTATACGGACCATACACCGGGTTGGTGGCGTCGAGCTCGTCGTCGGCGGGGAATGTCTTGTCCACCTTCAGGTTCGGCACGGTCTCGTACTGGCCGGAATCAGCATTGAGATACTCAATCGAGACATCCTTGGGCAGCGGCACGCCACCATCACCGGTCTTGACGTTCGTCCAGTAGTAGCCCACAGACTTGGACGTGGTCACGGCGCGATTCCATGTGTAAGTGGCAGTTTCGCTGGCACTGGTGTTGCCCCAAGTGCCCCAACCGCCATAGCTGGCGTTGCCGTCCAAGCTATCGTCATTGATGGCAGCAGTGCTGTTCCAGCCAGTGACATAGCTGACCTGAACGTCTGGTGCATTGTCGTTGCCTTTTTCTGCATTGAGCGCAACATTCGTTTCAGCGTCGTCCGCCAGTGCACTCGGCGCGGCCGATACGGAGAAGACACCGCCAGCCAGCAGCGTGGCCGCAGCTACGAACAGTGCGGCGAATCGTTTCGCCACACCGCCCTTCACGGCCGAAGTAGTGCTTTCGATGGTCATAATATTCTTTCTGTTAGGCGTTATGGTTTGTATCACTCATCTCCCGCCGTGTCGTGCACTACGGGAGACGGTTTGGTCGCAGGAAAACGTCAGCTCATCTTGGCGCGAGCGGAGGCAAGCAGAACCACCTGACGATCACGACTGGAAAGCAGCCCCTCGTCTTGATAGGTCTTCGTGACCTCCTGCACCTTCTTGATGAAGGCGGCACGGTCCTTGAACGGCGCGCCCGCCCAGATGTCATCCATCAGCGTGCTCTCGCTACGGTCCTGTGCAGCCGGGCGCTTCGGGTTCAGCACATCGGTGAGCTTGCCTGCGAAGCCCACATACTCGTCCTTGCGCTGGAAGTACATGTGGTACGGGGTGTTGTCGCCGTTGTAGGCGGGCTCGAACTCGTCGCCGTCAATGATGAAGTAGTTCTTCGTGCCTTCCTTCTTCTGTACGCCCAGTTTGATGGTGCCATCCAAGCCGTTGCGCTCGTAGAAGCCCTGCCGGCGGCGCGAAATGTCGTCCTCGGGCGGATCGATCTCCAGCACCACGCGTCCGACGCGCGCGCACAGGTCGCGCAGGATACGCGCACCGTACCTGCGGCCGCGCAACGCAGGTTCGGTCGCCAGATGCTCGAGATAGGCACACCCTTCGCCGGCCGACCACCAGAAGACAAGCCCCACGAAGCATTCGCCGTCGAACACGCACTCGGCGTGCAGGCGGTCGTCGCACAGCGCGGCGGCACAGTCCCGCTCGCTGCGCCGTTCGCACGGCGGGAACGAGGCTTCGTAGAGCCGGTAGGCCGCAGCCCAGTCGGCGTCGGCGGTGGAGCGCAGTCTGCGGTAGATCAGGTTTTCCATGGGGACTAAGGTACGAAGTTTCGCGGAATCGGACAAATCGGCGGCCGCAGCGGATCGGAAAACGGCGACGGCGTTCGGGATTGCGACAAATTTCGTACATTTGCCCGACCTATCGAACGAACATCTATGGAGTGGATCGACACCCTTCTGGTAGAACACACCGCCCTACAGGCGGTGGTGGTCATCGCCCTGATCTGCGCCGCGGGCATGGCGCTGGGCAAGGTGCGCATCGGCGGCGTCTCGCTCGGCGTGACGTTCGTCTTCTTCGTGGGGATTCTGGCCGGCCACGTCGGGCTGTCGGTCGATGAGGCGATGCTCGAATACGCCGAGAGTTTCGGACTGGTGCTCTTCGTCTACTCGCTCGGGTTGCAGGTGGGGCCCGGTTTCTTCAGCTCGTTCCACCGGGGCGGCGTGCGGCTCAACCTGCTGGGGCTGGGCGTCATCGCCATCGGAACCGGCATGGCGGTGCTGCTGAGCCGCATCACCCCCGTGGCGCTGCCCGAAATGATGGGCGTGCTGTGCGGCGCGACGACCAACACGCCGGCGCTCGGTGCGGCGCAGCAGACGCTCAACCAGTTGGGGATTCCCTCCAACGGCGCGGCGCTGAGCTGCGCGGTGACCTATCCGCTGGGCGTCGTGGGGGTGATTCTGGCCATCCTCGTCATGCGCCGGCTGTGGGTGCGGCCGCAGGACCTCGCAGCGGCCGAGGCCGGCGACACGCACAGCACCTACATCGCCGCTTTCCAGGTGCACAATCCCGGGGTGTTCGGCATGAGCGTGCGCGAGATCGCCCGCATCAGCCACATCCCTTTCGTCATCTCGCGGCTGTGGCGCGACGGAAAGGTTTCGATCCCCACCTCCGACACCCGGCTGCAGGAGGACGACCGGCTGCTGATCGTCACCACCGAGCAGAGCGCCGAGACGCTCACGGCGCTCTTCGGAGAGCAGGAGCAGACCGACTGGAACAAGGAGGACGTCGACTGGAACGCCATCGACAGCCGGCTGATCTCGCAGTCGATCGTCATCACGCGCCCCGAGATCAACGGCAAGAGACTGGGATCGCTGCGCCTGCGCAACAGCTACGGAATCAACATCAGCCGTGTCTACCGCAGCGGCGTGCCGCTGCTGGCCACACCGAGCCTCGTACTGCAGATCGGCGACCGCGTGATCGTCGTGGGCGAGGCGCCGGCGGTGCACAACGTCGAGAGGGTGCTCGGCAACGCCGAGAAGAACCTCAACGAGCCCAACATGGCCGCCATCTTCGTGGGCATCATCCTCGGACTGGCCGTCGGGGCCGTGCCGCTGCACCTGCCCGGGATCGCGGCGCCCGTGCGGCTGGGGCTGGCCGGCGGGCCCATCATCGTGGGCATTCTGATCGGAACGTTCGGCCCGCGCATCCACATGATCACCTACACCACGCTGAGCGCCAACCTGATGCTGCGCGGCATCGGGCTGTCGATGTATCTGGCCTGTCTGGGCCTCGACGCAGGCGCGCACTTCTTCGACACGGTGATGCGGCCCGAAGGGGCGATCTGGATCGGACTGGGGTTCGCCATCACGCTGCTGCCGGTGCTCGTCATGGGGTGGATCGCACTGCGCTGGTCGCGGCTCGACTTCGGGTCGACCTGCGGCATGCTCTGCGGTGCGATGGCCAATCCCATGGCGCTCAACTACGCCAACGACACCATCGAGGGCGACAACCCCTCGGTGAGCTACGCCACGGTCTACCCGCTTTCGATGTTCGTGCGGGTGATTCTGGCGCAGGTGGTGCTGCTTTTCTTCCGCTGACGGCCGCGCCCGAGAGCTCCGTCCGCCCATCGAGGCAGCGGATCGGGCACGCAGCGGCGCAGATGCGGGCCGCGGAACCGACGCAAATCATCGCAGATGCTCCCCGAAAAACGATTCGATCCGGTCGAAGGGGATTTTCTCCATGTTGTCGTAGAGATCGGTGTGGCTGGCGTCGGGGACGATCAGCAGCTCCTTGCCGTCGCCCGTCAGCAGGCGGTAGGCATCCTCGCTGAAGTAGCGTGAATGCGCCTTTTCCCCGTGAACGAGCAGCACGGCGCTGCGGATCTCACCGGCGTAGGCCAGCAGCGGCATGTTGAGGAACGAGAGCGCCGACGTCGCATTCCACCCGTCGTTGGAGTTGAGCGACCGCGGATGGTAGCCGCGCGGGGTCTTGTAGTAGGCGTGATAGTCTTTCACGAACTGCGGCGCGTCGGCGGGCAGCGGATCGACCACCCCGCCGGCACGGGCATAGGTGCCCCGGCGGCAGTCCTCCGTGCGCTGCGCATTGAGCCGCCGGCGGAGTTCGTGGCGCGCGTCGGCGTCCATCGCATCGAAATAGCCGTTGGCCGTCACGCGGCTCATGTCGTACATGGTCGAAGCCACGGTCGCACGGATGCGCGTGTCGACGGCTGCGGCGTTGAGCGCCATGCCGCCCCAGCCGCAGATGCCGAGGATGCCGATGCGCCCGGGATCGACCCGTTCGCAGGTAGAAAGGAAGTCCACCGCGGCGCAGAAGTCCTCCGTATTGATATCGGGCGAGGCAACGTAGCGCGGAAAGCCGCCGCTCTCGCCCGTGTAGGAGGGGTCGAAGGCGATCGTGAGGATGCCGCGTTCGGCCAGCGTCTGGGCGTAGAGCCCCGACGCCTGCTCCTTGACCGCTCCGAAGGGGCCGCAGACGGCAACGGCCGGCAGCCGGCCCGCAGCGCCTCGGGGAATGTACATATCGGCGGCCAGCGTCAGGCCGTAGCGGTTGCGGAAGGTCGCCTTGAGGTGGTCGACCTTGTCGCTCCGAGTGAAGACCTTGTCCCACCCGGAGGTCAGATGCAGTGGTTCGTTCATCGTATCGTCAGTTTTCGGAATCGCATCGTCGGCGCGGCCGCGCGGGCCGCCGCAGGAGCCGCAGAGCACGGCTCCGGCCGTCAGCGCAAAAAACAGTAAGCGTCTCATGGTATCGTTCGTTCGCGGTTCGTGAAACGAAGCGCCGAAAGCGGGGATCGTTTCGAGACAAAGGTAGCGGTTCCGGGCGAACGGACAGGCAGACGGATTACGGTTTGTCTTACCCGAATCACCGGTTCCCGACGAACGGCGCGCCGGTCACTCCGACTTGGCCTCCGTCGAGCAGTTGACGCCCTTGGCGTGGAGCGCCCACTGGCCGCGCGCACGCAGCACCTGCTCGACGATGTCGCGCACGGCCCCTTCGCCGCCCCGGAACT
>USBO01000141.1 GCA_900552955.1 uncultured Alistipes sp.
GAGCTGGGCGTCCTTCTGACCCACCTGATAGATCGGGTTGGGGTTGCCCGTGTAGATCACGACGATGGCGCCGTGCAGCGTGGTGATGATGCCCGTCTGGTCGGTGACGAGTTTCTTGAGCGGATCGACGTTGCCGCTCTCGGCCAGCTGGGTCAGCTCGGCACCCGATTTCTGATCGACATTGAAGAAAGGAGTTTCGACCACCAGCTTGTTGTCGATGACGTTCGACACGACGAACACGCCGCCCGAGAAGGGGGTCTCGTTGGCCTTGCCGTTCGAGATGTTGGCGATCGTGCAGGTGAAGAGCGACTGCGCAGCGTCGTAGCTCAGGCTCACCTGGAAGAGGTCCGAAGCCGCCGGATAGGTGTGTCCCTCGGAGTCCTTGCCTTTGACCTCGGTCACCACGCCTGCCTCGGCCACTCCCGGGTGGGTGATGTTGGGGCCGGGCTGCTGGTTGATGCGCGTACCGTTGTCCCACAGCCTGACGGCGCCGGCGATGATGCCGGTGTTGGGAACGCCCGCTTCGTCGAAGAGTGCGATGCCCGGGTTGGCCGGTGCGAAGAAGAGGTCGTTGGAGTAGGCGTACATCGAGGCCAGCATCAGACGCTGTCCCTTGCCGGCGTGGAATTTGAACGAGGTCGTCTGTCCGGGATTCACCGCGGCGAAGGTGCCGCTCTGAACGAAGTTCTTCGTGGCGACGACGTTCTCGAACTTGATCGTCGGGCGGGTGCCGGGAACGACATTGTCGTCATCGTCGTCGTTGCAGGACGTGAAGGCCGAACCTGCGAAGAGCAGCGCCGCAGCGACTGCGGTGGAAAAGTACTTTCTTTTCATAATTGAACTGATAGTTAAATAATTAAATAAAAAGGTCAAACAATTTACGGGTGATCCGGTCGGTGCGTGTCCTTTTTTGCCGTTCGGCACGCCGACCGTCGCATTTCGTGCATCATTTATGCCATAAAAAATGCTTTCGGTCGGATCGGAAAATGCGTGAGGACGCACTCCGCTGTGAGACATGCGGTAAGATCGGACGGATTTTTTTTCGGTTCGGGCCGCATGCGGGAGCCCCTCCCGCGCAGGCGCGACGGGCGACTTTCGGCAAATAATTTGCGGGTTGTCGGGACAGCGAGCGCCGTTCTGCGCCGCGGCCGGAGTCACCCTGCGAACAATGGAAACAACGAAAACGAACCTTCACGATCGGCGGAGGCGGGAAGAACCGCCCCGGGCCGAACTGCTGAGCCTTCAGCGCGAGGAGACCACCGTGTGCGAGGTCTATCGCCGGCTGGCCGGACTGGCCCGGGATGCGGCCGGCCGGCAGATGCTACTGCGCCTGATGGCCGACGAGCAGCGACATTGCCGCGTTTTGAGCGACCGCACGGGTTGCCGGATGGAGCCCGATTCGCGGCGTGTCCTCTGGTATGTGTGCCTGGTGCGGCTGTTGGGCCCGGCGTTCGTCGTGCGGCGCATGGAGGCGCGCGAACGGGCGGCGGCGGTTCGGTATTCGCTCTTCGCCGGCAGGCGCGAGTTCGCGCGCATCGCCTCCGAGGAGCGGCATCACGGCGAGGCGCTGACCGATCTGGCCGGCCGGATGCGGCTGTGCTATATCAGTTCCGTGATCCTCGGGCTGAACGATGCGCTGGTCGAGTTCACGGGTGCGCTGGCGGGTTTCACGCTGGCGCTCAGCGAACCCCGGCTGGTGGCGTTGGCAGGCGGCATCACCGGTATCGCCGCAGCGCTTTCGATGGCCGCTTCGGAGTATCTGGCCACCAAATCGGAGAAGAGCCCCGAGAAGCGTCCGCTGCGTGCGGCCGTCTGCACGGGTCTCACCTATTTCCTGACGGTGGCGGCGCTCATCGCTCCCTACCTGATCTTCGCCAACCCCTTCTGGGCGCTGGGCGTCATGCTGCTGGCGGCGCTGAGCATCATCGCGCTGTTTAACTACTATTATGCGGTGGTGCACCGCGAAAGTTTCCGCCGCCGCTTCGTGGAGATGGCCGCGATCAGTTTCGGCATCGCCGCCATCAGCTTCGGGATCGGCTACCTGCTCAAACGGTTCACCGGCATCTCGATCTGAGCCGGCGTTGCATCATTCTTGCAGCGGCGGAGCGTGCCCCGGCACGGTGCCGGGTTTTTTCAATACCTTCTGCGAAAATGAATCTCTATTCGGGCACCCCTTATTGGATGGTCAAGGACGCGATGTGGAACGACTTCCGTCCGCTGTGCGAGGATACGCGCGCGCAGGTTGTCGTCATCGGCGGCGGCATCACCGGAATGCTCGTGGCGCACGAACTCGTGCGGGCGGGCATCGACTGCTGTCTGGTCGACGGACGCACCCCCGCAACGGGGAGCAGCTGCGCCTCCACGGCGCTGTTGCAATACGAAATCGACGTCCCGCTGTGCCGCATGGCGCGGCTCATGCCCGAGCAGGATGCCGTCACGGCCTACCGCTCGTGTCTGGAGGCCATCGACGAGCTGGAGCGGCTGTTCCGCGAGACGGGTGTCGAAGCCGGTTTCCGGCGCGTGCCGAGCGTCTTCTACGCCAGCGATCGGGCGGGGCTGCGGCTGCTGCGCGAGGAGCATGCGATGCGATGCAAACACGATCTGCCGGCGGAGTTCGCCCGGCGCGAGCGCATCGCCGAGGTCGCGGGATTCGATGCCCGCGCCGCGCTGGTGAACGACGTGTCGGCGCAGATGGACGCTTACAGGGCTGTCGCCGGTCTCCTGAAGTACGATCTGGCCAGAGGGCTGCGGCTCTTCACCCATACCGAGATCGTGAAATGGAAGCGCCGCGGGGAGGGCTACGAACTGCGTACGAGGACGGGGCGGCGGATCGCCTGCGCGCATGTGGTCGTGGCGGCGGGCTTCGAGGCGGGGCGGTTTCTCCCCAAACGGCTCATGCAGTTGACGTCGACCTTTGCCATCGCCTCGCAGCCTGTGCCGGAGGAGCTGCTGTGGCCGCGGCGGAGTCTGATCTGGGAGACGCGCGAACCGTATCTCTATATCCGCACCGACGACAACGGCCGCATCATCGTGGGCGGCGAGGACGTGGCGGTCGACAGCCCCCTGCTGCGCCGTTTCCTGCTGCCGCAGAAGGCGCGCGTGCTGGAGCGGAAGTTCCGGCGGCTCTTTCCCCGCATCCCCTTCACGACGGAGATGTCGTGGGCAGGCACGTTCAGCTCCACGCGCGACGGACTGCCGCTCATCGGAGCGTTCCGGCGCGATCCGCACATGTCGTTCGCGCTGGGGTACGGCGGCAACGGTATCACCTTCAGCATGATCGCTGCCCGTATCCTGTCACGCGCCTTGCAGGGTGAGGCCGATCCGCGGGCGCATATCTTCTCGCCCGAACGTCCGTCGCTGCGGTAGGGGAGCGATGCCTTGCAAAACCGAACGGGCGGCCTGTGCAGGCCGCCCGTTCGGACATATCTTCAGCGCCGGTGCGCTGCGCCGTTCGGCCGGAATCTCCGTGCCGCCCCGGCTGCGTTTCGGCGGTGCGACGCTCCCGATCAGTTGGTTTTGACGGGTTTGCGGTGCGTGAAGAGCGAGACGATCCACAGAAGGACGATGGCGCCGATGAGCGCCGTCACCAGCGAACCGATCGTGCCGCTCGGCGCCCAGCCGAACCACGAGACGATCCAGCCGCCCAGCAGACCGCCGATCAGGCCGACGATCAGGTTGATGACCAGTCCCGAGCCGCTTCCTTTGAAGATCAGGCTGGCGATCCATCCGGCCGCCAGTCCGATGAGTAAATACCACAAGAAATACATAACGCTTTATAATTTTAGTTGACAATCTGTCTGAAAACAAAATCTGTACCCAAGCGGCTGTCCGGACGGAAAATTATTCTCGACAGAGGATCAGCGCCGACGAGGGCGCCAAGCGCACGGTGCTTTCCGACAGTCGGTTGCAGCCTTCGGGGTCGATTCGTCCGTCGCGGCAGACGACCCGCCACTCCGCCTCGGGGAGCGGCAGTTCGACGGGATGGCGGTTGCCGTTGCAGGCCACCAGAATCTCGCGCCATGCGTCGCCGTTGGCATGTTCGCCCAGCGTGAAGGCGATCGCGCCGGTGGTTCCTGTGTCGGGGAACCGCAGCCACTCGCGCACGCCCTCGGCCGTCGGGATGCGGAAAGCCGGATGCGCCTTTCGCAGCGCGATGAGTCCGCGGATGTAGTCGAAAAACGCGCGGTTGCGGGCCTTGAGCGACCAGTCGATGCGGTTGACCTCGTCGGGCGAGCGGTAGCTGTTGGGGTCGCCCTTCTTGTCCTGCATCAGCTCTTCGCCGGCGCGGAGGAAGGGGATGCCCTGCGCCGTGAGCAGCAGCGTGTGGATCAGCATGTCGATGGCCGTCCGCTCGGCTTCGGAGGCATTCGCCACGGAGAGCTTCAGCTTGTCGACGACGGTGTAGCCGTCGTGGCTGGCGACGAAATTGACCGCCTGCGAGGGGGCCGCGGCATAGGCTGTGCGGCTGTAGAGCAGGGCGTTGCAGTCGACCTGCGGATGCTGCACGGCCCCCGCGATCCCGAACTTCACGGCCTCGCAGTGGCCGTCGATGCAGCCCGAAGCATAGCCCGCGGCATGTTCGTCGAAGGTGCTGCCCCGCACGCCGTCGCGGAAGTCGTCGCAGAAGACGGCGATCCCCTCCATCTGCGCGACATGGTCGCC
>USBO01000142.1 GCA_900552955.1 uncultured Alistipes sp.
GATCCGTGGCGGCGTTCGCCGACTACATCGGCCAGCAGACGCTTGCGCGCGAGGTTCGCACGACGGCCGTGCCCGACGGGGAGTTCGTCGTCGAGTCGGAGATCGACGAGGAGCCGCTGAAGATTGCCGTGACGAGGCTCTGAGCGCCTTCATACAGCGATTGACGACCGTCGGCTCCCGGGGGATGCCGGCGGTCGTTCGTTGTCGGAGGCGGTTTTTTGCGGAAATATTTTGCGTTTACCGAAATATATGTTATTTTTACAATACACGCTTAAATAAAGGACGGAGTTATGGCAGAAGAGAGAAAACGATATAGCGATACGGAGGACACCTCTCCGACGTTCAAGGTGCTCGAGGAGGGTGCCACGACCCTCTCGAAGGAGGAGAGCGGGCGGCTGGCCGCACATCAGATGAAGTTCATCCGCAACCTCGAAATGGCGCTCGTGCGCATCGAGAACAAAACCTACGGCATCTGCAAGACCACGGGCCGCCTCATCCCCAAAGAACGGCTGATGAAGGTGCCTCACGCCACCGAGTGTATCGAAGCCAAGGAGGGACGGCGTTAGTCCCGGCGGATATACGGATTTACGGCGATCTTCCGCGCAGGCGGAGGATCGCCGTCGTTTCGTGCAGGGCGGTTTTCGATGCTTTTTTCCTTATGCTTCGAGATAGGTGCCCGTCCGACAGCGCTGAGCGCTGCCGGTTCGCTGCCGCCCGATGCGGCGGACTGCAACCTGCTCAAACGGCCCGTGCAGCTCTCGCCGCCGGCAGCGAACAGCGGCCCCGAACGAAAAACACCCCTGCCGCACCGTGCGGCAGGGGTGAAATCGTTTGCGCAGCGGGGTGGCCGGCCCCGCGGGTCAACGGCCGTCGTTGCGAACCTTGTCGAGCGCGGCCTTGACCGAGCCGCAGGCGAGCAGCAGCGCACGGGCCTCGGCTTCGGCGAAGCCCGTCTCCTGCACGATCATGCGCGTGCCGCGTTCGACGAGTTTGTTGTTCGTCAGCTGCATGTTGACCATCTTGTTGCCCTCGACGCGTCCCAGGCGGATCATCACGGCCGTGGAGATCATGTTGAGCATCAGCTTCTGCGCCGTGCCGGCCTTCATGCGCGTCGATCCCGTGACGAACTCCGGCCCGACGACCGCCTCCAGCGCATACTCCGCCTCGGCGGCGACGGGCGACCGGGGGTTGCAGGTGATGGATGCGGTGAGCAGCCCGTGCGCACGGGCCGTGCGCAGACCGCCCGCGACGTAGGGCGTCGTTCCCGATGCCGCCACGCCGATCAGCACGTCGCCCGCGTCGGGACGCCACGGCTGCATGTCGCGCCACGCACCCTCGGTGTCGTCCTCGGCATGCTCCACGGCTTTGCGCAGCGCGCCGTCGCCGCCGGCGATCAGTCCGATGACCATGTCGAACGGCACGCCGTAGGTCGGCGGCAGCTCCGAGGCGTCGGTCACCGCCAGACGGCCCGACGTGCCGGCGCCGATGTAGAACATCCGTCCTCCGCGCTCCATCCGCTCGACGATGCGCTCGACCAGCCGTTCCATCGTGGGGATGGCCGCCGCCACGGCGTCGGCCACGCGACGGTCTTCGCGGTTGATCCCCGTCAGCAGGTCGTGCACCGACATCCGCTGCAAATCCTCGTAGGCCGAAGCCTGTTCCGTTACTTTTTCCATATGTGATAGTTCGATAAACCTTCGTCGGGACTCTCCGCGATGCACCCCACGCGCCGTCCTTCGGCCTCGAGCACGCGCCGTAACTGCCGTTCGAAGCGGAAGGCGACGCCGCCCAGCGCCGACACCTCGGCATCGGCAGGGTAGCGGGCGAGGTTGCGCCGCACGAAGGTGCGGAATGCGTCGCAGATCAGCTCCTCGATCTCGGGCCGGTCGATGTGACGCGCCGCGAAGCGCGTGAACGACGCCAGAAAGCGGTTGCCCATCCCTTCGCGGTAGACGCGGCGGATGATCTCGTCGTAGGTGATGCGCTCCTCCTCGAAAAAGAGACGGCGCAGCTCCTCGTCGTAAAGTCCTTTGAGCAGATTGCCGACCAGCCGGCGGCCGATGTAGGCCCCGCTCCCTTCGTCGCCGAGAATCCAGCCCAGCGGCGGGGTGTTGCGCACGATGCGTGCGCCGTCGTAGTAGCACGAGTTCGACCCCGTGCCGAGGATGCAGGCGATGCCCGCACGGTCGCCCAGCAGCGCGCGGGCCGCTCCCGTGAGGTCGGACTCGACGGCGATGCGTGCCGTGGGGAAGTAGCGGGTCAGCACCTCCCGCAGGCGGGCGCTCTGCTCGGGGTAGCGTTCGCCGCATCCGGCGCCGTAGAAGTGGAGCGCTTCGGCCTGCACCGGTTCGGCGAAGGTCGCGGCCAGCAGCGCCTCCACCTCGTCGGGGCGCTGAAGCACGGCGTTGATTCCTCGGCTCTGTATGCGGCGCACCGTGCCGTCTTCGATAAGCTGCCAGTTGCATTTGGTCGATCCGCTGTCTGCGATGACGATCATGTTGTCGGGTCGGGAGTTTAAACGTTCAATTTCAACCTCGTTTCCGGTTCGCCGGAAACGACCGGACAAAAGTAGGAAAAATCGCCGGACTTATGCAGAGAGTCCGGCGAAAATGAACGGCTCGGAACGGCGGATATCTCGCGCCGCCGTCTTTCCGCGCCTCGCTGCCCCTCTGCCGGAGGCCGTGCCGCGGCCGCCGGTCTCCCCCGTGCGCGCTCGTTCCCCGTGCGATGGACGGTGCATCGGGCAGGGGCTGCCGAACGTCCGATCCGCAGCCGGAGCGGGGGCGCGCGCAGCGATTGTCATAACACACCGCCTCGCGGCGGTGCATCCTCTGTCGACCGGGCCTGTCGCTGCGCGGCGCCCCTCCCGTTTGCGGAATCCTGCCCGAGGAGCTATTTGATGAACAGCAGCTCCCTGTATTTGGGCAGCGTCCACATCTGGTCGTCGATGATCTCCTCGAGCTTGTCGATGTGGCGGCGGATTTCGTCGAAGCAGACCTCCACCGTATCGTGGTAGGCGATCGCCTTCTCGCGTGCGCTCTCGATGCGGTTGGCCTTCTTGCGCGCCTCGATCATCCCGATGGTGAGGGTCTGGACGGCGGCCGTGTGGCCCTGAATCTTCTTGAGCAGGTCGATGTCGGCCGAGGCGTCGAGACCGCCGATCTGCGACATCTTGTAGACCTTGTCGAGCAGCATGGCTTCGTAGCGCGAGGCGATGGGGACGATGTGGTTCATCGTCAGATCGCCCAGCACGCGCCCTTCGATCTGGATTTTCTTGGTGTAGGTCTCCCACTTCACCTCGGTGCGGGCCTCGATCTCGACGCGCGACAGGACGCCCGTGGTCTCGAACATGCGGATCGAGTCGTCGGTCAGGTAGCGGTCGAAGATCAGCGGCGTCGAGGTCTCGCAGTCCAGACCGCGGCGGGCCGCTTCGGCCTTCCACTCGTCGGAGTAGCCGTTGCCGTCGAAGTGGATCGGCTTGCTCCCGCGGATGAGCTTCTTAAGCTCCTCGTAGATCGCCTTCTCCTTCTTCATGCCGGCGTCGATGCGGCGGTCGACGGACTCCTTGAACAGGGCGAGCTGTTCGGCGATCGCTGCGTTGAGCGTGAGCATCGCGTCGGCGCAGTTGTCCGACGAGCCGACGGCGCGGAACTCGAAGCGGTTGCCCGTGAAGGCGAAGGGCGAGGTGCGGTTGCGGTCGGTGTTGTCGCGCATGAGCGTGGGGATGTGGGCGATGCCGCTCATCTTGAACATGTTCTTGGCCGAGAAGGTGATGGCGGAGTCGCTGCGGCTGGCTTCGAGTTTCTCGAGCACGGCCGAGATCTGCTCGCCCAAAAAGGTCGAGATGATGGCGGGCGGCGCCTCGTTGGCCCCCAGCCGGTGGGCGTTGGTGGCGCTCATGATCGAAGCCTTGAGCAGGCCGTTGTGCCGGTGGACGGCGGCCATGACATTGACCAGGAAGGTGATGAACTGGAGGTTCTCCGACGGCGTCTTGCCCGGGCCCAGCAGGTTGACGCCCGTGTCGGTGCCCAGCGACCAGTTGTTGTGCTTGCCCGAGCCGTTGACCCCCTTGAAGGGCTTCTCGTGGAGCAGGATGCGGAAGTTGTGGCGGCGGGCGATCTTGTTCATGATCGTCATCAGCAACTGGTTGTGATCGTTGGACAGATTGACCTCCTCGTAGATCGGCGCCAGCTCGAACTGATTGGGCGCCACCTCGTTGTGCCGCGTTTTGACGGGGATGCCCAGCCGCAGCGATTCGTACTCCAGATCGCGCATGAACTCGATCACGCGCTCGGGGATGGCACCGAAGTAGTGGTCTTCGAGCTGCTGGTTCTTGGCCGACTCGTGGCCCATGAGCGTGCGGCCCGTCAGCACCAGATCGGGGCGTGCGGCCCACAGCGCCTCGTCGACGAGGAAATACTCCTGTTCCCAGCCCAGGTAGCTGAAGACCTTCGTGACGTTGCGGTCGAAGTAGCGGCACACCTCCGTGGCGGCCTTGTCGACGGCGGCC
>USBO01000143.1 GCA_900552955.1 uncultured Alistipes sp.
CCACATCTCGCTCCCCGCCTCGACCTTCGGGCTGCCCGGCGCTTGCGTCCGCAACTACGCGAAGTTCAAGGAGGCGCGCGACATGGTGTCGCTCGGCTGCGCCGTGCCGGTGCATACGGCCGATGAACTGGCGGCGTGGTTCGCCCCGCTGCGCGACGACGAGGAGGCGCTCCGCCGCGCCAGCCGCACGGCCAAGGACTACACCGCCCGCAATCAGGGCGCCACGGGCATCATCCTGCGCAGCGTCTTCCCTGCTTAGACCGAAGCCGCACCCCGCGAAATGAATCCGCCCCTGCCGCCATCGCAGCGACAGGGGCAGAGTTCGTTGTGTGCGCAGAGCGGCTACCGGTAGTAGCGTCCCTCCCATACGCGGGTGTTGCCCGCGCCGTCGGTGGCCGTGAGACGCAGCGTGTGCTCCTTGCGGCGGCCGAAGAGCTCGTCGTCGAAGAAGTGGGTGACGGTTCCCTTCACGCGGTTCTCTTCGAGCACGGCCATGCGTCCGTCGATGCGGCACTCGACGGAGGCCACGCCCGAGAAATTGTCGCCGACCGAGAAGGCGATGCTGCGCAGTCCGCTCAGGTCGTGCGCAGTGAAGCGGGGCCGGATCGAGGGGCGCACCGTGTCGGCCACGACGAAGAAGGTTCCCAGCGAACGGGTGCGCAAACGTATGCGCCCCTCCTCCCACGTGCCACCCTCGTAGCGCAGCTTGCCTTTCGGCGAGAGCGAGGCCAGCACCGCGTGGCGGCGCAGTTCGGCCGGAACGTGCGGCGCTGCGATGCGCAGCGTGGCGTAGCGGTGCATCGGCAGCCGCACGTCGAGGATCTCGACGCCGCGCGACAGGAATAGCAGCGTCGAGTCCTTCGGCAGCGGTGCGTCGCAGGGCCGCTGCGTATAGAAACATGATTCATAGAGTGTTCCGGCGGGGATGTCGATCCGCACGCCGTCGCGGTCGTGGCTGAAGTCGCGGTCGTGGCGGATGACGGGCAGCGAGTCGCATGCCGCGGCGCGGAACGAGCGGGCGTCGCTGACGCCCTCGACCGTGAAGGCGAGCACCGAGCGGTTGCCGCAGTCGTCCTCGGCCGTGATGCGCACCTGCTGCCGCTCGCCGGCGGGCGTCGTGAGCAGCGCGCGGTTCTTCATCACGGGAAAGAATCGCGCGGGGCAGCCGGCCAGCTGCGTGAGGCGGAACACCTCGTTGCGCGACGCGAGCTGCATGGGGTAGTGGCTCACGGCGTTGCAGTAGCGCGTCTCGTCGAAGCGGAAGCCGTCCATGCAATACTCGTAGCGCACCTCGCCGTCGATCTCCTCCGTGAGGCGGTAGATACCGAAGGTGTTGTGCACCTCCTCCTTGCGGTCCGAGCACTCGACGATGAAGTAGCCGCGCCGTCCGACTGCCACGGGCTGCGTCTGCCGCAGTGCATAGTCTCCTTCGCCGCGGCGCACCACGTCGTAGGTGCGGGGGCGGCTGTGGACGGGCACGACGCCGAGCGAGTCGACCTCGACGTAGTGCAGCCGCAGGATGCGGGGCGCGATACGGTCGCGCACGGGCAGCAGCCCCGCCGCCAGCGTGTTGAGCGTCCGCTGGTCGGCGCTGCGGCGCACCTCGAAGTGGAGATGCGGCCCGAACGACATGCCCGAGTTGCCCGAGCGGGCGATCGTGTCGCCCGCGCGGACGGGAAAGAGCGAGGGTTTGCAGGCGAAGTCGACGTTGCTGCGCCCCAGCTCGTAACGTTTGTAGCGCAGGTAGGATTCGATGTCGGTGCGGAAACGTTCGAGATGGCCGTAGACGGTCGTCGTGCCGTCGGGATGGGCGATGTAAAGCGCGCGTCCGTAGCCGCCGGGGGCGACCGCCACGCGCACCACGTAGCCGTCGGCCGCAGCCACGACGGGTTTGCCTGTCACGCCGTCGGTCTTGATGTCCACGCCCGAATGGAAGTGGTTGGGGCGCATCTCGCCGAAGTTGGCCGAGTAGAGTCCCGCCACGTTGCGGACGGGGAAGCGGTAGGCGCCGGAGCGGGGTTGCTGTGCGGCGGCGGAGAGTCCGCCGGCGAGCAGCAGCGTCAGAAGAAGGTGTCGCATGGATCGTCGGTCGTTGCGATGAGTTGGTCCGCTGCGTCGCACACGGCTTCGTAGTCGTAGCCTTGGGCGAGTCCGTAGCGGATCAGTTTGTTTTTCAGTTCGTAGGGCGTCGCGGCGCGGAGGGTGCGCACCTTGCGGCGCAGCAGGTCGGCGAGCCGCCGGCGTGCCGTGTCGCCGTCGAGGGCCGCCAGTGCGCGGTCGATCGTCTCGCGGGCGATGCGCTTGCGGTGCAGCGCGTCGGCGATCTTGCGTGCGCCCCAGCCGCTGAGATGGATCTTTTCGCGCACGAAGGCTTCGGCGTAGCGGACGTCGTCGATGAATCGGTCGCGGCGCAGACGTTCGAGCACCCGCTCCCGATCGGCCGGCGCCACGCCCCAGCGTGTCATCAGCCGCCGTGCGTCCTCCTCCGAACGCTCGGCGCGCGCGCAGAGGCGCATCAGCGCCGCGAGCGCCTCGTCGGGCGTCTTGGTGCGGGGTGCCGCGCCTATTTTCTTACCGTACAGCATATCATTCTCGGTTTGTCGTAGCCGTCGCGGCGCACGGCGACGGCGGCGAATCCTTCGTCGGCGAGCAAGCGCGCCGTCCGGTCGGCCAGCCGTTCGTAGATCTCGAACCAGAGTCGTCCGTCGGGCCGCAGCAGCCGTCGGGCGGCGCGGGCGATGGCGCGGTAGAAGCGCAGCGGATCGTCGTCGGGGACGAACAGCGCCTCGGGCGGTTCGTAGTCGCGCACGTTGATGTGCATCGCCGCACGGTCGCTTTGCGGCACGTAGGGCGGGTTGGAGACCACGCAGTCGAATGCCGCGTCGGGCAGTTCGTGCAGTCCCGCCAGTGCGTCGGCCTGTAGGAAGCGCACGTCGGCGCCCAGCCGTCGGGCGTTGCGGCGTGCCGTGTCGAGCGCCTGCGGCGAGAGGTCGACGGCCGTCACCCGTGCGCGGGGGATGCGCCGTG
Source organism: uncultured Alistipes sp. (assembly GCA_900552955.1). GTDB lineage: Bacteria > Bacteroidota > Bacteroidia > Bacteroidales > Rikenellaceae > Alistipes. The sequence continues at coordinate 3,028 of USBO01000143.1, forward strand.
CGAGCGTCACGGCGATGCAGCCGCTGCCGGTTCCCACGTCGAGCACGGCGGCTCCGGCGGGCGTTTCGGCCGCGACGGCCGCCGCCAGCTCCTCGGTCTCGGGTCGCGGGATCAACACCCCCTCGCCCACCTCGAGGCGCAGGCCGCAGAACTCCGTGCTCCCCACGACGTACTGCACCGGCCGTCCGGCGGCCAGTTGCGCGCCGGCCGTCGCCAGATCGGGAATCGGGGCTTCGGCGTCGGGGCGGACGACATAGTCGGTCAGCGTGATGCCGCACCGCTCGAAGAGAAAGCGGCGGGCGATCTGCTCGGCCTCGCGCGGCGCATAAAGCGGCACGAGGGCGCGGCGGATGCGGTCGATCACTTCGCGGCGCGTCGGCATCGGTCGCGGAGGTTGAGGTCGGCCAGTGCGACGGCCATCGCCGCTTCGACGACGACGGCCGCACGCAGGGCGATGCAGGCGTCGTGCCGTCCGCGGATACGGAGCGGTGCCACGCGGCCTGCGGCGAAATCGAAGGTCTGCTGCTCGCGGGCGATGCTGGCTGTGGGCTTCACGGCCACGCGCACGACCAGTTCGTTGCCGTTGGTGATGCCGCCCGCGATGCCGCCCGCATGGTTGGTCGCCGTGCGGCCCTCGGCGTCGGCGATGGGATCGTTGTGCTGCGAACCGCGCAGGGCGGCGGCTGCGAATCCGTCGCCGAACTCCACCCCTTTGACCGCCGGAACGGCGAACAGCAGGTGGGCCGCCGTGCTCTCGACCGAGTCGAAGAAGGGTTCGCCCCAGCCGGCGGGGATGCCCGCCACGCGGCACTCGACGATGCCGCCCACGGAGTCCTCGTCGCGCAGCGCGGCGTCGAGCACGGCGTCGAAGCGCGCGGGGTCGCTCTCGCCCCCGATGGCTGCGATCCGCGTGGTGAAGGTCGCGCCGGCGAGCATCTTTTTGGCTACGACGCCCGCAGCTACCAGCGCCAGCGTGAGCCGGCCCGAGAAGTGGCCGCCGCCGCGCGGGTCGTTCCATCCCTCGAACTTGACGGCCGCCGTGCGGTCGGCGTGCGAGGGGCGGGGCTGCGTGCGCAGGTTGTCGTAATCGCCCGAGCGGGTGTTGGCATTCTCGAAGACGAGCGTCAGCGGTGCGCCCGTCGTGTGTCCCTCGTAGAGTCCCGCCACGATCTGCGGCAGGTCATTCTCGATGCGCGGCGTCGTGCCTTTGGCGCCGCTGCGGCGTCGTGCCAGATCGGCCTCGAAATCGGAGACCGCCAGCGGCAGACCGGCCGGTACGCCGTCGAGCGTGACGCCGACCTGCGGGCCGTGGGATTCGCCCCAGAGGGTGATGCGGAAGAGGGTGCCGAAACTGTTCATAAGGATTGATTTACGGTTAGTTCACACGCAGCGACTCCAGATCGTCGAAGAAGCGCGGGTAGCTCTTGGCCACCGCTTCGGCCCCTTCGATGACGATCG
>USBO01000144.1 GCA_900552955.1 uncultured Alistipes sp.
TCGCTCGTCTGAACCGCGAGTTCCTCTCGGCGAAGCTCGAAGACTAAACTGATCCCAGGCACAGGTTCCGCCCCGAAATCATTCGGGGCGGAACTGTTTTTCCGAGGGCGATATGCGCGTGCGCACACTCCGACAATCCCCTGAATCCCCTTTGAAAAGGGGACTTCCGTCGCTCGTCTGAACCGCGAGTTCCTCTCGGCGAAGCTCGAAGACTAAACTGATCCCAGGCACAGGTTCCGCCCCGAAATCATTCGGGGCGGAACTGTTTTTCCGAGGGCGATATGCGCGTGCGCACACTCCGACAATCCCCTGAATCCCCTTTGAAAAGGGGACTTCCGTCGCTCGTCTGAACCGCGAGTTCCTCTCGGCGAAGCTCGAAGACTAAACTGATCCCAGGCACAGGTTCCGCCCCGAATGATTTCGGGGCGGAACTGTTTTTCCGAGGGCGATATGCGCGTGCGCACACTCCGACAATCCCTGAATCCCCTTTGTGCCGCCGCACGCGGCACTTCCGCCCAGCAAATTGCATATAAATTTGCTTTTGCACCGGCTTCTTCGTACCTTTATACCAACTAACCCATTAAAACTTCCCTATGAAAGCAACCCCCATCAAACCGCTGCTCGGTCTTGCAGTCGCGCTGCCGCTGGCCGCCTGCACGGAGCAGCAGCAGCAACCCAACATCATCTTCTTTCTGGTGGACGACTACGGTTGGGCGGACAGCCAGGTGCCCTATGGCGACAGCCTGGGCCAACGCCACACCCTCTTCAACACCCCGAACATGGTGCGTCTGGCGCAGGCGGGCGTGACACTCACCAATGCCTACGCCTCACCGCTCTCCACGCCCACGCGTTCGTGCATCCTCACCGGCGTGCATCCGGCCCACTCGGGCATCACCAACTACACCTCGCCGATGCAGAACTGGCCGACCGACAAACTGGCCGGCAACCAATACCGCGGTGTCGATCCCAACGACAGCGGCGTCTACAGACACCCCGAGTGGACGCACAACTCGGTGCGTCCCATGAAGAAGGAGAACGGCAAATGGGTGCCGACGGGCGCCGGCCAGCAGATGCTCGACCATTCGCTCGAGGCCGTGACGCTGCCGCAGCTCCTCAAGGACAACGGCTACTACACCATCCACGTCGGCAAGGGCCACTGGGCGCCGATGGGCACCCCGGGCGCATCGCCCGTGTGGATGGGCTTCGACGTCAACATCGGCGGCGGCCCTAACGGCGCTCCCAAGACCTACCACAGCAAACGCTATTTCGGCCACAAGCTCGGCGAGCAGATCACCAACTACAACTCCGTCAACGACCTCCAGGCCTACTGGGGCACCGGCATCGACCTCACCCAGGCCCTGACGATCGAGGCGCTGCACGCCCTCGAACTGCCGGTGGAGAGGAACATCCCGTTCTTCCTCCACATGTCCCACTACGGCGTCCACAGCCCGCTCGACGAGGATCCGCTCTACTACCAGAACTATCTGGACAAGGGGCTGCCCGTGGAGCTCGCCAAGTACGCCAGCATGGTCGAGGCGATCGACACCAGCCTCGGCGACATCCTGGACTGGGTCACCGAAAAGGGCATCGCGGACAACACGGTGATCGTGTTCTACGCCGACAACGGCGGCACCGAGAGCAAGGGCGACGCCCACGAGCAGAACCGCCCGCTGCGCTTCGGCAAGGGTGCCTGCTACGAAGGAGGCTTCCGCGAACCGATGCTCGTTCTCTGGCCCGGTCACACTACCGCCGGCGCACGCGTCAACACGCCGGTCTGCGTCAAGGACGTCTTCCCGACGCTGCTCGATATCGCCGGCGTGGAGAACCCCGATCTGATCCAGCCCACCGACGGCCAGAGCTTCCTGAAGCTCGTCACCGACGGCGCAGCCTACGCCGCCCGCAACTGCGGCATCTGGGACTGGAAAGACCCCGCGAAACTCTATGAAACCACCCACTTCATCATCCCCGAGTCCGTTTCGGGGCTCGATCCCGAGCGTCCCATCATCGCCCACTTCCCCCATCAATGGGAGCCGGGCCTCGTCGAGGAGGTCGACTTCCACAGCAGCATCCGCGAGGGGGCGTGGAAGCTCGTCTACAGCATGGCCGACGCCCGCCTCGAGCTCTATAACCTGAACGACGACATCGGCGAGCGCCACGACATCGCAGCCCAACACCCCGACATCGTGGCGCGCCTGGCCAAGCACCTGAGCGACCAGCTCCGCGCATGGAACTCCCCGATGCCGACCGTCCGCGCCACCGGCGAGCGGGTTCCCCTGCCCGACGAAGTGCTGTAACCGACCTCAGCGATACCGCCGAAGGGCGCAGCATGCCAGCATGCTGCGCCCTTCGTGTTTCGGCCGCCCGACCGCTCAGCGGAACCGCACGATCTCGGGCCGCTGCGGCAGGTAGCGGTACTGCTCGAGCCGCGTGCCGTTGGATGCCTGGAAATAGCGGCAGTCGCCCCAGCCGCCCTTCCCGACGGCCACGCCCAGCCGCAACTGAATGGTGCTGAACACCAGCCGTTCGTTGCGCAGCCGGACACCGAATCCGAATGTCGAGTAGAAGCTGTTGCGGAAGACGTTGGCGTCGCGCCCCAGCAGCCCGAAGTCGGCGAATCCGAACAGCGCGACCCGAAATCCGAGCGGCTGATAGGGCGTGAAGAACACCGTCTCCGTGTTGAGAACCATGCGGTTGGTGCCCATGATGTCCTCCTTGAGCATCGACAGCCCGTCCCGCGCTGTGAAGCGCAGCACCTCGTCCGACCCTTCGAGCCGGTTCCAGCCCTGGGTGTAGTTGAGCGCCATAAACTGCCGGATGTGGCTGCGCCGCCAGACGTAGAGCGGCGAGAACCACCGCAGGTCGACATCCACGGCGCTCTGCGTCCATTCGCCCGTTGCCGCATCGATGAAGCTGCCCAGCGCGAACCCGCCCATCAGATAGCCTGCGCGCGTGAACCCGCCGACCTTGTAGCTGAGCCCGAGGTAGATGTCCTCGCCGAACTCGCGCCACGAGTAGCCGCCCGTCACTTCGGCCCTGTATCCCGTTGCGAGATACTCCCTCGTCCCGAAACCGTAGATCATGTTCGTCGTGTAGAACTTCTCGCGGTAGAGCCCCAGCCCCAGCAGCGCGTCGTCCGTGTCGTGGAACGCCGGATTGTAACGCTTCGAGACGTAGGGCCGGCGCAGGAAGCGCGCGAAGCCGTAGCGCGCCGTGAGGAAGACGCTCGAACGGATCGACGGGATGTAGCGCGACCGCCCCGCCCAGAGGTCGAACCGCTTCGACTTCACCAGATCGGTCGTGTCGCGGTCGACCAGATAGTATTTCGCCTTCACGTTGTCGTAGGCCATCCCCGCCTCGTAGTCGGTCGGCAGGATGAACTCCTTGCTCACGCCGATGCGCAGTTCGCTGTTGTAGAAGTCGCGGCCGGCCGAGAGATTGGCCTTGTAGAAGGTTCCGAAAAGGTTGGGCACGTCGTAGGCCACGATGTTGCCGCCGTAGCCGAAGTCGTTGCGGCTGAAGTGCGTCGCCACGCTCAGCCGGTTTCCCGTGCCGAGGATGTTGGCGTCCGACAGCCCTGCCATCGTCCGCCCCTCGCCGTGCAGCGCTCCGTCGGCGCTGATCGTCCAGCTGTCGCGCGTGCGCAGCGTCACCGTCACCCGCGTCGTGTCGTGCGGGTCGGGAGTCAGCTCCAGCGTGGCGTCCGACACGTAGGCGCGCGAGCGCAGCAGTTGGAGGTTGCGCACCAGCAGCTCGGGCGCGATCGTGTCGCCCGCCCCGAACAGCAGGTCGCGCCGCAGCACCCGCTCGCGAGTCATCACGTGCAGCTTGTTGCCCGTCCGTTCGAGCCAGTTGCCGCCGGAGTCGAACACCGGCTCGCGCACGATCGACACCTCGCCGATGCGGCGGCCGCTGTAACGTTCGAAGCGGCGGCTTTCGTCCGTCACGCGCCCGATCGCCGTGGTGTCGAGCTGCGGATTGACGAACAGCATCCGGTAGAGCATCCGCGGCACGGCGCGGCGCGTGGTCTTCGAGCGGATGCTGTCGTAGAGCCGTCGGTTGCGCTCCTCGGCCCGAAGACGCAGGCTGTCGTGGCAGCGCACCGAGTCCCGACGGCGGAGGTAGGCGCTGTCGCAGGGCAGTCCGACCGTCAGCTCCGCCGCCCTGAGCAGAATCGTATCGGGCCGCACCCCGTGCCGCACCGCATCCCGCGGCGGGGTCGTCCGCGCGGCGATCGCTACAGGCAGCAGCGACAGCAACAGCAATCCTATGCAGCATCGGGTGAACACAGTTCGCAAGATAGTTTATTTTTTACGAAGTAGAAAGCCACTCCCGTGCCGTTTCGGCCCGTCGGAACGTTAATCCGCTTGCCCTGGGCAGGAAACGGAATCGAAAAAAACAATCGGAAGTGGCCGTCATGCGCGGTTCTCGGCCTGTTTCGTTCGTGTTTACCGGCACATTCAGATCGGC
>USBO01000145.1 GCA_900552955.1 uncultured Alistipes sp.
GACCAGCAGTTCGATGTTCATCGCGCTCAGAAGGGCATGACGTCGCTGTTCCACTCCCCGTCGGCCCCGACGTAGAAGACGGGCTTCGACGGCTCGACCGACTTGAGCCACTCGTAGGCCTTATACATATTGTAGCCGTTGCCCGAGTCGCGTCCCAGCGCGAAGCCGATGATCGAGGTGTGGTTGCGCGAACGGTGGTACATCGCCTTCACGCGGCCGAGGTACTCGCCGAGCAGCCGCGGGTCGTTGGACGGGGTGCCGCCCACCGCACGGTCGTCGCGCGCCTCGGGTGCGTGGATCGCCGCGCAGTCGACCACGTAGAAGCCCAAGCGGTCGGCCAGCCCGTAGTACCAGTAGGGCTGCGGATAGTCGGGCAGCAGGGTGTTGATCCCTTTGGTTTTGAGCGCTTTCATCTCGGCGGCGGTCGTCTTCTCGTCGGCCGCGGCATTGTAACGCTGCGGCCGCAGCGTCAGCTCCTTGTCGAAGCGGTAGAAGCGGCCGTCGCGGTACTCCGTCTCCCCGAAGCCGATGTAGAGCGGAATGTACTCCCATAGCATGCTGTTGCGCTTGGTGTAGAGCGTCACCTTGTAGAGCGGCTGCCGCTTGTCGTCCCACGCGTTGGCGTAGGCGTGGTAGATGAGCCGTTCGATGCGCACCGTGTCGCGCGAGTGACCCGCCACGCGGATCTCGCGCGAACCGTAGTCGAGCAGCTTGCCCTTGGGGTCGTAGACGTCGTAGCCGGCCGTGATCGGCTCCTCGCCGTTGTAGGAGTTTTCGACCACGATGTCGAGCTTCAGCACGCCGTATTTGCGCGTCGAGTCGGGGACGAGCGCCACCGAGTAGTCGTCGATGTGGAGCCGGTGCTGGAAGACGAGGTAGCTGTTGGCGTAGGCCAGCCGCGGCGCGGGCGCGTCGGCCTGCAACTGCGGGGTCTTCGAGGGGCGCAGGTCGAGCAGCACGGCGTTGCGGCCCGGTCGCACGTAGGGCGAGATGAGGAATTCGCGCGGCGTGCGGTCGTCTTCGACCTCGGCCACGCGGGTGTCGTTGACCGTGAGCGTGTAGGCCGAGCCGACGTTCTCCAGATGGAGGTAGATGTCGCGGTCGGTCAGCAGCAGCGGCACCTCGACGACCTGTCCCACCGTCGTGGTGTCGGGCCGTTGCAGGACGATCTGCGGGGCGAATGTTTCGTAGTGGGCGATGCTGCCGCGGCGCAGCAGCGCCGCGTCGTCGCGCGTGTCGAAGGGGACGAATTCCGAGCGGAAGACCTCGGCCGTCTGCGCTCCCGCGCCCGCAAGGGCGAAGAATGCCGCCCAGAGTGTAATGAGTCGTTTCATCTCGATATTCTTAAAATAGCCTGCTGCGGCGTCGGGCCGCAGCGGCCGGAACTTGTCCGAGGACAAAGATACGAATAAGCCGAGCGCAAAAGCAAATTTATTTGCATTTTGCCGAGGCGGAGTATCTACGGCGCAGCCAAAGTACGAATAAGCCGAGTGCAAAAGCAGGCGCCGGCCTGCATTTGCCGGAACGGAGCGCCTGGAGGAAAGCGTTGCAACCTGTGATCGAAACCGTTTCTCCGCATGCGAAAGGGGCTGTTTTCACGACCCGGCGCGCTTTAAGTGATCGCCGCCGACGATTGTATGCGTTTTTTTTGTACTTTTGTAATTCGAGGCAAAGATGATGCAAAGCGCGCATGTCTCCGCATCCGATTCGTGCGGCCTGCGTGCGGCCCTCTGCGCCGGAATTTCGTCTGAATAGCAGAAAAAATACAGAACGTTATGAAAACATTACGAATCGTAGAATTGCTCAAGTCGGATACGGTCGACTGCGATGTGACCGTCAAGGGATGGGTGCGCACCAAGCGCGGCAACAAAAACGTAGCCTTCATCGCTCTGAACGACGGTTCGTGCGTCGCCAATATCCAGGTGGTCGTCGAGCTGGGGAGGTTCGACGACGAGACGATGCGCCTCATCACCACGGGCGCCTGCATCCGCGTCGACGGCCGGCTCGTGAAGTCGCCCGGCGAGGGGCAGGGCGTCGAGGTGCAGGCCGCGGCCATCGAGATCTACGGCACGGCCGACCCCGCGACCTACCCGTTGCAGAAGAAGGGCCACTCGCTCGAATTCCTGCGCGACATCGCCTACCTGCGTCCGCGCACCAACACCTTCGGCGCGGTGCTGCGCATCCGTCACGCAATGGCCTATGCCATCCATAAGTTCTTCAACGACCGCGGCTTCTACTACTGGCACTCGCCGCTCATCACGGCCTCCGACTGCGAGGGTGCGGGCGCGATGTTCCAGGTGACGACGCTCGATCTGAACAACCCGCCCCGCACCGAGCAGGGGGCGATCGACTACGCGCAGGACTTCTTCGGCAAGCCCTGCAACCTGACCGTTTCGGGCCAGCTCGAGGGCGAGCTGGGCGCGCTGTCGCTGGGCCGGATCTACACCTTCGGCCCCACGTTCCGCGCCGAGAACTCCAACACGCCGCGGCACCTCTCGGAGTTCTGGATGATCGAACCCGAGATGGCCTTCTACGAGCTGGAGGACAACATGGAGCTGGCCGAGGAGTTCCTCAAGTATCTGATCGGCTATGCGCTGGAGCACTGCCGCGAGGATCTGGAGTTCATGAACAAGATGTGGGATCCGGAGCTCATCGCGCGGCTGGAGTTCGTGCTGCACAACGACTTCAAACGCCTCGACTACACCGAGGGCATCGAGATTCTGAAGGCTTCGGGCCGCAAGTTCGAGTTCCCGTGCGACTGGGGCTGCGACCTTCAGTCGGAGCACGAACGCTATCTGGTCGAGGAGCATTTCAAGCGTCCGGTGATCCTCATCAACTACCCTAAGGAGATCAAGGCCTTCTACATGAAGCAGAACGACGACGGACGGACGGTACGCGCTATGGATGTTTTATTCCCCAAAATCGGCGAAATCATCGGCGGATCGGAGCGTGAGGCCGATTATGGCAAGCTTTGTGCTCGTATCGGCGAGTTGTCCATGAACGAACGCGAGCTGTGGTGGTACCTCGACACGCGCCGTTGGGGCTCGGCTCCCCACTCGGGTTTCGGCCTCGGCTTCGAGCGTCTGCTGCTCTTCGTGACGGGCATGAGCAATATCCGCGATGTGATTCCGTTCCCTCGTACCCCGCAGCACGCCGAGTTTTAGGCGCTGCGGTCTGCCGATTGAAGATCGGGTGTGCGCGGGGGGTGCGGCCGGCAGGTGTGCCGCTCGCTCGCGTGCTACTGATTTTTAATTTTTCGATTCATGGCCATTCATCAGAAACAGGTGTTGACGCTTCAGCAGAAGCTCTCCCCGCAGCAGATACAAATGATCAAACTGCTCGAACTGCCCACCGTGCAGCTCGAGCAGCGTATCAAGCAGGAGATCGAGGAGAACATCGTGCTCGAGGAGTCCGAGCAGCAGAGCGAGGAGGAGGAACCCCAGCGGATTTCGGTCGACGAGTACCTGCGCGAGGACGACACGCCGGCCTATAAGATGCGGGCCAACAACTACTCGAAGGACGACAAGCCCCGCCAGATTCCGCTGTCGGGCGGCAGGTCGTTGCAGGAGTACCTGATCGAGCAGCTCGGCTACCGCAATCTGTCGGACGACGAGATGCGGCTGGCGGTCTATCTGGTGGGGAGCATCGACGAGGACGGCTACCTGCGCCGCGATCTGGAGTCGGTGGCCGACGACATCGCCTTCACGCTGGGCGTGGAGGTCATGCCCGAGCGGCTGGAGACGATCCTGCGGACGATTCACGACCTCGAACCGGCCGGTATCGGTGCCCGCAACCTGCGCGAGTGCCTGCTGCTGCAACTGGCCCAGATGCCCATGTCGACGCGTTCGCGTCGGTTGGCGCGCAAGATTCTGACCTCCTATTTCGACGAGTTCGCCAAGAAGCACTACGAGAAGCTGATCGCGCGCCTGCAAGTCACCGAGGACGAGTTCCGCGACGCCATCGCCGAGATCCGCCGCCTCTCGCCCAAGCCCGCCAACGGTTACTCCGAGGGCGGTGCCGACACGGCCCCTTATGTCGTTCCCGACTTCATCCTGGACTGCCACGACGGCCGTTTCGAACTGTCGCTCAACTCCTACAACGTCCCCGACGTGCGCATCAACCACCGCTACGTGGAGATGATGCGCGACATGGTGTCGTCCGACGGCCGCGTGCAGGAGAAGAACCGCGAGGCGGTGCAGTTCGTCAAGAACAAGATCGACTCGGCCAAGTGGTTCATCTCGGCCATCAAGCAGCGGCGCGACACGCTGATGCGCACCATGCAGGAGATCCTCGATTTCCAGCAGGAGTACTTCAGGACGGGCGACCAGTCGAAGCTGCACCCCATGATTCTCAAGGACATCGCCGACCGCACGGGGCTCGACGTGTCGACCATCTCGCG
>USBO01000146.1 GCA_900552955.1 uncultured Alistipes sp.
GGCGCGGGTATCGGCAAAGCGGGTGGTCTTTTCGGTGCAGTCCGGGCTGAGAATGTCCGCCGCATAGCCGGTGGCCTACCGCACCCTCTCGAGCCGCTGGTCGCCGCTGGGCTACAACAGCATTCTGGCGCCGCTGCTCATCATGGGGTTCTATCTGGTGGTTTCGGGCTGGACGATGGAGTACATGATCCACTCGCTCACGGGTGAGTTCACGCGCATCGACACCCCCGCGCACTACGAAGCGCTCTTCGCCGCCTTCACGCTCAATCCGTGGAAACCGGTGCTCTACACTGTGCTCTTCACGCTGCTCACGCACGGCGTCATCGCGCTGGGCGTGCGCAAAGGGATCGAACGCTCGGCACGCATCCTCATGCCGCTGCTGCTGCTGATCCTCGCCGTGCTGGCCGTCCACTCCATGCTGCTGCCCGGCGGCATGCAGGGCGTGCGGTTCCTCTTCGCCCCCGACTTCTCGAAGGTGACCCCCGCGACGGTGCTCACCGCTTTGGGGCAGGCCTTCTTCTCGCTCTCGATCGGTCTGGGATGTCTGGTGACCTACGCCTCCTACTTCAAGGACGACACCGACATGACGCGCACCGCCCTGCAGGTCGCCACGATCGACACGCTGGTGGCCATACTGGCGGGGCTGGTGATCTTTCCGACGGTCTTCAGCGTCGGCATCGCCCCCACGGCCGGCCCGTCGCTGGTCTTCGTCACCCTGCCGGCGATCTTCAACACGCTGCCGCTGAGCATGGTGTGGTCGACGATCTTCTTCCTGCTGCTGGTCATCGCGGCGCTCACCTCCACCATCTCGCTCCACGAGGTGCTGACCGTCTACGTCGAGGAGGAGTGGCACGTGAGCCGCCGTGCGGCGGCATGGATCGTCACGGCCGTCTGCATCGCGCTCGGCGCGGCCGCGTCGCTGTCGCTGGGCGCCTGGCAATGGCTGCGGCTCGGCGGACGATCGCTGTTCGATCTGCTGGACTTCGTGACGGCCAACATCATGCTCCCCGCCGGCGGGTTCTTCGTCTGCATCTTCACGGGCTGGGTGCTCGACCGGCGCTTCATGCCGACGGAGCTGACCAACGGCGGCACGCTGCGCCTGCGTCTGTGGCCGCTGCTGAGCGTGCTCCTGCGCTGGGTCTGTCCCGTCTCGATCCTGCTCATCTTCCTGGACAATCTGGGGTGGCTCTGACCGATTGCGACAAACAGAGGCCGGAACGGACGAATCCGCTCCGGCTTCCATTTTCGCCTTACAGGGAGAACTCCGATCCCCGTCACCGTCCGATGCGCCGCTGCTCGCGTTCGCGCAGCGCACGCAGCTCCTCCCGACCGACGGGCAGCCCCGCGAAATCGGCCGGATAGTCGGTCTCGATGATATCGGGCTCGGAGAGGAGCGTGCGCAGGTACTCGACACGACGGTCGCGGCGGTCCCGCACCCGATCGGCCGATCCCGTGACCGAGACGATCACCATCACGCCGCGCTCGTGGAGCTGCTCGTAGATCTCCGTCATCGCGGGATCCATCGCCCGACGGCTCGCCGCGATGAGGTAGCTCCACGGAATGCCGCTCTCCTCGTAGGCGCGGAAGTGCTCGGGCGTGCTGATCTCGACGCAGAACATCGCGTTGCGCACGCCGGCGTTCCAGTAGCAAAGCGCCTCGTCCAACGAGCGGACACTGAGGAAGATGTTGTGATACTCCGACCAGTCGCCGCCCGGCAGAAGCTGACGGACGTAGTAATCCAGCGCCCGCCGCTTGTCCTCCTCCGAGACACCCTTCGTATTGATGTACTTGTTGTCGAAGTTGAAGGCCACCTTGTCCTTGCCCCATTCGAGCACCTCCTTGAGCGTCGGAATCCGGTAGTCGGTCACACGGCCGTCGCGGTCGACCAGCCGGAATTGCTGCAACTCCTCATAGGTATAGTCCGCCACGCGGCCCTTGCCGGTGGTCGTGCGGTCGAGCGTCAGGTCATGCATGAGCACCATCACGCTGTCCTTCGTGAAGCTGAAGTCGATCTCGAAGAAGGTCGGCATCATCGAGAGCGTCCTCTCGCACGAGGCGATGCAATTCTCGGGATAGCCCTCCTGCATTCCGCCGCGATGGGCGCTCACGATGATGTCGCGTCCGGGAACGTAACGGAAATAGGACTGGAACTCCTCGAACGAGCCGATTTTGACCGTATGGTCTTCGCCCGGCGTCGGATAGTCGGGCTGCGGGCGGCGGCCGCAGGCGCACAGGAGCAGCGCGGCCGCGATCGGTAAACAGGTTTTCATCATTTCTGTTTCGGATTAAGTTTGTGCTCCTCGCCGCCGATCCACGCCGGAATCCGCGCATAGGCGTCGGCGATCGTCCCGACGATCGTCTCGTCGTCGATCCCCGTGAAACGTCGGATGGCGCCCCGCAGACCCGCGTCGGCGATCGTCGCGCGGATCTCGGCGCACTGCGCATCGGCCGGATCATCGAAGCGCAGGGCCGCCGCCGCTGCGAAGGCCAGCTTGTCCACCGGCAGGCCGTATCCCGCCGCCAGGGTGATCGGATAGGCGAAGTAGAGCGGTGCGGAGAGTTTGCGCACGGGATCGTGCCCCACGCGCGCCACCGTATCGCGCAGATAGGGGTTGCGGAAGCGCCGCAGCACCGCATCGATGTAGACGGCATGCCGCGCGCGGTCGAAGCCGAACTTGCGGATCAGCGCCTCGCCGCTCTGCTCCATCGCCCCCTTCACCGCGGCGAAAATCCGTTCGTCGGCCAGCGCCTCGGCGATGGTGACGCAGCCCCTGAGATTGCCCAGATAGGCCGTCGAGCAATGGCCCGTGTTGAGGGTGAAGAGCTTGCGTTCGACGTGCGCTTCGAGCGTATCGGTCAGGTGCATCCCCGCGATCTGCGGCAGCTCGCCCACCCATGCGCTGCGCTCGACGTTCCACTCGTGGAATGCCTCTACGGCCACATCGAGCGGCTCGGGAAAGGCGATCGGCGGCACGATGCGGTCGACCGAACTGTCGGCGAAGCCCACCCGCTGCTCCGCCCATGCGGCCGTGTCGGCGTCGAGCGCCTCGTAGACCGAGGCTTTGAGCCGCGACGTGGCCCGCACGCCGTTCTCGCAGGCCACGATGTTGAGCGGCGCGGCGACACCCGCCGCCTTGCGCGCCCGCAGTCCCGCGGCGATGACCGGCGCCACGCGCGGCAGAATGCCCAGCCCGACGGCCGTCGTCACCAGATCGGCCTCGGCCAGCCGGCCGACGACCGCCTCGCCGTCGGAGCGCACGGCCGTCACGCCCCTGATCTCCAGATCGGTGCAGGCCTCGTCCGTCACATGCACCGTGTAGCCGCCCCGGCGGTTGATCGCCTCCACGACCTGCGGATCGACATCCGCGAAGCAGACCTCGTAGCCGGCCTGCGACAGCAGCGCGCCGATAAACCCGCGTCCGATTTTACCGGCGCCGAAATGAATCGCTCGTTTCATCGTTTCGTTTTTTCAAGTTGATCGTCATGCAGATACCCGTCGTCGCGGATGTTCCACAACGACGCGATGAGCAGACAGCCCACGAGCGCCACGCCGGCCATCAGCACGAAGAGATGATCCCAGCCGTAGCGATCCGAAAACCAGCCCAGACCGACACCCGTGAAGATCACGCTGCCGTAGCTCATCAGCCAGACGAACCCCACGGCGGCCGAAGCGGCCTTCTTGGTGGCCTGATTCGAGGCCACCACGCCGAGCAGCGCCTGCGGCCCGTAGAGGAAGAAGCCCGCGACGGCCAGCACGGCCAGCATCAGCGTCGGGCTGGCCGTGTCGGGCAGCAGGTGGAGCACCACCATGCAGAGCGCCACGAGCGACAGCTCGATCAGGCAGACGCGCTGTGCCTTGCCCTTGAAGAGGTTGTCCGAGATCCAGCCCGCGCAGAGCATCCCCGCGCATCCGGCCACCTCGAAGATGCCGATCGTCCATCCGGCCAGCTCCGACGAGAGCGGCACGGCGCGCTGCTGCAGGAACGTCGGGCCCCAGTCGAGGATGGCGAAACGCACCACGTAGACGAACAGATCGCTCACGGCCAACACCCAGATCACCGGATTGAGGAAGACCATCTTGCGCACGTAGGCCTTGTAAGCCCCGAGGCTGTCGTCCTCGTCGAGCGGCGTCTTCGTGTCGGGCAGCTCGGGCAGTCCCACCGAGCGGGGCGTATCGCGCAGCGTGACGATGATGAATGCCACGCCCGCCACGGCGATCAGCGACGGGATCCAGAAGCAGAGCCGCCAGTCGCCCGTCACGCCGATGATGTAGCCGCACAGCACCG
>USBO01000147.1 GCA_900552955.1 uncultured Alistipes sp.
TCATCGCGTCCTCCTATTTTTTAATCACCGATTCGAGTTTCGAGATAAAATCCACCCCTTCGTTGTAGACGTCGCACATGCGTGCGCCGGCCAGCGGCGAATACTGCGCCTCGTCGCACCGCGAGATGATCTCCGAGAAGCGCTGCGACAGTTCGGGCGCCACGCCGCGCTTGTGCAGCTCCTCGCGCACGTTCTCCTTGGTCAGATTGGCCACCGGAATGTTGAACTTGTCGCTCATGTAGCCCCACAGCGCCCGCAGCATCTCCTCGTAGAAGGCGTGTCGGTTCTCCTGCTTCATGTAGCCGGCCGCGGCGCGGAACCGCTGCACTGCCACCTTGTTGGCCCGTTTGCCGCGCATGAGCACCGCATTGCGGCGTTCGCGGATGCGCTTGCGCAGGGCGACGTACGCACCCGCGAAGGCGGCGACGATCGCCGCCAGCAGCACGAAGTAGAGCGTCCCGCCCATGAACGGCCGCCCCTGCAGCCGCAGATTGCCGCGGCCGAGTTTGATGAAGCGGATGTCCTGCCCCAGCAGCTTGACGTCCTCCTTCGAGAGACCTGTGACCACCTGCGCCGCCCCGCCGCCGCCCGCATCGGGCGCCACGACGATCGGCAGACGCGCCGTCGAGAGGGTGACATACTGTTTGGTCGCGGGATCGAAATAGGTGAACTCCACCGGTGCGATCTCGTACTCGCCCTCGGCGCGGGCGATAAAGGGATATTCGAACTGCCGGTAACCGGTCGTACCGGCCGCCGTGGTCTTCATCGACTCGGTCGTCTTGACGTTGTACTGCTCGAACGAACCGGGCAGCGTCAGCTTGGGTGCCTGCACGAACGAGAGGTTGCCCGTACCCGAAATCTTGATCGTGTAGGTCGCCGCCGAGTTGGCCGTCAGCTCGGTCGAGGGCGCGTTCGACGCCATCGTGAAGCGGCCCACCGCGCCGCCGAAACTCTCGGGAGCGCCCGCAGGCAGATCGCGCACCGTCACCTTGACGGGCGCCGTGCGCAACGATCGACGCACGTCTTAGACCTCATGGCCTCCGCCGAAGAAGGGATCGGGGTTGGGGCTCTGGACGATCACCTGCGCCACGACGTTCAGCTCGGCCGGCTCGACGGTCAGCTCGCCCGACTGCTGGGGATAGAGCAGGTACTCCTTGACGACCTGCGTCTCGTAGACCTTGCCGTTGTAGCGCTCACGCTGGGGCTGCGCCTCCTGCTCGATCTCCTGCGCCCAGAATCCGTTGAACGACGGGAACTTGCTGCCGCCGTCGCCCCGCAGGTTGACGCGGTAGTAGAGCTTGAGCGTCGCACGGATCGGCTCGCCCTTGAAGGCGGTCGTGCGCGAGAGGATCATGCGCAACAGGATATCGTCCTTGGCGACCTGCTGCTGCACGTCGCCCGACCGCCCGGCAGCGGGGCTCTCGGCTTCGCCGCCCTTCACCTCGTCGACCACCTCGACGGGCAGCGGTTTGGTGCGATACTCGCTCTTCCCGACCCGCACCGTCGCGGCATCGATGGTGAAATTGCCCTCCTGCTGCGGCAGCAGCACGTAGGTGATCGTGTAGTTGCTGCTGCGCGTCATCTGGCCGTTGATGATCTGGATCGAACTGCCCTGCGACTCGGCAGGGCCGGCGATCACGTCGAACCCCTCGAACGAAGGCGGCGCGAACGACCCTTCGTCGGGTTTGGCGTTGAGCGAGAACTCCACGCGCACGGCTTCGCCCCTGGCCACGACCATCGGCGCCTTCACCTCGAAGGAGACCTTCTCGTCGGCCGCCGCCACCGTTGCGCCCGCGAGCGCCAGCAAGGTCAGCATCCACGTAAAAACGGTTCGTCTCATTCCGTATCTCGGTTGTCTGTTGTACTCTGTAAAGGATGTAACGAAAAACAGGCCGTTTTATTGTCTGCCGCACAAAACACACCACAGCCGGCTCCGAAGAGCCGATTGTGGTGCGTATCAGACCATTTCGGCCATCAGTGCTTGAAGTCGGCGAAGAAGTCGTTGCCCTTGTCGTCGACGATGACGAACGCGGGGAAATCCTCGACGTAGATCTTGCGCACGGCCTCCATACCCAGCTCGGGGAAGTCGACCACCTCGACCGACTTGATCGAGTTCTTGGCCAGAATCGCCGCAGGCCCGCCGATCGAACCCAGATAGAAGCCGCCGTGCTTGCGGCAGGCGTCGGTCACCTCCTGCGAACGGTTGCCCTTGGCCACCATCACCATCGAGCCGCCGTGCGACTGGAAAAGATCGACATAGGGATCCATGCGGCCGGCCGTCGTGGGGCCGAACGATCCCGACGCCATCCCCTCGGGCGTCTTGGCGGGACCGGCGTAGTAGACCGGATGCTTCTTGAAGTAGTCGGGCATCGGCTTGCCCTCGTCGAGCATCTGCTTGATGCGGGCGTGGGCGATGTCGCGCGCCACGATGAGCGTGCCGCGGAGATTGAGACGCGTCTTGATCGGGTATTTCGTCAGAATCTCGCGCACCTTGTCCATCCCCTCGTCGAGATCGATCTCCACGGCGGGCGACATGGCCGGCGACTGCGCCGGCAGGAACCGCGCGGGGTTCTTCTCCAACTGCTCGAGGAAGATGCCCTCGGGGGTGATCTTCGCCCTGATGTTGCGGTCGGCCGAGCAGCTCACGCCGATGGCCACGGGGCACGATGCGGCATGGCGCGGCGCGCGGATCACACGCACGTCGTGCACCAGATACTTGCCGCCGAACTGAGCGCCCACGCCGCTCTCCTGGCAGATTTTGAGCACTTTCTCCTCCCACTCCAGATCGCGGAAGCAGCGGCCGCCCTCGTTGCCCGACGTGGGCAGCGCGTCGAGGTAGCCCGCCGACGCCTTCTTCACCGTCGAGAGGCACATCTCGGCCGATGTGCCGCCGATGCAGATGGCCAGGTGATAGGGCGGACAGGCCGAGGTGCCCAGATCCTTGATGTGGGTCCTGATGAACTCGGTGAGCGTCTTCTCGTTGAGCAGCGCCTTGGTCTGCTGGTAGAGGAAGGTCTTGTTGGCCGAGCCGCCGCCTTTGGTGATGAAGAGGAATTCGTACTCCATGCCCGGGTGACCGCCGTAGATGTCGATCTGCGCGGGCAGGTTCGTGCCCGAATTCTTCTCGTCGGTCATCGTGAAGGGCACCACCTGCGAATAGCGCAGGTTACGCTCCTTGTAGGTTTCGTAGACGCCCCGCGCGATGCACTCGGCATCGTCGGCGCCCGTATAGACGTCCTCGCCCTTGTGGCCGATGCAGATCGCCGTACCCGTGTCCTGACAGGTGGGCAGCTCGCCCTCGGCCGACACGCACTGATTCAGCAGCATGGTGTAAGCCACGAACTTGTCGTTGTCGGAGGCTTCGGGATCCTCCAGAATGTCGCGCAGCTTCTGCAGGTGCGTGGCACGCAGATAGAACGACACGTCCGAGTAGGCAGCCTTCGACAACTCCTCCAGACCCTTGGGGTCGATCTTCAGAATCTTGCGGCCGTCGCACTCCACGACCTTCACATAGTCCTTGGTCAACAGACGGTACTGCGTGGTATCCTCGCCCACGGGAAACGGTTCCTGATAGATGAATTCCGGCATAACAGCTTTATTTTTTATATCGTTAAATGTTTCGTTGCACACTCTTTCGCCTCACGCCGCGGCATCTGCGGACGCTCTCCCGCCGAGACGGAGTATCTAAGACGCAGTCAAAGGTACGAAATTGTAGCGAGAAATCCGCCGCTTCCGCACTCTTTTTAATTTATTAAAAAATATTCCGAACCGTCGCGCGGCGGTTTCTGATTTTTGTTGTATCTTTGCGTGGACTCTGCAAGAGAATCATTTTCAAAATAACTCATAAATTTTACGGTTATGGTATCTTACAAAGAACTCGGACTGGTGAATACGCGCGAGATGTTCGCCAAAGCCATCAAGGGCGGTTATGCCATCCCTGCATTCAACTTCAACAACATGGAGCAGTTGCAGGCGATCATCGCGGCTTGCGTCGAGGCCAACTCGCCCGTCATCCTCCAGGTGTCGGCCGGCGCCCGCAAGTACGCCAACCAGACGCTGCTGCGCTACATGGCACAGGGTGCCGTGGAGTACGCCAAGGAGCTCAACGACGGCAAGGGCATTCCGATCTGCCTGCACCTCGACCACGGCAACTCGTTCGAGCTGTGCAAGAGCTGCATCGACATGGGCTTCTCGTCGGTGATGATCGA
>USBO01000148.1 GCA_900552955.1 uncultured Alistipes sp.
GCGGTGATGATTGTGGCGTATTTCAGCCCGATTATGTAGCCCAGACCCAGCACCGCAGCGCCGGTGTTGAGGCCGAAGACCACCTTGAACTTGTCGGCGCACATCGCGCCGAAGTCGCAGATGCGCGTCGAGACCGACTCGGTCCACGCCCCGAAGGTCGAGACCGCGAAGTCGTACAGACCGCCCACGGCGCCCGCCACGGCGAGCAGCTTGGCCTGCGCGCCGCCCTTCTCGCCCGACACGAGCACCTCGGTGGTGGCCGTCGCCTCGGGGAAGGGGTATTTGCCGTGCATCTGCTTGA
The DNA here is from genome assembly GCA_900552955.1 of uncultured Alistipes sp. Classification (GTDB taxonomy): domain Bacteria; phylum Bacteroidota; class Bacteroidia; order Bacteroidales; family Rikenellaceae; genus Alistipes. Next base: position 302 of record USBO01000148.1, read on the forward strand.
CGAAATAGCTGCGGAACGGGATCAGCAGCGCGATGCCCAGCAGGCCGCCGAAGAGCGACGAGAGGAAGATCTGATAGAACGCCGCGTCGAGCCCCAGAATGTAGAGCGCCGGCAGCGTGAAGATCGCACCGGCGACGATCACGCCCGACGAGGCGCCGATCGACTGGATGATGACGTTCTGGCCCAGCATGTTGCGCTTGCCGAGCACGCCGCCCATCCCCACGGCGATGATGGCGATCGGGATGGCCGCCTCGAAGACCTGACCGATCTTGAGGCCCAGATAGGCCGCCGCGGCCGAGAAGACGACGGCCATGAGGATGCCCATCCCGACCGAATAGGGCGTCACCTCGGCGGGGGCGGCCGACGCAGGCAGCATCGGCGCATACTCCTCGCCCGGGGCCAGTTCGCGGTAGGCGTTCTCCGGCAGCGAGGTCGATTGTTTCTCCTGTTCCATATCATTCATTGAGTTTGAATTCGCGTATGATTGACAAAGTTAGGAATTTTTTCGGAAAACCGCATTTCAGCGGCGCTTAATTCGGCCGTCCCGCGCCGCTGCGAGCGCCGGAACGGCAGAGAGTGCGGGATTTCGCGCAAGAAACGTCTCCGAACCGATTTTTTTCCTACCTTTGAGCGACTCAAACCGAACACTCCATGAAAACCATCCATTGTCAACAACGGCTCGACGTGCATGCCGACTACGACGTGATCGTCGCCGGCGCCGGCCCCGCCGGAATCTGCGCGGCGGTGGCCGCCGCACGCCAGGGCGCGAAGGTCGCGCTCGTCGAACGCTACGGCGTCGTGGGAGGCAACCTCACGGCGGGTTACGTCGGCCCCATCCTCGGCATGGTGGGCCGCGGCACGATGCGTGACGAGCTGGTCCGTCTGCTGGGCGTGCCCGACAACGACATGATCGGCATCACGGGCAAGGCCCACGACATCGAACGGGCCAAGTGCGTGCTGGCCGAACTGATCGCCCGCGAGACGATCGACGTCTACCTGCAAAGCACGGTCTACGACGTAATCAAGGAGGGCAACGCCGTGCACGGCCTGCTGCTGGCCACCAACGAGGGGCCGCTCGCGCTGACGGCACGCATCACCGTCGACGCCACGGGCGACGCTGTCGTGTCGTATCTGGCCGGCGCCGCGATCGAGAAGGGGCGCGACGACGGACTGATGCAGCCCGTGACGCTGGAGTTCACCATCGACGGCGTCGACGATACGCGCGGCGTGGTCTGCATCGGCGACGTCGACGAGGTGGAGCTCGACGGCGAGCGCTTCCTCGACTTCTGCCGCCGCTGCGCCGACGAGGGCAAGCTCCCGCAGAAACTGGCGGCCGTGCGGCTCCACCCCACCACGCACGCAGGACAGCGGCAGGTCAACACCACGCAGGTCAACGGCGTCGACAGCACGCGCGTCGACCACCTCTTCCGCGCCGAGGTCGAGCTGCGGCAGCAGATCGACCTGCTGGTCGACTTCTTCCGCAAGAACCTGCCCGGATACGAACAGTGCCGCTGCATCTCGAGCGGCACGACCGTCGGCGTGCGCGAAAGCCGCCGCGTAATGGGCGACTACGTAATCACGGCCGAGGAGCTGGCCGCGGGCAAACGTTTCGACGACGCGGTGGTGCACCGTGCCGAGTTCATCGTCGACATCCACAATCCGGCGGGCGCCGGTCAGGCCGAGGAGCGGATCCAATACTGCGAACCCTACGACCTGCCCTACCGCTGCTTCACGCCGCGCGGCGTCGAAAACCTCTACACCGCGGGCCGCTGCATCTCGGGCACGCACCGCGCCCACGCTTCCTACCGCGTCATGTCGATCTGCATGGCCATGGGCGAGGCCGTCGGCATCGCCGCGGCGCTCTGCGCCCGCAAGGGGTGCACGCCCCGCACGCTCGACGTCGGGGAGCTGCAGCGGACGATGACCGACAAGGGCATCGAACTCTTCGACTGAGAAGCGGTCGGCGCCTAACGCTCAGTGGCCCGATACGGATCCGTATCGGGCCACTGCTTTTCGCAACGCGGAGACTATGCCTCGCGCCGCCGCACGGCCGTGCGGTAAGCCAGATAACCGAACGCGAGCGCGAACATCAGCCCCGCGGCCCATCCCATGATCCGCCGCACGACCGCATCGTACGTCCCGCCCCACAGCAGCACCGACAGCAGCACGGCAATGGCGAAGAGCGTAGCCACGTAACAGGTGACGGCCATGCGCGAATAACCGCGCTCGATGCGGCGCATCTCGGCCGTCGGCGGCACATCGGCCTCGGGATCCTCGATGGCCCGCATCCGCTCGTAGCCCGCGTCTATCCGATTGCGGCGTGCGGCCCATCCCTCCATCGCCGCCAGCAGCCCGAGCGGAATGAGCAGACCGATCGTCGACTCGAGCAGTTGCGCGTTGACCCGCCCCGAAAGCGTGAGTTTCAGCACGATGCCCAGCGCGTAGGTGAGCGACATGGCCGCAATCACATGACGCGCCGTGATGCGCCGCGAGAAGAGGCCCCAGACCGAAGGGATGTAGAGCGGGGCGATGACCATCGTCAGGATCGTCACCACCACCTTCTCGGCCCCGCCGGCATAGGGGATCAGCAGCGCCAGCGCGAGGATCGCCAGTCCGAACAGCAGCGTGAAGAGGCGGCCGATGCGGATCTGCCGCCGCTGCGGCGCATCGGGATGCTTGGCGCAGTAGATGTCGTAGGTGAAGACGTTGGCGAAGACGTTGAGCGTCCCCGAGACGGTCGACAGCGTGGCCGAGACCATCGCCGCGAGCATCACGCCGAGCATGCCCTTCATCAGCACGTGTTCGCTCATCAGGATATAGGCCTGCTCGGGGTCGGCCGCCGGGTCGATGATGCGGTAGGCCATCGCGGGGAAGTACCACACGACGGGCGTGACGAGGTAGAGCACGCCCACCAGATAGTTGCTCCGCACGGCATCCTTGGCCGTAGGCACGCTGATGTAGCGCTGCACGAAAGGCCAGTCGCCGCCCACCATGAAGGCATTGAGGAAGAGCCACAGCACCAGCCAGCTCCACGGGTACTCGGCGCTGGCCGGCACGAAGAACCCCTCGGGAGCCGCGGCGATGAAGCTCTCCAGTCCGCCGATCTCGTGCAGCGAGAGCGGAATCATGAAGAGCACCACCGTGAGGAGCACGCCGAACTGGATCACGTCGGTCATCAGCACCGCCAGAAAACCGCCCGCCATCGTATAGAGCAGCGTCACGGCCCCCAGCAGCAGGACGGCCCACGAGATGGTCAGCCGCCCCGTCGCAGGGTCGGCGAAGGGGTTGTCCGGCGCCAGCGGCATGAGCGTCGACATCACCACCGCAATGGCGTAGAGCGCCACGGCCGTGTGCACGCCGCGGCCGACAAGCCCCACGATCGTGTAGAAGTCGAGCGTCGACTTGCCGAAGCGCACCGTCAGGAACTCGCCCGGCGACTTGATCCGCAGCGAGCGCCACCGCCCCGCCACGGCGCGGCCCGCGAGGAAGCACGCCACGCCGACGAGGTTGGCGATGAGCACCGCCACGAGTCCCGAGCGGTAGGCCACGCCGCCCCAGATGACGAACGTGCTGGCCGAGAAGAGCGTCATGTAGGTCGACATGCCCGAGAGCCACCACGACGAGTTGCGGCCCGCGATGAACATGTCTTCGGAATTCTTGATGCGCCGCGACACGATGGCGCTCACGGCCATCAGTCCGACGAAGTAGAGGGCGATCACCCCGTAATCGATGGAGGTCATAGGTCTTTCGTATACGGTCGGTTAGGGTTAAGAGACGTTTCGGGTAACGGGAAACGAAATTACGGTTATTTTTCGGTTTTCTCAATTCCGATCGCAAAAAGCGTTCGCAGAGAAGGGATTCCGCTCGCACGGCATGCCGCCGAGG
>USBO01000149.1 GCA_900552955.1 uncultured Alistipes sp.
ACTCATAGAGCAGGCTGCCCGTCCAGCCGCGGCCGAGCGCCACGCAGAGGGCGAAGAGCGCCATCGTCGCCAGCACCGTCACCGGCACGTGCCACGTGATGACCCGCCGCCACAGCAGGTAGACGAAGCCCGCCAGCAGCGCCAGCGCAGCCACCTCGCCCAGCGAGCCCGGGATCGAACCGAAGAGCATGTCCTGAAAGTCGACGGCCGAGGCCGCGACGGCGCCGAACTTGACGGCCGCCAGCGGCGTGGCGCCAGAGAAGGCGTCGGCGATGGCACCCGCAGGCTGCGGGAAGGCCGTCATCTGAGCCGGATAGGCGATCAGCAGGAAGACGCGGCCCACCAGCGCAGGGTTGAAGGGGTTCCTGCCCAGACCGCCGAAGGTCATCTTGCCGATGGCGATCGCCACGAAGGCGCCGATGACCACGATCCACCACGGAATCGACGCCGGAAGGTTGAAGGCCAGCAGCAGGCCCGTAACCACCGCCGAGAGGTTCCCGACGGTCGGCGCGCCGCGCAGCATGAAGCGCTGGATCAGGTACTCGAACGCGACGCAGCACGCCACCGACAGCGCCGTGACGCTCAGCACGCTCCAACCGAAGAGCAGCGCCGAGACCACCAGCGCGGGCAACAGCGCGACGATCACGTCGCGCATGATCTTCGTCGTGGACTCCGCACTGTGGACATGCGGCGACGGCGCGACCAGAAATTGATTTGCCATAGATTTATCCTGTTTTTGTTTTCTTCGTTTATTTTTTCGGAGCGTTGGCCGCCGCGCGAGCGCGGATCAGCCCCATCACGCGCTGCTTGCCCAACCGGATGTAGTCCAGCAGCGGCAGGTCGGCCGGACAGGTGAACTGGCAGCAGCCGCACTCGATGCAGCTCGTCGCCTCCTCGCCCTCGAGACGCTCCCACAACTGTTTGCGCGCGAGTTTCGAGAGCAGGTAGGGCTCCAGCCCCATCGGGCAGGCCTGCACGCACTTGGCGCACTTGATGCACTCGCTCGCGGCACCGCGACGCGCCTCGGCACCGCCGAGGATCGTGATGCCCGAGCACCCCTTCGTCACGGGCGAGGCGAGGTCGACCATCGCACGCCCCATCATCGGGCCGCCGTTGAGCACCTTCACATCGCCTTCGGGCAGCCCGCCCGCCGCTTCGATGAGCGAAGCGATCGGGGTGCCCATGCGCACGAGGAAGTTCGACGGCCGCCTGACGCCCTTGCCCGTCACCGTGACGACCCGCTCCACGAGCGGCTTGCGCTTCTGCACGGCCTCGTAGACGGCCACCGTCGTCGAGGCGTTGCACACCACGGCGCCCACGTCGATGGGCAACCCCGGCGGAGGCGGCACCTGACGCCCCGTCACGGCGGCGATCAACTGCTTCTCGCCGCCCTGCGGATACTGCACCTTGAGCGGCGTGACCTGCACGCCCTCGTAGCGTTTCGCCAGCTCGCGCAGGTGAGCGATCGCGTCGGGTTTGTTGTTCTCGATGCCGATCTGCGCCTGCTTCACTCCCAGCGCACGCATCAGAATCGTCGTGCCGATGAGCAGCTCCTCGCCCCGCTCGAGCATCGTGCGGTGGTCGGAGGTGAGGTAGGGTTCGCACTCCACACCGTTGATAATCAGAAATTCGGCCTTCTTGCCGGGAGGCACCGCCAGCTTCACGTGCGTGGGGAAGGTCGCACCGCCCATGCCCACGATGCCGGCCGCCTTGATCCGGTCGAGAATCTCTTTGGGTTCGAGCGTGCATGCGCGCACCGGCTCGGGCGTGAGGTCGGCCTCGGGCACCCATTCGTCGCCCTCGCGCCTGATGGTAATCATCATCTGCCGCAAACCCTGCCCATTGGGCTGCAGGTCGACGGCCGTCACCGTCCCCGAGATCGGAGCGTGGATGTTGGCCGACATGAAACTCGCCGCTTCGGCGATCAGCTGCCCCGCGAGCACCTTGTCGCCCTTGGCGACCTTCGCCACGGCCGGAGCGCCGATATGCTGCGCCAGCGGAATCCGCACCTCGTCGGGCAGCGCGAAGCGCTCGACGGCCGCGGCCCGCGACAATTTGTTATCCGACGGATGGACACCGCCGATGGGAAATGTCTTCATATCACTCTTTCCGGTTTGATTATTCACTCTTCGGGGACTCCCCGGCCTTCGCCGGAGCGGGTTTCGCAGCGGCCGGCGCAACCTTCGGCACCAGCCGGATGGCGCCCGTGGGACACTCGTTCACGCACTTGCGGCACAGCTTGCACTTGAGCGGATCGATGTAGGCCAGATTGTTCTCCACCGTGATGGCGCCGAACGGACACACCTTGGCGCACTTGCCGCAGCCGATGCAGCCCGCCTTGCAGGCCTTCATCACCACGGCACCCTTGTCCTTCGAGACGCACGACACATAAACGGCGCGGTGTTTGGGCCACCGCTTGCGCAACTCGATGATCCCTTTCGGGCAGGTCTTGACACAAGCGCCGCAGGCCGTACATTTGTCGGCGTCGACCACCGGAAGCCCCGTTTCGGGATCCATCGACAACGCTCCGAAGGCGCACGACGACACGCAGTCGCCGAAGCCCAGACAACCGAAGGCGCAGCCCGTCTCGCCCACGTAGAGCGACGCGGCCACGGCGCACGACTGCGCGCCGTCGAAACGGTTCGTGCGGGGACGCTTGGCGCACGTCCCGCCGCAGCGCACCGTCGCGGTCTGCGCCTCCTTCTCGGGAGCCGTCTTGCCCAGATACTCGGCGCACTGCTTCATCACATCGGCGCCGCCCACCGGACAGAACAGCTCGGAGATATCCTCGCGCCTGACCAGCGCGTCGGCCATTCCCCGGCAGCCGGCAAAGCCGCAGCCGCCGCAGTTCGCACCGGGCAGCATCTTCTCCACCACATCGATGCGGGGATCCTCCTCGACGCGGAACTTGCGCGCCACGAAATAGAGCACGATCGCCGCCAACACTCCCAGCACGCAAAGTGTCAGGATCGTATAAAGCAATATTTCCATTACTGTTTATGAATTTTGAAATGAATTTTCCTCTCCAGCCGCCCCCTGAACAGGTAGAGCGCACCGTAACAGAGCGCCACCCCGCCCACGGCGGTCAAGGCGGCCGCACCGTCGCTCCAGCCGGCGAGCGACGCCGCCACGAGCGCCCCCAACAGCACGACGAAGGGTACGACATAGGCCCACAGGACCGCTGTCATACCCATATTCCGCTCCACCGAGACCGTCACGCACTCGCCAGGCACATAGGCCGCGGCGTCGGGCGTCACGATCCCGATCCGTTTTCGAGCCGATTCGCCCATCCCGCAGGCCGTACGGGCATGGCAGGAGGCACAGGCGCTCTGCGCCGTCAGCTCCACCTCCACCACTCCGTCGCCCGTGCGCACCACCGTGGCGATATGTTCGACCCGTCGCGCCATCGCCCGCTAATCGCCGTACTTGTTGGTCAGCGGCAGGATACGTTCGTGCCCGAAAGCGCAGGCCGACAGCCGCAGCACGGGCGGGAACTGGTAGCGCTTCTTCTCGTTGCGCATCACCATCTGGTGGACCTTCTCCACCACCTCGGCGTCGAAGCCCGCGTTGACGATCTCCTCGCGGTGCTGCCCCTCCTCGATCATGCGGAACAGGATGGCGTCCACCACCTCGTAGGGCGGCAGGATGTCGCTGTCCTTCTGCCCGGGGTGCAGCTCCGACGACGGCTCCTTCGTCAGGATGCTCTCGGGAATCGCATCGTCGTGCAGTTTGTTGATATAACGGGCCAAATCGTAGATCTCGCCCTTGTAGAGGTCGCCCGTCACGCTGAACGCTCCGGCCGTATCGCCGTAGAGCGTACAGAAGCCGAGCGCATTCTCACTCTTGTTCGAGGAGTTGAGCAGGATGTAACCGCACTTGTTCTGGAGGGCCATCAGCATGACCGTGCGCAGACGCGCCTGTATGTTCTCCTCCGTGGCGTCGAACGCCGTACCGCCGATGACGGGTTTCATCGTATCGACGACAGCTCTGTAAGCCTCCGTGATGGGCACCACGTCGTAGGCGATGCCCAGATTGCCGGCCAGCGCCCGCGCGTCGACCACCGAATGATCCGACGAGAACTGCGACGGCATGAGCAGCGCCTTGACATTCTCGCGCCCCAGCGCATCGACGGCCAGACACGTCACCACCGCCGAGTCGATGCCGCCCGACAGGC
>USBO01000150.1 GCA_900552955.1 uncultured Alistipes sp.
ACGACATTCGGACGTCTGCCGTCTTTTCGTGCGCGGGATGTACCGTGCATTGTTCTGCTGCGCGGCATGGACGGCGACGTCGTGCGCGGCCGACGCGCTCGATGAAACGGAACTCAGTCCCTATGCCCCGATGGCGTTCGACGTCTCGGTTCCCGACGCGTGGATCGACGGCAGTGCCGTCGACGACGGAGCGTCGGTGGCCGTCGACGAGCTCCGGTGTCCGGACGACCGGGAACCGCTCTACCTCGTGACGGAGATTTCGAAGCCTGCGGCAGCCCGAAGCGCAGCGACGCGCGGCGCGCAGATCGGCTCTGCGGCCGACTTCCATACGACGTTCGGCCTGTCGGCCATCTGCTATGCGGGAAGCTATCCGACGGGGGAGGCAGTCGGCGGCCTGACGACCAATTTCGCCCATGATCTCAAGATGGCCCGCTCCTCGGCCTCCTCGGCGTGGGCGTCGGCCGACGGGACGAAACTCTTCCGCCCGGGGTCGGGACGCTTGCGCTTTTTCGCCTATGCGCCCCACTCGTCCGACACGCGGCTCGGCGGTGCGCTCAATCAGTTGGCCAAGAGCGAAGGCGGCGAGCCTCGCATCAGATACACCGTGCCGGCGAAGCCCGGGAGCAGCTCGACATCATGACGGCGGTGACCGACTGCGCAGGCGACGACCATGCGGCCGTCGGTCTGTCGTTCGGCCACGCGCTGACGGCCGTGACCGTCAAGACGGGAGACGGCATGCTCGGCGGCGAAGTGACCAAAGTGGAACTTACGGGGGTCTACGGCAGCGGTACGCATGTCATCGGCAGCAATGCGTGGACGGTCTCGGGGGCGGTGCGGTCATTTGCCGTCGAACGGAAGGTCGAACTGCCCGATCAGTCCGACGATACGGTCGACAACGCCTACACCGAGGCCGGCAAACCGATCGTCGACGGCGATGTGACGCTGATGATGATTCCGCAGACCCTTCCCGAAGGCGCTGCGCTCAAGATTCATTTCCGCGATAAGCTCTCCGGCGGCAATCGCACGCTGACCGCATCGCTCGGGGGGAAGGTCTGGCCTGTCGGCCGCAAGGTCGCCTATGCGGTCTCCTCCACGGGCGTCGTTATCAGCCCCAAGGTGGAGATCGTCCCGTCGCGCACGGACGTGCATCCCTCCGGTTCGCTGTTCGGCTTGCAGCTCGCGGCCTACGCCAGCGTCGCGCAGGCCGGTCAGAAGGATGCTCCGGTCGTGGCGCTGCCCTATACCGTGGAGTATGCGACCTCTGTCGACGGCACCAACTGGTCGGAGTGGTCGGCAGGGGAGTGGGTGCCCGACAAGGCGCCAGCGGCCGGCGACGATCCCAAGACGAAGGTGTCGGGGCGTCTGAAACTGAAGCCGCAGACCTCCTTCGAACGGCTGCGCGGATCGTTCGAGAAGAAGAATCTGATTACGGAGGCCGGCGTCGGCACGGCTGCGAATCCCCACGACCTCTCGGAAGGCGGCGAGACGGCCAACTGCTACGTGGTCAACGACCACGGATATTATTGCTTGCCGACGATTTACGGCAATGCCCGCGGCCCCGAGGGAGATGCCTCCTATCTCTATAAAAAGGCGAGCGTGCCCGAGGCGACCGAGCAGTTCGTGCTGACGCATTTCGTCGACCACGACAACAAGTGGATACAAGGCCCCGAGATACCGAACGTGGCCGATGCCGTGCTCGTCTGGCAGGATGCGCCCGATCTCGTGACCGAGGTCGGGTACGAGAACGGAATGGTGCGATTCCGCGTGGCGGAGCCGACGCTCACGCAGGGCAATGCCGTGATCGCCGTACGCGATGCCGCCAAAACGATTCTGTGGAGTTGGCACATCTGGGTCACCCCTTACAAATGGGACGGCACAGAGGATATGGTCGCAATGGCCAAAGATGGGGTCGCCGGGGATACGGAGTACACTTTTGCACCTTGCAACCTCGGGTTCTGCGAGCCGCACGGAGCCGATGCGGCGCGTACGTTCCGAATCCGGTTCTCGTTCACCCTTCCCGACGGAAAGGAGACGAAGAAGGTCGTGACCTGCGACGAGACGTTCGTCCAGTCCGAAGTCGTCGCGTCGGTGGCGGGCGACAACACCTATTATCAGTGGGGGCGCAAAGACCCCATGCTCGGAGGCATCTACAACTCCGAAACGCTGACGAGGGCGCAGAGTCTGGCGACCTATGCGCTGCAATCGCAGTACAACATGTCCAACAAGGTCTGTTATCCGGGCGACCCCGCCTATGCGTTCGCGCCTGCCGAAAGCGGCGTGTCGATCGGCGAAGCCATCCGGCAGCCCTACCTGTTCTTCATGCACAGCTATGTGAAGGCCGAGGCGATCGCCACGGACGACTACCTGCGGCGACATTGGCACGACGGGTCGAAGTCGACGACCTCGGACGGAAAACCCGGGCAAAAGACGATCATGAACTACTGGAATTCGCAATTGGATGTTCTTTCGAACACCAACACTTTCGATGCACCGAATGATAGAAAGGTCGTGAAAACCATCTACGATCCCTGTCCTGTGGGGTATAACGTTCCGACACCCAATGCGTTCTCGATCTTCGGCCTGTCGCCGGCTTACGGTACTTCGGGCCCGAACAGCGCCGGCGCTCGAGCGTTCAACGGGACGAACGCCAACGGCCTGGAAGATATCTTCGACGAGGAGACCAACATCCGCATCGGGTGGAAACTCTCGCTGCAGCCGGGAGGCGGCGAACCCAAAATCTTTTTCCCGGCTACGGGACTGCGCGACATGGGGTCTGCGGATTCACCCACGATCCCTTCCTATGCGCAGGAAACGACATGGCCCGCCCATGCCGATCTGACGTTCGTCGTGACGACGGCCTTCACGCAAGGAAGTGCTAACAGTAGCGCGTTGCTGTTTTATCTGGACCGGCGGTATCATATCAACGAGAAAGGGGAACAGGTCTACGATCATATCGCCATCAATGGCGGCACCAACAATTCTTACGGATTCTCCGTGCGTCCGGTGAGGCGCAGCAACTGAAAACGGCGGGCGACCCTGACGGAGACCTCCCGCTGCGGCAGTGAAACGCCCGCATTCCGAAAGGAGTGCGGGCGTTTTGCAGAGGGATGCCGGCGTCGCGGCAGGAGCTACCGTTTGCCGTGCGCCTCTTTCAGGAGCTCTCCGAACTCTTTGAGAGACAAGGCCGTGACGTCGGGTTGCGGATCGGCCGCAGCGGCGATCTCCTCGGTCGTCTCGCCCGAGAGCACCAGCACGCCCATCGCGCCGGCGTTGTGCGCCATCGCCACGTCGGTGTAGATGCGGTCGCCTGCCATGGCGATCTCGTCGGCGCGCAGTCCGTGGCGCTCCTTGATGCCGGTGAGCATGTTGGGGTCGGGCTTGCCCAGCACGATGTCGGGCGTGCGGCCCGTGGCGTGCTCGATGCATTTGCAGATCGAGCCGCAGTCGACCAGCACGACGGGCTGATCGGTCGGACATACGCGGTCGGGGTTGGTGGCGATGTAGGGAATGCCCTGCGACACCCACCACGCGGCGCGGCACAGACGCGGATAGGCCAGCGTCATGTCGAAGGCTGCGACCACCACGTCGGGCACGTCCTCGGCGCTGTCGGCCGTCGACTCGAAGCCTGCGGCCTCGAACTCCGCGATCATGCTCGGCGTGCCTAACAGGAAGAGCCGTTTGGCCGCGGGGTGGTGCGACTTGATGTAGTCGATCGTGGCCAGCGCCGTGGTGTACATCTCTTCGCGCGTGGCTTCGATGCCCAGCGAGGCGAGTTTGTGCAGGTAGTCGGCGATGTTCTTCGAGGGATTGTTGGTCAGGAACGAATAGCCGATCCCCATCTCCGTGAGGTCGGAGAGGAAACGTTTGGTCCACGGGAAGAGCGACATGCCCATGTAGATGGTGCCGTCCATGTCGAGCGCCACGTGCCGGATGCGGCGGGCGCGTTCGAGAAGCTCCTCGTGTGCGAAGGGTGAGCGATAAGAGTCGATTGTTGCCATGATAGTGGTTTAATTGCTTTATTCGTGAGGTCGGGCCGCACGGGCCGCCTTGCAAAGATACGAATAAGCCGAGCGCAAAAGCAAATTTATTTGCATTTTGCCGAGGCGGAGTATCTACGGCGCAGCCAA
>USBO01000151.1 GCA_900552955.1 uncultured Alistipes sp.
GGCACCCACCGGTTCACGCTGAGACTGGTAGCCTATGAAAGAAAAAAGCAGCGGGGCATCGCTCGCTGCGGAAATGGAATAACTGCCGTCCGAACCGGTGACGGTACCGTTCTGCGTACCCTCGACGACGACGGTCACTCCGGCGAGGGGAAGATTCTGCTGGTCGACGACTTTACCGGAGACTGCTCTCGACCCCCCCCCTTGCGCAAACGAAATCGCGCTGATATTCAGCGCAATAAAGCACAAAAATAGTTGTAAGGATTTCATCATTGATTTGGATTAGAAGTTTTTGGGTTTCGGTTGGTTCCCTGCGGGAATTCACGTTTTTCATTCGGATCATTCGGGTTCTTCCATACGCAAACAATTAAGAGTGAGCCAGGGGGCACCGCGCCCCGTTTTGTAAAGGTAAGTAGAAAATTTCGTTTCCGCAAGCCGCAACCGCATGATTTTATTCCGTTTCGCCTCTCCGATCCGCAAAACGGGCCGGCAAGAAATGAAAAACCGACCGCCCTTATCGGGACAGTCGGGTAGCGCACCGCGGAATGGCAACGTCAGATCTCCACGTCGTCGTCCGTCGCCTCGTCGGTCTGGCCGCTCTCCTCCTGAATGTCGTCGGCGCCTTTGATCTCGTCGTCGTAAAACTCCTTCTCCTCCTCGTCCTCGGACAGATCGTCGATCTTGACGTCTATTTTGACCAGATAGCTGATCTGGTCGGTATCATAGGGAACGGCATAGAAAAAATCGCCGTTCGGCTTCTCGATACGAATCATCGCATCGGTGAAACCAAGCGGATATTTCTGCTTGATTTCCTCCTGTAATTCAGGAGAGAGATTGTGGAAACTCGCTACCAAACGTTTCTTATTCGCCATGGCCTTTACCATAAAACTCGTAAAATTTTGTGCAAGTATAAGACAAAATTCGTGTCCGTCCTTCGATCCACAGTTTTTTTTTGCATTTTTTTTGATTTTTATGGATGTTACGAACAATTTATGTAATTTAGCGCGAACAATAATATATATGGGTATCCTCGAACACATACGCGAGTTGCGCCGGCAACTCAACCGCCATAACCGTAAATACTACATCGAAAACGCACCCGAAATCACTGATTTCGAATTCGATCGCCTGCTGCGCGAACTGCAGGATCTCGAAGCGGCCCATCCCGAATACGCCGACCCCAACTCCCCCACCGTGCGCGTGGGCAGCGACATCACCGCGGAGTTCCGCAGCGTGCGGCACCGCTTCCCGATGCTGTCGCTGGGCAACACCTATTCGCTCGACGAGCTGCACGAGTTCATCGAACGCGTGGAAAAGGAGGTGGGCCAGACGGAGTTCGTCTGCGAACTCAAGTTCGACGGCACGGCCATCTCGCTCACCTACGACCACGGCCGACTGTCGCAGGCCGTCACGCGCGGCGACGGCAGCGAGGGCGACGACGTGACGGCCAACGTTCGCACCATCCGCACCGTCCCGCTGGAGCTCACGGGCGAAGGCTATCCCGATCTGTTCGAGATACGGGGCGAGATTCTGATGCCCTACGCCTCGTTCGACCGCCTCAACGCCGAGCGCGAAGCGGCAGGCGAACCGCTCTTCGCCAATCCGCGCAACGCCGCCGCCGGTACCCTCAAGCAGCTCTCGTCGGCCGTCGTGGCCCGTCGGGGGCTGGACTGCACGCTCTACCAACTGGCGGGCGACGCGCTGCCCTACGCCTCGCATTGGGAAAATTTGCAGAAGGCGCGCGAATGGGGCTTCAAGATCTCGTCCGAGATGCGCATCTGCCGCAACGTGGCCGAGATCGACGCCTTCATCGCGCATTGGGACGACGCCCGCAACCGATTGCCCTTTCCGACGGACGGCGTCGTGGTGAAGGTCAACCGCTACGCCGACCGTCGGGCGCTGGGATCGACCGCCAAGGCTCCGCGCTGGGCCGTGGCCTACAAGTTCAAGGCCGAGCAGGCGCTCACGGAGCTGCTGAGCGTCGATTTCCAGGTCGGACGCACGGGCGCCGTCACCCCCGTGGCGAATTTGACGCCCGTCCAACTGGCCGGCACGACCGTCAGACGGGCCACGCTCCACAACGCCGAGCAGATCGCGCAGCTCGACATCCGCATCGGCGACAGCGTTTTCGTCGAGAAGGGCGGCGAGATCATTCCCAAGATCACGGGCGTCGACCTCTCGCAGCGCAAAGCCGACAGCCGCCCCTTCAAGTACATCTCCGACTGTCCGGTCTGCGGCACGCCGCTGGTGCGCTACGAAGGCGAGGCGAAGCACTACTGTCCCAACCAGAGCAGTTGCGAGCCGCAGATTCTGGGCCGCATCATCCACTTCATCCGCCGCAAGGCGATGGACATCGACGGACTGGGCGAGGAGACCGTCGAACTGCTCCACCGCAACGGTCTGTTGCGCAATGCCGCCGACCTCTACGACCTGCGGGCCGGGCAGCTCGCCGGCCTGCCGCGTCTGGGCGAGAAGTCGGCCGAGAACATCGTCGAGAGCATCCGCCGCTCGCGCGAGGTGCCCTTCCAACGAGTGCTTTTCGCGCTGGGCATCCGCTTCGTGGGCGAGACGACGGCCAAGTACCTCGCCGCCCATTTCGGGACGATGGACGCCGTGATGCACGCCACGCGCGAAGAGCTGGTCGAGGCCGAGGAGGTGGGCCCCAAGGTCGCCGACGGCATCCTCGACTACTTCGCCGACGAGGGCAACCGTGCGCTCATCGAACGGCTGCGCAGCGCCGGCCTGAAGTTCGAGGCCGAGGCGCCCCGGCTCCGCTCCGAGGCACTCGCCGGTAAGAGTTTCGTCATCTCGGGCAAGTTCACGACCCGCAGCCGCGACGAGCTCAAGGAGCTGATCGAGCAGCACGGCGGACGCAATCTGGCCGCCGTCTCGGCCAACGTCGACTACCTCGTGGCGGGCGAGAACATGGGCCCCGCCAAGCTGAAGAAAGCTGAAAAGCTGGGCATTCCGATCCTCACGGAGGAGGAATTCCTGGCGCTCATCGCCGACGATGCAGCGGCCGCAGCCGCCCCCGCAGCACCCCCGACGGCCGACAGCCTCGTGCCCGAAACGCCGGCCCAGGGCTCCCTGTTCTAATTCAACGAATCAAGAAACCCACGCTAATGAAGCCAACTCTTTTCCGCGGCGCAGGAGCCGCCATGATTACCCCCTTCACCGCCGACGGACGCGTCGACTACGAAGCGCTCGGGCGCATGATCGACTACGTCATCGAGGGCGGTGCCGACTACATCGTCGCCCTCGGCACAACGGCCGAGACCCCGACGCTCTACATTCAGGAGCGCGCCGTGGTGGCCATGTTCATCGCCAACCAGATCCGCCACCGCGTGCCGCTCGTGATCGGCGTGGGCGGCAACTCGACCTCCGAGGTGCTCGACCAGTTGCGCGAATTCGACCTGCGTGGCGCCGACGCCATCCTGAGCGTGACGCCCTACTACAACAAGCCCTCGCAGGAGGGGCTCTACCAGCACTTCAAGGTCGTATCGGAGCACTCGCCGCTGCCGATCATCCTCTACAACATCGCAGGCCGCACGGGCGTGAACATGACGGCCGAGACGACGCTGCGCATCGCAGCCGACTTCCCCAACGTCATCGGCATCAAGGAGGCGTCGGGCGACCTCGCGCAGATACAGGAGATCATCGACCGCCGCCGCGAGGGCTTCCTCGTCCTCTCGGGCGACGACGGCATCGCCATCGAGGTGATGCGGCGCGGCGGCGACGGCGTGATCTCGGTGGCCGTCGACGCCTTCCCGCAGCGCTTCATGGAGTGCATCGAACGGGCCAAAGCAGGCGATTTCGACGGCGCGGAGCAGACCTTCGCCCCGATGCGCGAGGTGGTCGGAGCGCTCTTCGCCGAGGGCAACCCCACCGGCGTGAAATGCGCCCTGAGCGTCATGGGGCTCATCGGCAACCGCCTGCGTCTGCCGCTGGTGGCAGGCACGCCGGCGCTCGAGACGCGCATGCGGGAGTTGATCCGCACATACGATTTGCGCTGAAAATGCGTTTTCCGAACAAACAGACACGCATGAAACGACTTTTTCTCCTCCTCGCGCTGCTGCCGCCGCTGCTCTCGACGGCGAAGGTTCCCGTGGAGAGCGACATCAAGGCCCG
>USBO01000152.1 GCA_900552955.1 uncultured Alistipes sp.
CCGTGTCGAGCGGCTGCAGCGTGTCGGCCGCCGTCTCGTCGCGGCCGAAGTTTTCGCGCAGGCGCTCCTCCATCTCGAACGAACGGCGGTGCATCCGCTTCGAGAGGACGATGGCCGTGAGCAGCAGCAGCGACACGGCGAATCCCATGCCCGCCGCGGTGTCGAAGAGGGCGGCCACGACGCTCATCAGGATGCCGATGCAGAGCAGGCATTTGAGCAGGATGAGCGAGACGAGCGGCCCGCGGTTGAATTTGCCGTCGTTCCACAGTTGCCGGAATTCGGGCGAGCGGTTGCCCTGCCGGAGCACGACGAGCAGAATCGGGGCCAGCACACCCAGCAGGAGCACCAGACTCACCGCGGCGCCCGCACGGCCCGGGATGCGCCCGGCGATCCACGGTGCGGCGTAGCGCAGGAAGGCCGCTTCGGCGAAGATGCAGAAGACCAGATAGACCGCCACGGGGACAAGCATCCGCCGCAGGAGCCGCAGCCATGTGCTGCGGCGGCTCTCGGTGCCTTCGCCCGAGGCATAACGCGTCAGGAGCCGCTGCCAGCGCTCGGGCAGATGGCGTTCGAGGTAGTCGCAGGCGGGATCGGCCGCCCGCATCATGTAGGGCGTCAGGAAGGTCGTGACGACCGACACGGCCACGATGACGGGGTAAAGGTAGTCGTCCGTCACGTGGAGCGTCGTGCCCAGCGTGGCGATGATGAAGGCGAACTCGCCCACCTGCGCGAGCGAGAATCCCGATTGCACGGCCACGCGCAGCGGCTGTCCCGACACCAGCACGCCGAGGGTGGCGAAGGTCGCCTGTCCGGCCAGCACCACGACGGTGAGCAGCGCGATCGGCCCCCAGTAACGTGCGAGCAGCGCTGGTTCGATCATCATCCCCACCGTGACGAAGAAGATCGCTCCGAAGAGATTCTTGACGGGTTCGACCAGCCGCACGATCCGCTCGGCAGCGACCGTTTCGGCCAGGAGCGACCCCATGACGAAGGCGCCGAGCGCTGCCGAGAAACCGGCCTTGACGGCGATCATCACCATTCCCAGACAGAGCCCGAGCGTGACGATGAGCAGCGTCTCGTCGTTGAGCAGCCGCTGCAACCGCTTGAGCAGCGTGGGGATCAGGTAGATGCCCAGCAGCGACCAGAAGATCAGGAAGGCCCCCAGCTTGAGGATGCTGCCCAGCATCTCGGCCCCTTCGAACTGCTTGCTCACGGCCAGCGTCGAGAGCAGCACCATCAGCACCACGCCCACCAGATCCTCCACCACCAGAATGCCCAGCACCACGCCCGTGAAGCGCTGCCCGCGCAGCCCCATGTCGTCGAACGCCTTGAAGACGATCGCCGTGGAGGACATCGAGAGCATCCCGCCCAGAAAGACGCTGCTCATGTGCGAGAATCCCAGCAGCATCCCCGCGCCGTAGCCCGTGAACATCATCCCCGCCACGATGGTCACGGCAGCCGTCACGGCTGTGCCGCCCACGCTCAGCAGCTTGCGGAACGAGAATTCGAGTCCCATGGCGAACAGCAGGAAGATCACGCCGATGTCGGCCCACACGCGGATGTCCGACGCGTCGGCGACGGTCGGGGTGAACGTGACCGACGAGCCGGCCAGCACGCCGGCCACGATGTAGCCGAGGATCACGGGCTGCCGCAACGCTTTGAACACGAGCGTCGAACAGCCTGCGGCGACCAGAATGATCGCCAGATCGGAGATGAGCGGTGCGATTGCGGACATGGGCGTGGGTTTCGACAGATTTTCGGGTGTGGCCGTCGTTGAAGAGGGGCGCGCTGCGGGGCCGAACCGACGGCGCGTGTGCCGGCCGCTGCAACGATCGCCGCAGGCCGTTTCTGCGGGCGGAACTGCGGCGCGCGATCCCCTGCGTCGGGTCAGGTCGTCTCCACCACCGTCACCTCGATGCCCTGGCTGCGCAACTGCGCGAGCGTGTGGGGCGAGACGTTGCTGTCGGTGATGATCTGATCGACGTCGCTCAGGTCGCAGATTTTGCTGAACCCGCGGCGTCCGAATTTCGAGCTGTCGGCCAGCACGATGGTCTTCTGCGCGGTGCGGATCATGGCGCGGTTGAGACCCGCCTCCATGAGGTTGGTCGTCGAGAGACCGTATTCGAGATCAATGCCGTCCACGCCCAGATAGAGTTTGCTGCACGAGAAATCCTGCAACATGCGTTCGGCGTAGTCGCCCACGGCCGATACCGAGGTGTTGCGCACCATACCGCCCAGTTGCACCACGTCCACGTGGTGGTCGCGCGTGAGGATCGGGACGATGTTGACCGCCGAGGTGATGACCGTCAGCCGGCCCTGCGCCTTGATCTCGCGCGCCAGAAAGAGCATCGTCGTGCCCGAGGCGATGAGGATCGAGTCGTCGGGCGTGATGAGCGACGCGGCGCGTATGCCGATCGCGCGTTTCTCGGCGGCGTTGTGCTTCTCCTTTTCGTTGACCGGACGGTCGTTGATATAGGGGTTTATCAGGATGGCGCTGCCGTGGGCGCGGTAGAGCATCTTGCGCTCTTCGAGCAGCGTGAGATCCTTGCGGATGGTCACCTCCGACACCTTGAGCCGTTCGGCCAGGGCGGCGACGCTGACCGATCCCTGCTGTTGCAGCAGGTCCATGATGAAGTCGTGTCTTTCGGACAAAGTCATAGTCGTGTCGTTGCGCGGAACGGGTCGTTTCGGAAGTTTCGGCTGCGGATGCCGGCGACGGTTCCGCCGCTCCGTCCGAACAAAAGTAGTGTTTTTTCCCGAATCGGTCAAGCGAAGTCCGAAATAGTTCGCTCGGGCCGCCCCGTTCCGTGCCCTTCGCCCTTTGCGCGCGCTGCGGCGGTGCGTGAGCCCATGGGCGCGGTTCGGCGCGAAACGCAAAGAAAGCGAATCCGAAATTGTCTTTTTGTGGTCTTTCCGGTTGCCGAAATCGCAAGAAATAATTATCTTTGCACAACGTAAACCCCGACTCGGAGGGTGCCGCCCCGGGAGAGTCCGTCTCCGCAGCGTGCGCCTTTCTTGTCGGCCTACTGCTGTTAACCCTGCGTCGGGCCGTCCGTGCGCCGGACCGCCGCCGACCGAAAACTCGATTTCATCATGCAAAGTTTCACCCCCGAAGTGCAGCGCCGCTTCAAGTACTGGCAGATGCGGACGCTCATCGCCACGATGATCGGCTACGCGCTGTTCTATTTCGTTCGCAAGAACTTCTCGCTGGCCATGCCGGGTCTCGAAGCCGACCTGGGCATCTCGAAGACCAGCCTGGGCATCTTCCTGACCCTCAACGGACTGGTCTACGGCCTGTCGCGTTTCGTCAACGGCATCCTTGCCGACCGGCTCAACGCCCGTTTCTTCATGGCTTCGGGCCTTGCGCTCTGCGCGCTGGCCAACTTCGCCTTCGGCTACGGCGTCGACGTGAGCGAGTGGATCACGGGCCAGAGCTCGGGATCGCAGTTCAGCAACACGCTGATTCTCTTCATGGGCATTATGTGGGTCGTCAACGGCCTGTTGCAGGGCACGGGCTTCCCGCCCTGCGCGCGTCTGCTCACCCATTGGATTCCTCCTAAGGAGCTGGCCACCAAAATGTCGGTGTGGAACACCTCGCATTCGATCGGCGCGGGCCTGGTGGTGATCCTCTGCGGCTACATCATGAGCCATATGGGCGTGGGCGAGAACCACGTCGGCGCATGGCGCTGGTGCTTCTGGATTCCGGCCGCCATCGCCTTCGCGGGCGCGATCGGTCTGTTCATCTCGCTGCGCGACACCCCCACCTCGGTTGGGCTGCCCGAGCTGCCCGGCACCGAGAGCAAGCGGCCCGACGGCGCCAAGTCGGCGGCCGACAAAGCGTTCCTGCGGCGCAAGGTCTTCGGCAATCCGCTGATCTGGATTCTGGCCTTCGCCAACTTCTTCGTCTATATCGTGCGCTTCTCGGTGCTCGACTGGGGCCCCACGCTGCTGAGCCAGTCCAAAGGGGTCAGCATGAGCCATGCCGGCTGGCTGGTGGCGATGTTCGAGATCGCGGGCATCATCGGCATGCTGGTTGCCGGCTGGGCGACCGACCGCTTCCTCGGCGGCCGTGCGCACCGCACCTGCGTCTTCTGCATGGCGGGTGCCGCGCTGTTCGTCT
>USBO01000153.1 GCA_900552955.1 uncultured Alistipes sp.
GCCACGCCCACCAGCGCATCGCGGCCGTAGTGGAGTTCGGGATAGATCACGCCGCCGTTGCCCTCGCCGCCGATCACGGCGCCGACCTCCTTCATCTTCGCCACGACGTTGACCTCGCCCACGGCCGAAGCATAGTAACGGCCGCCATGACGCTCGGTCACATCGCGCAGCGCCCGCGACGAGCTGAGGTTGGAGACCGTGGCACCCCGCTTGTGCGACAGCACGTAGTCGGCCACGGCCACCAGCGTATACTCCTCGACGAACATCGAGCCGTCCTCGCTCACGAAGGCCAGGCGGTCGACGTCGGGATCGACCACCACGCCCAGATCGGCCCCCTCGCGCACGATCGCCGCGGCAATCTCCGTGAGGTTCTCCGGCAGCGGCTCGGGGTTGTGGGCGAACTCGCCCGTCGGTTCGCAGTTGAGCTCGATGACCTCGCAGCCCAGCTCGCGCAGCAGCTTGGGAATGACGACGCCGCCCACCGAGTTGACGGCGTCTACCACCACCCTGAAGCGCTTGCGCCGCACCGCTTCGGCGTCGACCAGCGGCAGCGAGAGCACCTGCCGGATGTGTACGTCGTTGAACGATTCGCGTGAAAGGACGCGGCCCAGCGCATCGACCTCGGGAAATTCGAAGTCGCCCTGCTCGGCCAGCGCCAGCACACGCTTGCCCTCGGCATCGGAAAGAAACTCGCCGTCGGCATTCAGCAGCTTGAGCGCATTCCATTGGCGCGGATTATGCGAGGCGGTGATGATGATGCCGCCGTCGGCCCGGTGGGCCGTGACGGCCAGCTCCACGCCCGGGGTCGTGCAGAGTCCGACATTGACCACGTCGGCGCCGCAGCCCAGCAGGGCGCCTTCGATCAGACGGTCGACCATCTCGCCCGAAAGACGGGCGTCGCGCCCCACGACGATACGCAGACGCCCCGGCCTGCGCTCGCCCAGGAAACGGGCGTAGGCCACGGTGAACTTCACGATGTCGAGCGGGGTCAGATTGTCGCCCGGGCAGCCTCCGATCGTGCCGCGGATGCCGGAAATGGATTTGATGAGTGTCATATACGAATTTGTTTTACACCTGTTGCCGACAGAATAAATCGGCGGGTTTGTTTTGCAATTCGAGGTAAAAATATTACTTTTATGCCAATTATGAAAATTAAAACGCAACCGTCATGAGAACGATCCCATCTTCCGAGTTGATTATCAACGAGGACGGTTCCATTTTCCATCTGCATCTGCATCCCGGGCAGTTGGCCGACACCGTCATTCTGGTGGGCGACCCGGGCCGCGTGGAACTGGTGGCCTCCTTTTTCGATACGCGCGAGTGCAGCGTCTCGAACCGCGAATTCAACACCGTCACGGGCAGCTATAAGGGCAAACGCATGACCGTCCTCTCGACGGGCATCGGCATCGGCAACATCGACATCTCCGTCACGGAGCTCGACGCGCTGGCCAACGTCGACTTCGAGACCCGACAGGTCAGGCCCGAACTGCGGCGCCTCACGCTGGTGCGTCTGGGCACGTCGGGCGCCATTCAGCCCGATATCAGGGTGGGCGAGGCCGTTTTCTCGCGCATGTCGGTCGGCTTCGACGGCCTGCTCAACTACTACAAGGGGCGCAACGAGGTCTGCGACCTGGAGTACGAACGGGCCTTCATGCGCCACACGGGCTGGAGCGATCTGCTGCCGAAGCCCTATTTCGCCGTGGCCGACGCCGAGCTGGCCGAACTGTTCCGCGACTCGACGCGCGAGGGCATCACCGTCGCCGCCCCGGGCTTCTACGCACCGCAGGGGCGCTGGGTGCGCCTCCAACCCGCCGATCCGCAACTGAACGAGAAGATCGAGTCGTTCGAACACGAAGGCCGCCGCATCACCAACTTCGAGATGGAGGGTTCGGCGCTCGCCGGCCTGGCCTCGCTCATGGGGCACCGCGCGGCGACGATCTGCACGATCATCGCGCAGCGCATCGCGCAGGACGCCTGCACCGACTACAAACCCTTCGTCAAGCGGATGATCGGCATGGCGCTCGACAAGCTGGCGACCCTTTAACCCGTATTTATCAGAATAACCAAATAGAGAGACAACAAAGATGAAATTTTCCGTTTCAAGTTCCGCGCTGATGTCGCTGCTGGCGACCACCGGCAAAGTTATCAGCAATAAGAACACGCTCCCGATCCTCGACTACTTCCTCATGGAGCTGAAGGGCGACCAGCTGAAGGTGACCACTTCCGATCTGGAGACCACGCTCGTCAGCTCGATCACGGTCGACAACGTCGAGCGCGAGGGCATGATCGCCGCTCCGGCCAAGCAGCTGCTCGACTCGCTCAAGGAGTTCGCCGAGATTCCGCTGACGATCGACTGCAACGACCAGACCTTCGAGATCAAACTCAACTGGAAGAGCGGTTCGCTCTCGATTCCGGGCGCCAGCGCCGTGAGCTATCCGGCGCTGCCCGCGCTCGCGGAAGACAGAAAGGAGCTGACGTTCGACGTCGACACGCTCGTCAACGGCATCAACAAGACGATCTTCGCCACGGCCGACGACGAACTGCGTCCGATCATGAACGGCGTCTATATCAACATCGAACCCGCGGCGATCACGTTCGTGGCCACCGATGCCCACAAGCTGGTGAAATATGCGGCGGAACAGCCGAGCGAGCTGACCGCGGCCTTCATCCTGCCCAAGAAGCCGGCCAACCTGCTCAAAGGAATGCTGCTCAAGGAAGATGCACCGATCCGGGTGACGTTCGACTCGAAGAACGTGCTGTTCAACCTCAAGAATCACACGCTGGTCTGCCGTCTGATCGAGGGCAGCTATCCCAACTACAACGCCGTCATCCCGACCAACAACCCCAACAAGGTGCTCATCGACCGCATCGAGCTGGTCAACGGCATCAAGCGCGTGGCCGTCTGCTCGAATCCCGCGACCAACCTCATCCGCATGGACATCGCCGACAACAAGATCGACCTCACGGCGCAGGACATCGACTACTCGATGTCGGCCAACGAGACGATCTCGTGCAGCTACGACGGACAGCCGATCACCATCGGCTTCAAGTCGACCTTCCTCGTCGAGATTCTCTCGAACATCGAGACCCCGACGGTGGTGATCGAACTGGCCGACTCGACCCGCGCGGGCGTCTTCAAGCCCGTCCACGACGAGAAGCAGTCGAGCGACACGCTGATGCTGCTCATGCCGATGATGATCAACGCCTGACACGACCCGATGCGTGCGAACCGATCGGCGGGACTCCCGCGCGGATCGGTTCGCCGTTCCGTAAAAATTAGGAAGCATGCAACTCAATCTCAAACGCCCCATCGTCTTCTTCGATCTGGAGACCACAGGCGTCGATACGGCCAAGGACCGCATCGTCGAGATCTCGATGGTCAAGGTCACGCCCGACGGCGAGGAGATCATCAAGACCCGCAAGATCAACCCCGGAATGCACATCCCCGAGGAGGCGACCGCCATCCACGGCATCGCCGACGAAGATGTGAAGGATTGCCCGACCTTTGCGCAGATCGCCCGCTCGCTCGAGCAGTTCATCGCCGGCTGCGACTTCGGGGGCTTTAACTCCAACCGCTTCGACCTGCCGATGCTCGTCGAGGAGTTCATGCGCGCCGGGATCAGCGTCGACTTCAAGCGGCGGCGGTTCATCGACGTGCAGAACATCTTCCACAAGATGGAGCAGCGGACGCTGGTGGCGGCCTACAAGTTCTACTGCGACAAGGATCTCACCAACGCCCACTCGGCCGAGGCCGACACGCTGGCGACCTACGAGGTGCTCAAGGCGCAGCTGGAGCGCTACGACAACCTGGAGAACGACATCGATTTTCTGGCCGAGTTCTCCACGCGCAACGAATCGGCCGATTACGCGGGCCGCATCCTCTACAACGACAAAGGGGAGGAGGTCTTCGGCTTCGGCAAACATCGGGGGCGCTGCGTGACCGAAGTTTTCGAACAGGAGCCGAGCTATTACAACTGGATGATGAACGGCGACTTCCCGCTCTACACGAAGAAGGTCATCACCGAAATCCGGCTGCGCGGCGCCAAGGAGAAGAAACGTTAGACACCTATGCACAGAGCGATTTTCAAAACTGCGACAACACACAACAACGGG
>USBO01000154.1 GCA_900552955.1 uncultured Alistipes sp.
CAGCGGCGTCTGCTCGCCGCTGCGGACGGTCGCCTGCTCGGTCACGCGGCCCGCTTCGGTGGCGTCGCCCACAGCCGTGACGACCATGCGGCCGTAGCCGTCGCGCACGGTCGTGCCGCGCAGCAGGCGGTTCGACGGATAGGTCGCCTCGGGGTCGAAGAGCGCTTCGTCGACCTGCTTCGTCGTCTCGGGCTCGCCCGTGAGCGTCGATTCGTCGACCTGCAGCGACACCGCCTCGACCAGTTCGCCGTCGGCCGGCACCGTCTCGCCCGCCTCGAGGCTCACCAGATCGCCCACGACCACCTCGCGGCGCGGTATCTCGCGCATCGTCCCTTCGCGCTGCACCTTGACGGGCTGCTCGTCGTTCACGCGGTTGAGCCGGCGGAAGCGCCGCATGGCGTCCCACTCGAAGAGAAATCCCACGCCGGTGGCCAGCACGATCGCGCAGAGGATGCCGATGGTTTCCGTGAAATTCCCTTCCCTGAAGGCCATCGCCATCGACAGCGCGGCGGCGATGAGCAGCACGACGATGATCGGGTCGCGGAACTTCTCCGCGAGCAGCCGCCACGCCGAGTCGTCGCGCTGCGGCGTGAGGATGTTTTCGCCGTGGGCGGCGCGGCTGGCCGCCACCTCGTCGGGGCCGAGACCCTGCGGATTGTAGGAGATCATACGCGGTGATTTTTGTGCGTTGCAAAAATAGTCCGTCCGGTGCTGTCCGACACCGGATCGGGCGAGATTTAACGTTTCGTTAACATCTGCCGGACATCACGTCGTCGGGAACTGCCGCGTCGAGGCGTCGAGACGGATGGCGATGAACAGCAGCACGGTGAAAGCCAGCAGCGACGAGCCTCCGTAGCTCATGAAGGGGAGCGGGATGCCCATCACGGGCATCAGTCCAATGGTCATGCCGACGTTCACAAGCACGTGGAAGAGCAGGATCGCCGCCACGCTGTAACAGTAGACCCGGCCGAAGGGCTCCTGCTGCCGTTCGCCCATCTTCATCAGACGCAGCAGCAGCAGACACATGACGCTCAGCACGGCCACGGCGCCCGCGAAACCCCACTCCTCGCCCACGGTGCAGAAGATGAAGTCGGTGTGTTTCTCGGGGACGAAGTTGTATTTGATCTGCGTCCCCTGCAGGAATCCCTTGCCCGTGAAACCGCCCGAACCGATGGCGATCTTCGACTGGTTGACGTTGTAGTCGATGCCGTGGGGTTTGTCGACGATGCCCAGGTAGCTCAGGATGCGCTCCTGCTGGTGGGGCTTGAGCACCGATTCGAAGATGTAGTCGGTGGCCGGCACGAAGAGCATCGCTGCGAGGAACAGACCCGCCATCAGCAGGATGTTGGACAGTTGCGTGCGGTAGGCGTAGAGTGCCACGAGGGGCAGCGAGGCGAGCGTCACGATGAGCAGGCTGCGGTGGAGATCCAGCGAACCGGGGGCTATGAGCCCAGCCAGCGAGCAGAGGAGGATCGCTGCCAGCGCCAGCGCGGCGAGGTAGACGATGCGCGAGCGCCAGCGGCCGTTCATCATCGCCTCGGAGAGCGTGCAGATCAGGATGAGCAGCACCAGCAGCGTCATGGGCGTCAGCAGGAACGAGACGATGAAGAGCGCCGCCACCAGCAGCACGGGGATGCAGAGCCATTTGTTGAGCCCTTCGCGGTAGAGCACGAAGAGAAACGCGCCCAGTACGATGCCCGATCCGGTGTCGTTTTGCAGGATGGTGAGCAGCATCGGGATGCCGATGATGACCCCCACGCGGAGCAGGTCGCCGAACCGATGGATCGAGAAGGAGTAGTTGCTCATCGCGCGCGCAAGGGCCAGCGCCGTGGCGATCTTGACGAATTCGACAGGCTGGATGCGCAGCGATCCCAGCTCGATCCACGACTTGGCGCCGTTGACCTCCTTGCCGGCCAGCAGCACGCCGATCATCACCGCGATACCTATAATATATAGCGGATAGGCCCACATGTGGTAGTAGCGCACGTCGAGCAGCAGAATGACCAGCGCGGCTGCGAGCACGACCGCCACCCAGAAATATTGCTTGACGTAGAAGTGCGAGAAGGCGAAGAAGTCGGCCGCCCCCTCGTCGAACGAGGCGGCGGTGATGCAGACGCAGCCCGCCGCGACCAGCAGCAGGTAGTAGAGCACGGCCAGAAAGTCGACCCCCTGGAACAGACCGCCTTTGATGCTACTTCGCATAGGAGGGATAATGGATTTGCATGTTCTTCACCCGCTCGACGAGCCACGGACGGGTGATCGTATCGGTGAGGTAGTACTCCTCGACGAGCGAGGCGATCGGCAGCGCGATCGTGGCGCCGAAACCGCCGTTCTCGACATAGACCGAGACGGCGATGCGGGGGTTGTCCTTCGGGGCGAACGAGAGGAACGTCGAGTGGTCGCGCCCCTGCGGATTCTGGGCCGTGCCGGTCTTGCCGCAGACGTCCAGACCCTCGAGCTTCGCCAGGGTCGAGGTGCCGGCCACGTTCACGCCGCGCCACATCCCCTCGACGATCGGTTCGAAGTGCTTGGGGTCGATCATCGTGTACTGCCGTTCGTAGAAGCGGCGGTCGATCGAGTCGCGGCCTTCGATGCGTTTGACGATGTGGGGGATGTAGTAGTGGCCCCGATTGGCCAGAATGGCCGCGAAGTTGGCCATCTGGAGCGGCGTGCAGCCCAGCTCGCCCTGTCCGATCGAGAGCGAGATGACTGTCAGCGCATTCCACGAGCCGTGGTAGGCGCGGTCGTAGTACTCGCTCGAGGGGACGTAACCCGTCCCTTCGTCCAAAAAATCGGACTCCAGCTTGCGGCCGAAGCCGAGGCTGTTGACATAGGCTTTCCACGCATCGAATCCGTGTTCGGTCTCACCGTAGCGGCGATTCTCGAGGATGTTGCGCAGCACGTAGCAGAAGTAGGCGTTGCACGAATTGGCCACGGCGTCGCGCAGGTCGAGCGGCGAGGCGTGGGCGTGGCACTTCATCACGCGCCGGCCGTAATGGAATCCGCCGGCGCAGGGATAGCGGTTCGCCGGCGTGAGCACTCCCTCCTGCAGGCCGATGAGCCCCTGCACCAGCTTGAAGGTCGACCCGGGAGGGTATTTCGCCTTCACGGCGCGGTTGAACATCGGCTGCCGCTTGTTGTAGAGCATTTTCATGTAGTTGTTGCCCCGATGGCGGCCCACCATCTCGTCGGGGTCGAACGTGGGCGACGAGACCATCATCAGAATCTCGCCCGTCGCGGGCTCGATGGCCACCGCTGCGCCCACCTTGCCGCGCATGAGCTCCTCGGTGAAGGCTTGCAGGCGGGCGTCGATCGTCGTGACGATGTAGCTGCCCGGTTCGGGCAGCGAGTCGAACAGGCCGTTCATGTAGGAGCCCTTCACCACGCCGTGCGTGTCGATCTCGTTGATCCGGACGCCGTTTTTGCCGCGCAGTACCTTCTCGTAGGCTTTCTCGATGCCGCTCTGGCCGATGTAGTCGCCGGCGCGGTAGCGGGGATTGCGCTTGAGCTGCTCGGCGTTGATCTCGCCCACGTCGCCCAGCAGGTTGCCGCCGATCTCGCGCGGATAGCGGCGGATGGTGCGGTAGACGGTGTAGAAGCCCGGGAAATTGTTTTCGTCGAAGCGCAGCTTCACCTCGCTCGGGAGGAAGTTCGTCACCATGTAGGGGACGCGGGGGCTCATGCGGGCGTTGCGCAGCGCGCGGTCGAGGCGCGTGCGCGAGATGCCCAGCAGGTCGAGCATCCGCAGCGTGTCGAACCCTTCGCGCGGCAGTTCGCGGTAGATGACCATCAGGTCGTAGCAGGCACGGTTCTGCGCCAGATACTCGCCGTTGCGGTCGAAGACCTCGCCGCGCGGCGGATACTCGACGACGTGGCGCAGCGCATTGCCGCGCGCCAGCTTTTCGTACTTGGGGTCGATGAGCTGGATGTA
>USBO01000155.1 GCA_900552955.1 uncultured Alistipes sp.
CCGCAGAGGTGCGTGACCGACTTGAAGAAGACGTTGGCCGATTCGAGGTTGGGGAAGAGCAGGCAGTCGGGATCGCCCGCCACGGCCGAGCCCTTGACCTTCTTGTGTTCGGCCACCTCCTTGTAGAGGGCCACGTCGAGCGACAGCGGTCCGTCGACGATGGCGTTGCCCAGTTGTCCGCGGTCGCCCATCTTGGCCAGAACGGCCCCTTCGGTCGACGACGGGACGCTCGGCAGCACCTGCTCCGACGGAGCGATGCAGGCGATCTTCGGGGTGGCGATGCCCAGCAGGTTGGCCGTCTGCATGAGGAAGCGGATGAGCGTCTGCTTCTGCTTGAAGTCGGGGGCGGGGATCACCGCCACGTCCGAGATGCAGAGCAGCTTGGGCAGCGAGGGCATTTCGAGGATGGCCACGTGGCTCAGCACGCCCTTCGGCGGGACGAGCCCCGCATCCTTGTTGAGGATGCCGCGCATGTATTTGTCGGTCGAGACGAGTCCCTTCATCAGCACGTCGGCATCGCCCGACACGACGGCCGCGACGGCCTGCCGCACGCAGTTGACGTCGCTCTTTTCGTCGACGATCTTCAGAATCGAGCTGTCGATCCCTTCGGCCCGGCAGATCTCCTCGATCACCTGTTTGTCGCCGAAGACGGTGGGCTCGATGAGTCCTTCGTTGTAGGCGTCGTACACGGCGCTGAGCGTGTGTGAATCCTGACCGTAAGCCACGGCCAGACGTTTGCGGCCCTTTTTGCGGGCCTCCTCGACGATTTGCGAGAGTTTGGTAATCATATCTGTGAAAATGAATGGTTGGAAAGGTTCCGGTTTATTTGACCAAATTGTAGGTGTCGGTGGCGATCATCAGCTCCTCGTCGGTGGGGACGACGGCCACCTTGACGCGCGACGCAGGCGTCGAGAGGAGCTTTTCTTCGCCCCGCACCTCGTTGGCGGCCGCGTCGAACTCCACGCCCATGAATTCGAGGCCCTCGCAGACCGAGCGGCGCAGTTCGCGCGAATTCTCGCCCACGCCGCCGGTGAAGACGATCAGGTCGACGCCGCCCATCTCGGCGGCATAGGCGCCCACGAACTTCTTCACGCGGTTGTAGTACATATCGCGGGCCACGATGGCGCGCGGATCGCCTTCGTCGTAGGCCTTGTCGATGTCGCGCATGTCGCTCGACAGGTCGGTCAGGCCGTAGACGCCCGAGCGTTTGTTCATCATCTCGTCCAGTTCGGCGTAGCTCATCCCCTCCTTCGCGCCGATGAAGGTGATGGCCGAGGCGTCGACCTCGCCGCAGCGCGTGCCCATCACCAGACCGTCGAGCGGCGAGAAGCCCATCGACGTGTCGTAGGACTTGCCGTCGAGGATGGCCGTCACCGAAGCGCCGTTGCCGATGTGGCAGGTGATGATTTTCGATTTGCCGTAGTCGAGGCCCGTCAGCTCGGCGCCTTTGCGCGCCACGTAGTGGTGGCTCGTGCCGTGGAAGCCGTATTTGCGCACGCGGTATTTCTCGTAGTAGGCGTGGGGCAGGGCGTAGAGGTGGTTCTTGGCCGGAATGGTCTGGTGGAACGAGGTGTCGAAGACCGTCACCTGCGGCACTCCGGGCAGCACCTTCTCGATGGAGAGGACGCCCTCCAGATTGGCGGGGTTGTGCAGCGGCGCGATCTCGAACAGCGAGCGGATCTTGCGCTTGGCATCCTCGTCGACGATGCAGCTCTGAGGGAAGAACTCGCCGCCGTGCGCCACGCGGTGTCCCACGGCCTTGATCTCGTCGAGCGAACCAACGACGCCGTGCGAAGGATCGGTCAGCGCGTCGAGCACCAGCCGGATGCCGGTCGTGTGGTCGGGGATGGGGCGGCGCAGCTCGAAATTCTCACTTCCGACGGGTTTGTGGGTGAGCACACCCTCGTCGAGCCCGATGCGTTCGACCAGACCTTTGGCCAGCAGCGTGCTGCCGGTCTGTTGCATGTCGATCACCTGATATTTGATGGAGGAACTGCCGCAGTTGAGTACTAAGATAACCATGTTTGTTCGCTTGTTTGATTACTGTTTGTCGGATTTCTGCCAAAAATAGTGAAAGTTTCCGAGAAGCGGATGATTTTTCGTTAAAAAACATTGCTTCACGTGAATTTCGCCGAAAGCGCCGGAGCGGCGGCGAAGTGCGGCATTCCCTCCGGCGGCCGGAGCCGGAGGGGCGGCGGGATGTCGCCCGCGGCGGGGCACGGGGCGGGGATGGCGGTTATTTTTCGTATTTATAGCCCACGCCCTTGACCGTGACGATGTGCTCGCCGCCGATCTTCTGCCGCAGCTTGCGGATGTGGACGTCGATCGTGCGGTCGCCCACCACGACGTCCGTGCCCCAGACGCGGGAGTAGATCTCTTCGCGGGAGAGGAGCCTGCCCTGTGCGGACATCAGCAGCGTCAGCAGCGCGAACTCCTTGCGCGGCAGGGCGATCTCCTCGCCGCCGCGCCGGACGACGTACCGATCGGGGTCGATGACGATCTCGTCCGTCGCATGCGGCGGCGCGTCGGTGCCGATGCGCTTGAGAATCGCCTTGAGCCGGCTGACCAGAATGTGCATCCTGATCGGTTTGCTGATGTAATCGTCGGCGCCGGCGTCGAAGCCCGAGAGCTGGTGCTCGTCCTCGCCCAGCGCCGTGAGAAAGACGATCATCGTCTCTTTCAGTTCGGCATGTTCGCGCAGCCGGCGGCACGTTTCGAGGCCGTCCATGCGCGGCATCATGCGGTCGAGCAGGATCAGATGGGGGCGCACTTCGAGCGCGCGGGCGACCCCTTCGGCGCCGTCGCCGGCGGTGAACACTTCGTAGCCTTCGCGTTGAAGGTTGTAGCCGACGAATTCCAGAATATCGGCCTCGTCGTCGACCAGTAGGATGCGGTGCCTCGTCATCGGTGTGTGAATTTTCGGTTGCGTTTGCCTGCGCCGGCACGTTTTCGCTGCGTGCCGGTGCCGGCGGCTTTCGGCAGCCGGCGGGCGGCCGTCGCCGTGCTGCGACGGAAACGGCGGTTAATTTCCCGCTAAGATAGTTAAAATCCCGAAAAAAATTGTGAAAATATCCCGAAAATGGTATCTTTGCCAGATGTATATGCGCGAGTGTTTACCGCGATTAATCAAAACTTAGCGTAAGATGGCTACTAAAATCACCAACCCGTCTGTTCCCGAGGAACAAGTCAGCAATGCTGAAGATGTGCAGAAAACGACCGTTTCCGAAATTTCCGCCGCTCCCGCCGCGGAGCGTGCGACCGCCGCAGCGCCGGCGGACGGAGTTTCCGTTGCGGAGACTGTCGCCGAGGCTCCGGCCGCAGCTTCCGGCGAGCCTGCCGTGGCTGACGTAGCGGGGGAGCCGGCCGGCAAGGTCGATTTCGCAGACGAGGAGGCGGCGCTGGCCGCCCGCAGCGCGGGGCTCGACGACGAGGAGCCGGCCGAGGGTGAAACGGAGGAGAGCGGCGCCGATGCGTCGGATGCGCTCTTCAGCGGCAAGAGCGAGGAGGAGATGGTCTCGCTCTTCGCACGGATGCTCGACGAGGAGCCGGTGCAGTCGCTGCGCCGCGTGGTGGAAGCCGTCAAGATCGCCTTCTACAAAGCGCACCGCGCCGAGGTGGAGGCCCGGCGCCGCGCCTTCGTCGAGGCGGGCGGCGATGAGGCGGAGTTCGTGCCTGCGGCCGACGCGCAGGAGCTGCGGCTCAAGGGCGTGCGCGAGGTCGGCCTGAGCGCCATGCTCGGCCTTGGCCTGCGCGATCCCGAGGCCTTTTCCGCGCTGGCCCGCGCCCTGTTCACCTGCGCGGCGGCTCTGCATGACAGCTTCGGCCTGCAGGTGTCCTATTGCTGCCTCGGCGGAGGTCTCCCGGTGGCTCATCGCCGCACGGAGCGCGACGCCGACATCGCGGCCGTCTCCCGTGGGGTACC
>USBO01000156.1 GCA_900552955.1 uncultured Alistipes sp.
GATGTCGGCGGCCGTGCCGCCCATGAGCTCCGCCAGCTCGTCGCGCACGATCTTGGTCATCATCTGCCCCGGCTTGACGGCCGTGAGCACGTTCTGTCCCAGTGCTTTCTGCTTCACCTCGTCGGTGAACGACTTGGCGACCTTGTAGTTGACGTCGGCGTCGATGAGCGCGCGGCGGATCTCCTTGAGCGTCTCGGCGACGTTGATCTCGGTGATGCGGCCTTCGCCCTTGAGGATTTTGAACGACCGTTCGAGTTTATCTGTCAGGTTTTCAAACATGGTTGATGGCTTTTCGGGCCGAGAGGGGCGCTCCGACCGGATGGTGCTGCGCTCTCGGCGGTTTAATCCCCGCAAAGATAATAGATGCGGGCCACAGAACCAAATTTATTTGGGGAGGTTCGGTGCGATGCGTCAGAGCAGCCCCGCTTCGTAGTAGCGGACGATCTGTTCGAGCAGACGGTCGTCGCCCTCGGCGTCGTACTCCGATTTGAGGTCCTGCCCGAAGACGCGCGACAGCGTCTGCCAGAACCCCGCCACGAAGCCGCCGCGGAATTCGCGCAGCACCTCGTAGGCGGTGTAGTCCGTCTCGCGGTCGATGAGCTTGAGCAGCACCCTGCCCTGCGTGCGGGTCATGTGTTTGACGATGGGCGTGTACTCCTCCCTGATCTGATGGTAGACGCTGCGGATGTAGGCTTTCTGCGCCTTTCGGGTCGGCAAACGCTGCAACTCTGCCTCCATTTCGGCCATGCGGGCCCTGGCGATCTTGGCCACGGGGTAGACCTTCTTGACGGCGGCCACCAGTTTGCGGTAGCGGCGCAGGTCGGCGCCGCGGGCGTAGACCCGCACCGGCCGGATGTGGACGATCGTATCGCGGGTCGCGGCACGCCCGTCGTCGCCTGCGGCACCCGCCGGCTGACGTGCTGCGACGGGGGAGACGGCAAGCAGCGCCGCCGGCAGAAAGAGCAGATACGTTTTCATAGGCCCCGAAAAATTCATACCTTTGCAAAGGTAACGATTTTTTGTTTCGACGAATTGCACGAAGTGTCCTATGGAAC
This sequence comes from uncultured Alistipes sp., assembly GCA_900552955.1. Classification (GTDB taxonomy): domain Bacteria; phylum Bacteroidota; class Bacteroidia; order Bacteroidales; family Rikenellaceae; genus Alistipes. The sequence continues at coordinate 1,056 of USBO01000156.1, forward strand.
TGAAAAAAGGGTTGGCCGCCCGTCGCACGGCGACGGTGACGGTCGGTAATACGGCTGCGACGATGGGGTCGGGCGATCTGGAGGTCTTCGCCACGCCGGCGATGGTGGCGCTCATGGAGAGTGCGGCGATGACGGCCGTCGCCGATGCGCTGCCCGAGGGCGCGACGACCGTGGGGGCCGAGATGAACGTGACGCACATCAAGCCTTCGGGGCTCGGCGCCGAGATCGTGGCCACGGCCGTGCTGATCGGGGCGGAGGGGCGCAAGCTGACCTTCAACGTCGGGGCCCGCGATGCCGAAGGGATGATCGGCGAGGGCGTTCACATCCGCTACGTGGTCGACCGGCGCCGCTTCATGGAGAAGGTAGGGAAGTAGAAGAAAAAGGACCGGTCCTGAAGGACCGGTCCTTTTTGTTGAGCTATCGGGGCTCGAACCCAAAATTTCAGAACCAAAATCTGACGTGTTACCATTACACCATAGCTCAATCCGCTGCTCGTAAGCGGTGCAAAGGTAGGGCAAAGATTTCAAATTGCAAAATTTTTTCGGCATTATCCCCTTGCTGCCTGCGTACGTTCGGAGGAGGGATGTCCGCTGCCGGCGACGGGCGGGACTGCCGCCCCGCTAAGCAGGCTTCGCACGACGGCATTCAGCGGCTGTCCCTGAGTTGCGCCAGCGCTCTGGCCAACTGATCGGGGCAGGAGGTGCCGCGGCCGCCGCAGTCGATGCCGCTCAGCCTGGCGATGGCTTCGTTCACCTCCATGCCTGCGATGAGCGCGGCGATTCCCTGTGTGTTGCCGTGACAGCCTCCGATGAACCGCACCTGCTTGACGCGATTGTCTTCGACGGTGACGTCGAGCAGTTTCGAGCAGGTGCCCTGGGGCGTGTAGACGAGGTTCTTCTCCATGAGTCGTGAATTTTGCGATGCGGCTGCTTTGCCGCAAAGATAGCGGTTTTTCCGCGAACGTGTCCGTCGGATGATGCGCGCCGTTCGGACGGAAGGCGACATGCGGTGCCTCCGGCGTTTCCCTCCGGTCGGGGCGAAGATGCGAAAAGCAGCCCTTGCGGACTGCTTCGTATGCGTTCGAACCCGATCCGGGACGATCAGTACTCCTCCTCGTTGAAGAAGAAATCGTCTTTCGAGGGGTAGTCGGGCCAAATGTCTTCGATCGACTCGTAAATATCGCCTTCGTCCTCTATCTCTTGCAGGTTCTCGAGTACTTCCAACGGCGCTCCCGAGCGAACTGCGTAGTCGATCAGCTCCTCTTTGGTCGCGGGCCACGGTGCATCTTCCAGTTTCGATGCGAGTTCAAGTGTCCAGTACATAACGGTATCAAGTTTTTAGTTCTGAGGCGGAAAACGCCCGACGGCCTCTTTTTCCGCTGTTCGAAAGTGCAAAAATATAAAAAAAATCGAAAGCGCAAATAATTCCGCGGAAAATCTTCACCCCTCCCCGTTTCGGCGTGCACCTGCTTTGCGGCCGGATGCGCCGCTCCGCGTTCGGGAGTGCGAAGGCAGCGGCTACGGAATCCACAGCGTCTCCTCGACCTCGTAGTGGGCAGTGAGCGTGCGTCCCAGCAGATAGAAGTAGTCCGACAGGCGGTTGAGGTAGACCAGCGCGTTGGCGCTGATGTCGGGATGGAGCGCCGCGGCGCGCAACGCAGCGCGTTCCGCGCGTCGGCAGACCGTGCGGCAGACATGACACAGCGACACGGCGGGGTGACCGCCCGGAATGGTGAACTTGGCGATCGGTGCGAGGCGCGCCTGCATGGCGTCGATGCGCTGCTCGAGATATCCGATCGCCTCGGGGCGGATATCGGGCAGCTTGCCTTCGCCGCCGCGGCCCACGGCCAGCAGGGCGGCGACGCTCATCAGTTGCGAGGCGATGCGGTCGAGGTCGCCGAGGTACTCGGCAGCCCCTTCGTCGGGGCGCAGACGATCGCTCAGACAGGCCGTGAAACTGCCCAGCTCGTCGACCGTTCCGTAGGCTTCGACGCGTTCGTCGATCTTCGAGACGCGTTCCCCGCCCACGAGCGACGTCGTGCCTTTGTCTCCGGTTCTGGTGTAAACTTTCGTCATAGTTTGAAGTGTTGTTTCGGCAGCGTGCCGTTGAACAGCAGCAGATAGCCCCGGTTGTCGACCGATGTCGAGGGGTGTTCGGCCGTCAGAAGACGGCAGCGGTCGCGGCGTTCGGCATCGGCATAGGGCTCCATGATGCAGAGCGTCGACCGCTGTCGTCGGGCGGTCTCGGCCAGAGACGGGATCCGCTCGACGGGTGTATCTGCGGTTACGATGCACAGATCGGCGTTCGTTGCACAATTCAGGCCGAAACGTTCGTATCCGCAGTGATGGAAGAGATTTTGCAGTTGGACGGCTCGCCGTTCGTGCACGCCCCGTTCGCGCAGGGCATCATACAGCGTCCGGTCGCCGTCGGACAGTTCGCTTTTCATGAAGACGCGCCGGACGATCGCATAGACGAAGGGCGAGTGCACGCCGTGCCCGCGGAAAAAACGCGCGCGCGCCAGATGGCTGCGGAGCCGCTCGGCGTTGCGGCGGAACCGGTATCGGACGGGCAGTCTCATCGTTTGAGCTGGCCGGCCAGCCGGCCCGTGGAGAAGGCGATCTGGAGGTTGTAGCCGCCGGTGTTGGCGTCCAGATCGAGCACCTCGCCGGCGAAGTAGAGCCCTTTGACCTTGAGCGACTCCATCGTGTAGCGGTTCACTTCGTCGCAGCGGACGCCGCCGGCCGTCACCACGGCGTATTCGAACGGCGCGTAGTCCGAGATCGGCAGCACGCACCCCTTGAGCAGGG
>USBO01000157.1 GCA_900552955.1 uncultured Alistipes sp.
GGGCGGTGTTGGGGTCGCTTATGTGGGCTCCCCCCCCCTTCTGGGGTTTTTGGGCGCCCACGGCCCGCCGTTCGGGCGGCAGCGGCGAGTCGCCGGCGAGCCAGCCCTCGCCATAGATGGGGATCGTGGGGTCGATCTGCGACAGCTCCGCCCGCACGCGGTTCATCGTCTCGATGTCGTGGATGCCCATCAGGTCGAAGCGGAATCCGTCGATGTGGTACTCCTTCGCCCAGAATTTGACGGACTCGACGATGAAGCGGCGCACCATTTCGCGCTCCGAGGCCGTTTCGTTGCCGCAGCCCGAGGCGTCCGAGCAGGAGCCGTCCGCATTGTGACGATAGAAGTAGCCGGGGACGGTGAGCGTGAAGCCGGAGCGGTCGACCGAGGCGGTGTGGTTGTAGACCACGTCGAGCACGACGCGCAGCCCGTTGCGGTGGAGGCTCTGCACCATCTGCTTGAACTCGCGGATGCGCACGGCTGGATCGGCCGCGTCGGTGGCGTAGCTGCCTTCGGGCACGTTGTAGTTTTTGGGGTCGTAGCCCCAGTTGTAGGCGGGCTCGTCCGGTTTCGACTCGTCGACGGTGGCGAAATCGAAGGAGGGCAGCAGATGGATGTGCGTCACGCCCAGCTCCCGAAGATGATCCACGCCCGTCGCCTCGCCGTCGGGCGTCGCGGTGCCGCTCTCGGTCAGGGCGAGGAACTTGCCCTTGCGGGCGATGCCCGAGTCGGGCGCGATGCTGAAATCGCGGTGGTGCAGTTCGTAGACGATGGCGTCGGAGTAGCGCTTCAGCTCGGGTGCTCGATCCTGCTCCCAGCCTTCGGGATCGGTCTCCCTGAGGTCGATGACGGCTGCGCGGTCGCCGTTCACGCCGACGGCCGTGGCCCGGATGCCGGGCGTCTCGTCCAGCAGGCGGCCTGCCGTCTCGATCCGGAAGGTGTAAAAGGAGCCTTTCAGATCGCCGTCGACGACCAGGCGCCACGTTCCGCCCTCGGCCGGTTCCATCTTCAGGCACCGCTGCGCCTCGCCTCCCGTGCCCGAGGCGTAGAGGTTGAGGCGGACGCGGTCGGCCGTGGGGGCCCAGACCCGAAAGCACGAACGTTCGGGCGTGTAGGTCAGCTCCGGATCGTCGCCGTCGTAGGGCGGGTAGCGGTCGGGCGATGCGTAGGGATCGTTCTGCGGCTCCATGATGGCGGTCAGTCGGTGGTCGGCCGGTCGTTTTTCGACGGTGCGGCGTCGGGGTCGCCGTGGAGAAAGAGCGTGCGCGTGGGGAAGGCGAATTCGAGCCCCGCGCGGTTGAAGGCCGCGAGGATCTCCATGTTGACGTCCGACATCGTCTTCAGGATGTCGCCCTGTTTCTCGATGTAGTAGAAGAAGGTGACCACCAGCGCCGAGTCGGCGTAGTCGGAGAAGTAGGCCGTGGTGTCCGACGGATTCCGCGAGACGTCCTTCACCCGGGCGGGAATGCTCCGCAGGAGTTCGAGCGCCTCCTGCATCTTTTCGGCCGTCGTGTCGTAGGTCAGCCCCAGTTTCACGGTGACGCGCCGCATCGGCTCCGACGAGATGTTGCCCACGGCGGCGTCGGTGATCTTGTAGTTGGGTCAGCTCGTGATGCGGCGGTCGTAGCCCAGGATGCGCGTGCTGCGCATCCCGATGTCGACGACCGTCCCCTCCAGACCGTTGGCGTTGATCGTGTCGCCGATGCCGAAGGGCTTGTCGGTGAAGATGGTGAAGGCGCCGAAGACATTCTTGACTGTGTCCTGAGCCGCCAGCGCGAAGGCGATGCCGCCGATGCCCAGCGTACCCCACAGGGCGTTGATGTCGACGCCGACGTTGCTCAGCGCCGTCACGATGCCGATGATCCAGATCAGCACCAGCACCGTCCGCCGGATCACGGGCATCATCTTCAACGCCTGACCGTCGGACTTCTGTCTCCAGTAGCGCTGCAGCAGAGCGGTGGAGAGACGGGCGAGCACCCATGTGATGTCGAGTACGATGAGGATGCGGTAGGCGCTGTCGACGTATCGGACCAGTTGATCGGGGTAGACCAGGCGGTGGATGGCGATCCAGATGCCCAGCAGCATCACGGCGAACTTGAGCGGTGCTGCGACCGAATAGTAGATGATGTCGTCGAGCCGGTTGTCGGTGCGGCCGATGAGCGGTTCGAGGAACTTGCGGCCCAGCAGGTTCAACAGTTTCACGACGCCGTAGGCGGCGGCGATGATGAGGATGCAGAGGATCCACGTTTGCAGGGAGTTCCCCCAGATTTCGTATTCCAGCATGTGCGGTCGGTTTTTAGCGATGGTGCGCGTCGTGCGCGCGGTTTTTCGGAAAGACGACACTCAATTTCTGTGCCTTTGGAGACGAATTTGCACGTTCGGGGGGAAAGCAGGTCGCAAATGATTGTTCGTACATCCCGTAAAAAAGCGGTGCGGGTCGTCGCCGCAGGTTTCGCCGCAGCTCTTGCGGGCGCTTATGTGCTGTATGCCGGCCACGATGTCGTCGTCGGCGTGTGCCTTGTCCTGGTGGCGCTCTTCGCGCTGCTCTACGGCTTCGGTTCGCTGGCCGATCGGCGGCCCCGTCTGGTGCTGACCGAACGCGACATCACCGAGCTCGATACGATCCGCGAGCCGATCGAGTGGGAGGCAGTTCGCCATGTCGACGACGTCTACTACCGCGGGCAGTTCTGGGTGCGGCTGCTGCTCGATCGCGCCTACAAGCCGCAGCGCATCCGCTCCGCCGGATTCCGGCGCTTCGACCGCATCTATGCGTCGGAGGGGCTCAGGGCGGTCTATATCCGTGCGATGGGACTGGAGATCGGAGCCGTGCCGCTGGCCGATCTGATCCGCCGGCTGGCGACCGCCGACGCCCCGCAGCGTGCCGAGCTGCTGCGGTGTGCCGAGGCCCGCATTCGGGTGCCGGCGCGGCGGGAGGATGACTGTTGAGAGGCGCACGGCGTCGGGCCGCAGCGCCTCTCCCCGAAACGAAAGGAGCGCCCTGCAGCGGCAGGGCACTCCTTACGGCGTCCGGACGGGCCGGACGTGACGCCGTTCGAATCAGCGGACGGTCTCCTTGACGCGGTTGGTCGCTTTGGCGGCGACCTCCTCGACCTTGTGGGCGGCTTTCGAGACCCCCTCTTCGGTGGCGTTCTTGATCTTCGTGCCGACCTCGGCGATCTTGCCGGCGGCCTTGTCGAAGCCGGTCTTGGTCGCGTTCTCGGCCTTCATTGCCTTCTCCTCGGCGGTGTGTGCCGCCTTCTGCACGTTCTCCTTGACGTCGTGCTTGATCTCCATGCCTTTCTCCTCGGCCTTGTGGACGGTTTTCTCCACATGACCCTTGACATCGTAATTCGTTTTCATAATTCAATGGTTTTTAACGGTTTTATCTCTCGTAACGAGTGAAACGAGCCACAACAGTGCAATGGCCCCCAACACCGACGTGAGCAGCGTGCCCACCGTTCCCGAAGGAATCCATCCCATCTGCGATACGAGCCAGCCGCCCAGAATGCCGCCGACGAGCCCGACGAAGAGGTTGACGATGAGTCCCGAACCGCTGCCCCGCACGATCCGGCTTGCGATCCATCCGGCCATGAGGCCGATGAGCAGATACCATAGAAAATACATATTCCGCATGTGTTGGTGACGTCCGCTTCCGGTGCAAAATCCATACCCGAACGGCGGCGGGCGTCGCCGAGGGTCGTGGCCGGCGGGCGGTGGCAGGTCCGGGAGGCACGGAAAAAGAGCGGGGCGACGGTCGGAAAACCGTCGCCCCGCTCGGATCGGGGAGTCGCCGTGCGCCGCGGCCGCTACTCCGTGCAGCGCCAGACGAGGTTGCGGTCGCCGA
>USBO01000158.1 GCA_900552955.1 uncultured Alistipes sp.
CCGTCGCAGCATACGGACTGAACTGGAAGCCGACACAGGCCTTGTCGTGCACTGTCGGATCGGCAAAATTGGTACCGTCGACGATCTTGACGTCGAAATCGACGACCGCAACCGGCGAGGTAGTCTTGGCCTTGGCGGTGAACAGACGAGTCGTCTCCTCGGCCTTGCCCGATGCCGACTTAGCCACGCCGAACGCCACGACGCAGTACTCGGTGCCGACGCTCAGCCCCGCAGCGTTGTAGCTGCCGGCGCCTTTACGGAAGTTATCCGCAGCGACGGCATCCCAGCCCGACTGGGCGATCCGAGCGTTGAGCGCCTCAAGCTCCGCCTCCAGAATCGCGCGATCGCTCATGCCGGCGACATCGGCAGCCTTGAGCGCAGTCACATAGTAGGAGGCTGCCGCGTCGGAAGGCACGCACCTGACAGCGATCGTCTCGTCGCCCACGCTCTGCATCGAAAGCGCAATCGACATGCGGGGATCGGCGGCGGTCGTGAACTTCTCCGAACGGCTCAGCAGCGACGTCGAAGTGCCTTTGTCGGCATCGTAACCGAACGCCACGGCCACATAGGCGGTTTCGGGATCGAGCCATTTCGTCTCGATCGTGCGCTCGCCCTTGACCAGCGAAGCGGGGTCGATCTCCTTCTTGAGCATCTCGACGATGGCGTTGTTGGTCTTGTCCAGCAACGACGAGTTCTTCACCACAGCGAAGTAATAGCTCTCATCGGCAATCGCAGGCTTCACCCTGACCGTCGCGGAGTCGTATCCCGCAGGTTCGACCGTAAAGGTGAACGACTGAGCCGAAAGACCCTCGGCAGGCGTCTCGATAAAGACCTCGGCATAATCCGAATCGGACAGCTGCGAATCCGCCTCGGCGAGCGCTTTCACCCGAACCGTGTATTTCATGCCGGCATCGGCATCGGCGAAAAGCAGCGAGGTCTGGTCGGTCTGGGTCATGGGACGGAACTCCGTCTCGTTCCCCGCAGCGTCGCACACGGTCACCGCATAGAGATATGCGGCGGCCTTCTCGACGGCTTCCCACTCGACGCCGAACGATGACGGCGTATTCTCACTGACGGCTAACACGGGCTTGGCGACCGTCGCAACGACCGTATCCTCCGTATCGTCATTGCTGCAGCCTGCAAAGGCGAACAGCAAGGCGATCGTCATGAAAAGTCCAAATTTCTTCATAAACTTCACTATAAAATATTATAAACTCACTCGATAGATAAAGTGTCCAGTTCGGCAAATATAATCATTTTTTCACAGAATATCTTATTTCCCGGCCGGAAGATTCTTTTTTCGAGCCCTTCGCATACGACAATTCATAAGAGACGGCGACCCGTTCGGCTGCGAGGCGACGAAAAAGAGGGATCACGGCTTTCGGATCGTCGTCGGGAGGGGACGAATCCCGAAAAATCGAAACATGACACGCCGGCTCACGCCAACCGCACCGTGCGCGATTCGGGGAGCAGCCGCATCGCGCGCAGATCGGCTCCGCCGAGCAGCACCAACCCCGGGCGCCGTCCGCGGGCGATCGTTCCCAGCGTGTCGCCGAGGCCCAATGCCGCAGCGCCGCCCGCCGTGGCCCACAGCAGCCGTTCGGCCAGCGGAATCCCCTCGCCCAGCAGCCGCAGCTCGTCGACGAGCGACAACGCCCCGTTCGAGGCCAGCGAATCGGTGCCTACGCAGAGATTCAGACCGTTCGCCCGCAGCAGTTCCACGGGCGGACGCGCGCCCGAGATGTAGCGGTTCGATCCCGGGCAGAGGCACCACCATACGGGTGCCGTGAAGTGCGCCATCACGCGGTCGATCGTCCGCTGCGTCACGCAGCAGTTGTGAACGAGCAGCACGCTGCGCGTAGGCGGGACGCACGCCACCAGACGCTCGACGGGCGAGCCGTAATGCAGGAAGTCGCACGACCAGCCCCGCACGGCATACCATGCGGCCAGTTCGCCCTCGCCGCGGTAGAGCGCCTCCTCGGCCGGCGACTCCATGAAATGGATCGACAGCGGAGCGTCGCCCTCGCCGCACAGCCTGCGGAACAGCGCATCGGGCACGGAGTAGGTCGAGTGGGGCGTGAGCGTGGTCGCCGCATGGTGCAGCAGCCCCTCGACGGGCGCCGCCGACACGCTCTGAAGGCCGAAGACCTCGGCGAACGTACGGTAGCGTATCGGACTGCGCTCCTTCGCCGCGAAGGCGGTTTCACCGTTGGCCACGTCGCCTACGGCCGCCACGCCGTCGCGCCACATCCGCGCATCGGCCGCCGCGATCGCCCGCTGCCGCTGCACGTCGTCGAAGCGGCCGCGCTGCGCCCCCATCCCCTGCGCGAAAGCCGCGAAGCCGCCCCCCGAGGGGATGGCCCCGCGCAGGCAGGAGAGCTCCAGGTGGCAATGCGCGTTGACCATGCCGGGCAGCAGAATGCCCGCATGGAACTCGACGCCCGCCTGCCGGTCGGGATCGCGCCACGTGTCGATGCCGACGATCGTCCCGTCGTCAGCGAGCGTCAGCAGCGGCCGGGGACGGAGTCCCGAGGGAGTCAGCAGGTAGTGCGACGCGATCCGCCGCTGCGGCGGGGTTACAGAAATCATCGGCGAAGATCTTGAGGTTCAACTGGCGCAGGAAAAGCGAGTCGACCGCCACGTCGGCAGCCGGAGTGTAAGTCACCTTCAGATTGCGCACGGTCAGGTGCGGCCGTCTGGGCTGCGCGCTGCGGGGTTCGTAAAGAGCGAGAACGAGACGGCGCACCGAGGTGTCGGCCTTCATTTCGCGGCGATACTCCGCGGGCCGTCGGCGCGTCAGGTAGGTCGGCGAGACGTTGACCCGACGGCCGTCGGCGCGTTCGAACCAAACGCTGCTGCGCAACTGGGGATTCTCGTCGAGCGAATCGACCAGGTAGTCGAACGCGATCGTGTAGTCGCCCGGGCGGATGTCGCCGAGGACGAAATGGAGGCGCGCGGTGTCGCGCAGCCGCGTGACGCGGACGAGCGAGTCGGAGAGCAGCGTGCGGCGGAACGTGCGGCGCGCGATGTTGTCGATCGTGTCGAGAATCGCCACTTCGCGGCCGTAATGGCCCGCCTCCGCTTCGAGCAAGCCGATCGCCTGCTCGACCACGTCGCTCAGCCGCGCACTCTTGCGCTTGGAGAAGTTGCCGATCGTGTACTGCACGTCGGCCGTCGTGTAGCCGTACCTGGCGAAGATCGGTTCGTAGACATTCACCGAGTCGGGCCGCACGCCCTGCTTCTGGAGGAAGGCGTTCGAGAGGAACGCGTCGTGGAAGATGAGCGCCAGTTCGTCGTCGGGAATGATCTTGTATCCCGAGCAGGCCAGCAGCAGGCCCGACACCACTATATATATAAACCGTTTCATATCGTATCGAATGATTCAATCCGCCGCACGGCGCACCGCCGCGTCGCGCGCAGGGATTGCACGGCGCACCGTCACAGCCGTTATCAGCCCGACGACGAGCGCGAAAGCCCCCGCGACGGCCGCCACGTCGCCGCCGCGCAGCAGGACGGGATAACTCTTGACCAGAAAACTCTCGGCGGGGATTTCGATCACGCCGAAGTGCCGCTGCACCAGGCAGAGCCCCACGCCCAGCACGATGCCCGCGCCCGCGCCCAGACCGCCGATCAGGGCCCCTTCGCAGCGGAAGATGCGGCGGAGGAAGCGCGTATCGGCTCCCATGGCGTAGAGCGTGACGAACTCGGGCCGTTTGTCCAGCACGAGCATCACCACCGTCCCCACCACCGAGAACGAGGCGACGATGAGCACCAGCAGCGAGAGGAGGAAGATGCCCCACTTCTCGTAGCGCA
>USBO01000159.1 GCA_900552955.1 uncultured Alistipes sp.
GATGGCGTCGATCTCGTCGATGAAGACAATGCACGGTGCTTTCTGCTTGGCCTGCTCGAAGAGATCACGCACGCGCGACGCCCCCACACCGACGAACATCTCCACGAAATCCGAACCCGAGATCGAGAGGAACGGCACGTCCGCTTCGCCCGCCACGGCTTTGGCCAGCAGAGTCTTGCCCGTTCCCGGAGGGCCGACGAGCAGCGCACCTTTGGGAATCTTGGCGCCCAGTTCTTCGTATTTCTGCGGCTTGCGCAGGAAATCGACGATCTCCATCACCTCGGTCTTGGCCTCCTCCAGCCCTGCGACATCCTTGAACGTCACGCGTTTGGGACCATCCTTATCGTAAACCTGCGCTTTGGCCTTTCCGACGTTCATCAGCCCGCCGCCCGCAGCGCCTCCGCCGCGCGACATGCCGCGCATGATGAAGAACCACACGCCGATGATGAGCACCCACGGCAGGAAATTGACCAGCAGGTTCAGCCAGCCGTTCTCCTTGTTCGAGTACCGCACCGGAACGCTCTGCCCCGACTGCTGCTCGGCGGCCTTCAGATCCTCGCGGAACGCATCCACCGAACCGATGTTGAAGACCAGTTGCGCCCCGTCGTCGGGCAGACGCCTAAACTGGGGCTGCGTCGAATCGCTGCGGTATCTCTCGACGGCATCCTTCCGCAGAAACACCTCCGCCACATCGCGGTTTACGACCTCGATCTTCTCGACCTCGCCGTCGCGCACCATCGTCTCGACCGTGCTCCAGTCGCTGCGGACAGGGTCGGTGTTCTCGGCTCCGTAAATCGAATAACCGATGATGAAGGCAGCCACCAACACATAAATCCACATATAGGAAGGACGCGGCATGATCGGGTTGCGCGGGCCGCCGTCCTTGTTCTTCTTCGCTGTCATAAAATCTCCTTACTCCTCGTAATCGTAACGTTTGAGCGGCGCGTCGGCCCACAGCTCCTCCAGCTTGTAGAAGGAGCGCAGTTCGGTGGTGAAGATATGCACGACCACGTCCATGTAGTCCATCGCCACCCACAGACCCGTCTGCTTGCCCTCGACGCGCCACACCTTTTCTCCGAGCTTCTCCTCGGCGGCCTGCTCGATCCCGTCGGCGATCGCCGCGACCTGCGTGGTCGAATCGGCGTTGCACACGACGAAGTGCGAACAGACGGCACCGTCGAAACCCGAGAGGTCCAACGTTACAATATCCTTACCTTTTTTATCCTGAATCGCACCGACGATCGTTTCAATCAACTCTTCCATATCCAATAACTCGCTATATCCGTGCAAAGATAGTAAATAAATTCGGAACCGCCGCATCGCGGGTCAAGTACCCGTCGCCCCGAGGTCAGCAGGCTCCGGCCGGAGCCCGTACGTAGTCAGCAGGGGGAGTTCCGGTAGGAGCGGCGGATCGAATCGGCCAGCGCCTTGATGATCGATTGCTTGACGAAGGTGCGGCGCACGGCGATGGCGATCTTGCGCGACGTGGCCCCCTTGGCCAGCGTCTTGACGCGGTCGCGGTGCGCCTCGGGGACGAATTCGACGGCCATCTCGGGGATGATCGTCACGCACTGCGTGCAGTCGACGATGCGCATCAGCGTGTCGAGCGAACCCGACTCGAAATAGTAGCGCGACGGCACACCCCGCTTGGCCTGGCACAGTTCGATGACCTGATCGCGCATGCAGTTGCCATCCGACAGCAGGATCAGTTCGCGGAGGTCGATCTCCTCGATACGGACGTTCGAACGCTCGTAGAGCGGGTTGTCGGGCGAGACGTAGACGAAGAAGCGGTCGTCGAAGAGCTCCTGCTCCTGAATCCCCTCGCCGCAGGTGCCGCCCGCCACGAGCGCCGCGTCGATGCGGTCGCGCTTCATCGCGTCGACGATGTCGCGCGTCATCAGCTCCTTGACTTCGAGCTCCACATGGGGATAGTCGCGCACGAATCCGGGCAGGAATTTGTGCAGCAGGTAGGGGGCGATGGTCGGGATGACGCCCAAGCGCAGTCGGCCGGAGATCTCGCCCTTGAGCTCGGCCACCGACTCGCGGATATTGTCGTAGGCCCGCAGCGTCTCGCGCGCCCGTTCGAGCACCACCTCGCCCGCCTCGGTGGCGATCACGGGTTTCTTCGAGCGGTCGAGCAACACCACGCCCAGCTCCTCTTCGAGCGATTTGATCTGCATGCTCAGCGAAGGCTGGGTCACGAAACAGTGTTCGGCGGCCAGCGAAAAACTTCCGCAGTTGGCGACCGCCAGCAGGTATTCCAGTTGAATGATGGTCATAGACACAGGGACTTATTCTGTCTGGCAAATATATAAAAAAACCTTATATTCAGCAAGAGCGTTCGCAGACAACCAGATTTTTCCTACTTTTGTCAGCTACGACACTTAAAATATAAAACGGTACATACGCTGTTATGGGAAAAATCATCCTGACCGGAGACCGCCCGACGGGCCGGCTGCATCTCGGTCACTACGTGGGATCGCTGCGCCGCCGCGTGGAGTTGCAGAACTCCGGCGAATTCGAAAAGATCTTCATCATGATCGCCGACGCGCAGGCGCTCACCGACAATGCCGACAACCCCGAGAAGGTGCGACAGAACATCATCGAGGTGGCGCTCGACTACCTCTCGTGCGGCCTCGACCCCGAACGGTCGACGCTCTTCATCCAGTCGCAGGTTCCCGAGCTGTGCGAGCTGGCGTTCTACTACATGAATCTGGTCACCGTGCAGCGGCTGCAACGCAACCCGACCGTCAAGGCCGAGATCCAGATGCGCGGCTTCTCGGAGAACAATGCCGACAACGACCTCCAGCGGCAGGGCATTCCCGTCGGCTTCTTCACCTACCCCATCTCGCAGGCGTCGGACATCACCGCCTTCCGCGCCACGACCGTTCCCGCCGGCGACGATCAGGAGCCGATGGTCGAGCAGACGCGCGAGATCGTCCATAAGTTCAACGCCGTCTACGGCCCCACGCTCGTCGAGCCCGAGATTCTGCTGCCCGACAACGCCGCCTGCATGCGTCTGCCCGGCACCGACGGCAAGGCCAAGATGTCCAAATCGCTGGGCAACTGCATCTACCTGAGCGACACGGCCGAAGAGGTGCGCAAAAAGGTCATGGGCATGTACACCGACCCCGACCACCTGCGTGTGGAGGACCCGGGCAAGGTCGAGGGCAACACGGTCTTCACCTACCTCGACGCCTTCTGCCGCGAGGAGCATTTCGCCCGATACCTCCCCGACTACCCTTCGCTCGACGAGCTGAAGGCCCACTACCGCCGCGGCGGCCTGGGCGACGTGAAGGTCAAGAAGTTCCTGATCGCCGTGCTCAACGAGACGCTCGAACCCATCCGCGAACGCCGCCGCCACTACGAGGAGCGCATCGAATGGGTCTACGACGTGCTGCACAAAGGCTCGGAGAGGGCCCGTGCGGAGGCTGCGCGGACGCTCGGCGACGTGCGCAAGGCGATGAAGATCGACTATTTCGAAGACCGCGAGCTGATCGCTTCGCAGGCCTCGCTCTATCGAGCCGGCCGCGGGTGACGCCCGCAAACGACCGACAACGATGAGACGCAGGGATTTCCGCTACGAGCGCATCTACGCCCTCTTCTACCGCCTGACGCGCCGGCTGAGCAACCGTCAGATCATGATGCTGCTGGCCATGGTCGTCGGGCTGCTGGCGGGGTTGGGCACCTATGTCTTCGAAATCCTGCTCTATGCGATCAAGAGCTGTCTGGTCAACTGGTTTCCCGTCGAGGACGCCCACATCCTGCTGCTGATCTATCCGGCGGCG
>USBO01000160.1 GCA_900552955.1 uncultured Alistipes sp.
AAAATATACAATCCGATATGTTTTCCGATCAAATGACGCCCCTATAGAATACAATAGAATATTGTATATCAGTTCAAACCGCTCATTTCTAACCCGATTCCGTACTCGTTCGGCTTTTTTTGCTATTTTTGCGGAAACCGACACCCGAAATCATGAACGAACTCACCGTCATCCAAAACAAAATCTACGAAATCCGCGGTCAGCGCGTGATGCTCGACTTCGACCTCGCGGCGCTCTACCAGGTCGAAACCCGCACCCTCAAGCAGGCCGTTCGCCGCAATAACGGGCGGTTCGAAGGCGAAGATTTCATGTTCGAACTCTCGGAGGAGGAATATAAATTACTGAAAGAGAGATTAAGATCACAAATTGTGATGTTAGAAACCGACGGGCGGGGTAAATATCCCAAATACCCGCCGTTCGCGTTTACGGAAGCCGGCGTGGCGATGCTGTCGAGTGTATTGCGGAGCGATACGGCAATCTTCGCCAATCGGGCGATCATCCGCGCGTTCGTGGCGATGCGCAATTACATCGCTACGACAACCACCGTGACGGCCGAGCTCTCGGAAATCCGCACCAAACTGGCTCTGTTGAAGCGCACCGATGCCGACAACGCCGAGGCGATCTGCGACCTCTCGGAGGACGTGCGCAAAGAGTTGGACACGATCTACGATGCGATTGCAGCGCTGTCGGTCAGGATTCCCAAAGCGCAGCCGCCCCGCCGTCCGATCGGGTTCAGGCGGCAGGAATAGGTGCCGCTGCTCGCTGTCGGCGGCGCGACGTGCACGAGCCGAGCAGGCGAGTTGCAGTCCGCCGCGTGGGGCAGCGGCGGACCGCCGGCATCGCTCCGCGATGCCGAATAACCGAAAACGGAGTTCGGAGGCCCGCTGTCGCGTCTCGCCGCAGGCCGCGCCCCGCTCTCCCACTCCCTTGCCCCAGCTGATATGCAATATTTTCTTGCATTTTTCGCCGTGCTTAACCTTTGGGTACTTTTGGGTCAAGCCAAAAGTACAATAAAATATACGACCGAAAGCCTCTACAGACAACACCCGCCGAAACGAAAAAACCGGACGCCGCCCGATATATCGGATTAAAATCGCTACCTTTGCGGTCGGAACCGCGCGCAGATGCGCGACCCCACGAACAAGTATGATCTCTCTGGATAACCTCACGGTCAGTTACGGCGGCTGGACGCTGTTCGACAATATCTCGTTTCTCATCAACCCCAAAGACCGCATCGGTCTGGTGGGCAAGAACGGCGCGGGCAAGACCACGCTGCTCAAACTCATCGTCGGCGAGCAGCAGCCCACGTCGGGTGCCGTCTCCCGCAACGGCGAGTGCACGGTGGGCTACCTGCCGCAGCAGATGAAGGTCGCCGACACCACGACGCTCGTCGAGGAGACGGCCACGGCCTTCGCCGAGGTGCTGGCGCTCGAAGCCGAGATCGAGGCCCTGACGCGCGAGATCGCCGAACGCACCGACTACGAATCGCCTGCCTACGAAGCGCTGCTGCACCGATTGAACGACGCGCAGGATCACTTCCACAACCTCGGCGGCGAGACGCGCGACGCCGACATCGAGAGGACGCTGCTGGGGCTGGGCTTCAAACGGTCGGATTTCGGCCGCGCCACCTCCGAGTTCTCGGGCGGCTGGCGCATGCGCATCGAGCTGGCGAAGCTGCTGCTGCGCCGCCCCTCGATCTTCCTGCTCGACGAGCCGACCAACCACCTCGACATCGAGTCGATTCAATGGCTGGAGGAGTATCTGCGCAGCTACAACGGTGCAGTGCTGGTCATCTCGCACGACCGCGCCTTTCTGGACAACGTCACCACGCGCACCGTCGAACTGTCGCTGGGCAAGGTCTACGACTACAAGGTGCCCTACTCGAAATACGTCGTGCTGCGCGCCGAGCGGCGGGCGCAGCAGATGGCCGCCTACGAAAACCAGCAGCGGCTCATCGAGAAGACCGAGGAGTTCATCGAGAAGTTCCGCTACAAACCCACCAAGTCGAATCAGGTGCAGTCGCGCATCAAGCAGCTCGAACGCATCGAGCGCATCGAGGTCGACGAGGAAGACGCCGCCACGCTCAACATCAAGTTCCCGCCCGCACCCCGCTCGGGGCAGATCGTGGCCGAGGTCCGGGAGGCAGGCATGTCGTTCGGGCCGAAACACGTCTTCTCGGGCGCCGACTTCACCATCGAGCGCGGGCAGAAGATCGCGCTGGTGGGCCGCAACGGCGAGGGAAAGACCACCTTCGCGCGGATGCTCATCGGTCAGCTCGCGCCGACCGAGGGGTCGATCCGGCTGGGCGCCAACGTCCGCGTGGGGTATTACGCCCAGAATCAGGACGACCTGATGGAGGGCGAGTTCACGGTCTTCGACACGCTCGACCGCGTGGCCGTGGGCGACATCCGCACCCGTCTGCGCGACATCCTGGGCGCGTTCCTTTTCCGCGGCGAGGACGTGGACAAGAAGGTCAAGGTGCTCTCGGGCGGCGAGCGTTCGCGGCTGGCGATGGCGCGTCTGATGCTCGAACCCTACAACCTGCTGGTGCTCGACGAGCCGACGAACCACATGGACATGCGCTCGAAGGACATCCTCAAGCGCGCCGTACAGCGTTACGACGGCACGGTGGTGGTGGTCTCGCACGACCGCGAGTTTCTGGACGGCATCGTCGACAAGGTCTACGAGTTCCGCGACGGCGGCGTGAAGGAGTATCTGGGCGGCATCTACTACTTCCTCGAGAAGCGCAAGCTCGAATCGCTGCGCGACGTCGAGCGCAAGGAGGCGCCCGCGCCCGCCGCCGCTGCGAAAGCCGAGGCGCCGAAGCTGAGCTACGAACAGAAAAAGGAGCAGGAGAAGCTGCTGCGCAAGCTGCGCCGCGCCGTCGAGAGCGTCGAGGCCGAGCTGGCCGAGACCGAGCGCCGGATCGCGGAGTACGACGCCCGCTTAGCCGCCGCCACCGCCTACGACGCGGCGGACTACAAAGCCTACGACGACCTCAAGACCCGTTACGACCACCTGATGCACGAGTGGGAGAAGGCTTCCTACGAGCTCGAAATCACCGAAAACGCCTGATCCCATGAACCTACGGAAACCGATCTTCACACTATTTCTGCCATTGCTCCCGGGCCTGCTCTGCACAGGATGTCCCGCTGCGGGCACCGCGCCGGAAGCAGCCGCAAGTGCGGCCGACCGTCCGGCCACAACCGACGACAGGCCCGTCACGGACTCGATCGTATGCGGGGAGAGCTGCACGGAATACACCTGTTATTTCACCAGCGATCGTCTCGACAAAGAGGCGCTTAGAAACATCCGGACACTGATATTCGACGGATTCGCGTGGTACACGGACTTTCAGAAGCATCCCGACGCCAACAGCGCCGATCTCGCCCGCAGACAGGCCCTCGACAGCCTGTCGTCGCTCGCATGGCTCCGAACCGAACCGTGGCCCGAGGTGCGCGACCTGTTCCTTGCATGGTCGGAACAACAGTTGGAACGGAACTATATCGTCTATCGAAGCCGGCGGGACCCCTATTTTCTCTACGAATGCAGCGAAACGGACCCGACGATCGAGCGATGCGCCGACCTGCTGACCCGGCAGGAGGAAGGGCGCGTCGGACGGATCCGGCAGTTTCTCAAAGCGAACGAGCTGGAGAAGGCTGCCCGCGACAGCGTGGCCTTCGACAAAACCTACCTCGACTATACGTTGCGC
>USBO01000161.1 GCA_900552955.1 uncultured Alistipes sp.
GAGATCGAGATCGAAGAAATGGCTGCTCCCGCGAAGATGAGCGCCGCCGCTCCTGCTGCCGCTCCCGCCGCCGCTCCCGCCGCCGCTCCCGCTCCTGCCGGTGCAGGCGCTCAGGTCAAGGCTCCGATGCCCGGCACCATTCTGGATGTCAAGGTTCAGGCCGGTCAGTCCGTGAAGAAGGGCGACGTTCTCGTCATTCTGGAAGCCATGAAGATGGAGAACGAGATCTGCGCTCCCTCCGACGGCAAGATCACCGGTGTGAACGTCCGCAAGGGCGACTCCGTCGAGACTCAGGCTCTCCTCTGCACCATCGCGTAAGCGGGTAAGGAGATGCCGTATGTTCAAGAAAAAGAATAAGAACCTGCACCGCGCGCTCATTGCGCTCATGGTGCTGGGGCTTCTGGTGTGCCTGTGCTTCACCCTCGCCTCCGCCGCCACCGCTGAGCCGGACTCCTCGTCAGCCGCGGAGACCACCGCTGTAGAGGAGCAGGGCGCACAGTCCAATACGGAAGCAATGACGAATTTCCTGAATCAGGCTGGCATCGCCACCCTGATCCACAATGCGGACTGGAAATCGATCGTCATGATCCTCATTTCCTTCGTCCTAATGTATCTGGCCATCGGTAAGGGCTTTGAGCCGCTGCTGCTCCTGCCGATCGCCTTCGGTATGCTGCTGACGAACCTGCCCGGGGCCAATCTCTATCACACCGAGCTCTTCGCCGGAGGACATGTCCATTGGGACATCTTCGTGGCGAAGGCCGGCCTGCTGGACTACCTCTATCTGGGCGTCAAGCTGGGTATCTACCCCTGTCTGATCTTCATCGGCGTGGGTGCGATGACCGACTTCGGGCCGCTGATCGCCAACCCCAAGAGCTTCCTGCTGGGGGCTGCGGCACAGGTCGGTATCTTCTTGACCTTCATCGGCGCCTATGCGCTGGGCTTCACGCCCGAGCAGAGCGGCTCGATCGGTATCATCGGCGGAGCTGACGGTCCCACGGCCATCTACCTCACCTCGCTGCTGGCGCCCGAGCTGCTGGGCCCGATCGCCGTCGCCGCCTACTCCTACATGGCGCTCGTGCCGGTCATCCAGCCGCCCATCATGCGACTGCTCACCACCAAGGAAGAGCGCGCCATCCGCATGCGCACGCTGCGTCCGGTGTCGAAAACCGAACGCATCCTCTTCCCTGTCATCATCGCCGTCATCATCGCGCTGCTGCTGCCCAGCGCAATGCCGCTCGTAGGCTGCCTGATGCTGGGCAACCTGATGAAGGAGTGCGGCGTGGTGGATCGTCTGAGCAAAACTGTGCAGAACGAAATGATGAACATCGTGGTGATCTTCCTCGGCCTGACCGTCGGCGCGACGGCCACCGCCGAAGCGTTTCTGAATTTCCGGACGCTGGGCATCCTCGTGCTGGGCGTGATCGCCTTCAGCATGGGAACCGCCGGAGGACTGCTACTGGCCAAGTTCATGAACCTCTTTTGCAAGAAGGAGAACCGGATCAACCCGCTGATCGGCTCGGCCGGCGTGTCGGCCGTCCCGATGGCCGCCCGCGTAGCGCAGACCGAAGGACAGCGCGAAAACCCGAACAACTACCTGCTGATGCACGCCATGGGCCCCAATGTGGCCGGTGTGGTCGGCTCGGCGGTTGCCGCAGGCATTCTGCTGTCGTTCCTCGGCTAAGCGGGCGACTCCCGACGATAAAAGGCGTGAATCTCGGATTCACGCCTTTTATATATAATTAGGTATCGCCCGCAGTCAAGCCTGCGACCCGAATTCGCATCGCAACCGTCCAGCCAGTTCGGGCATTCCGACGGCCGCACGCTCGCGCAGATGCGTCAGCGGATTGCGGATCGACCGCACGTCGGGGCTGCCCGGGTCAACCAGGTGAATCGGCACCCCGGGCCGCACGCAACGCACCAGCGAAGCTGCCGGATAGACCGCCAGCGACGTCCCGACGACGATCAGCACATCGGCCGTCGCCGCGATCCGCGCCGCACGGTCGAAGGCCGGCACCGCCTCGCCGAAAAAGACGATGTGCGGGCGCAGCGGCGCCCCGTCGGGAGCCGCGGCATCGAGCGGCTGCTCCCACCCCTCGATCGGCACGATGAGCTCGGGATCGCGCGACGAACGGAGTTTCATCAATTCACCGTGGAGATGCGTCACGCGCGTCGAACCGGCACGTTCGTGAAGGTCGTCGACATTCTGCGTGACCACCTCCACCTCGAAATCCGCCTCCAGCCCTGCGATGGCCAGATGAGCCGCATTGGGACGGGCAGCCATCGCTTCGCGGCGGCGCTTGTTGTAGAATTCGATCACCAGCCGGCGGTTGCGCGCCAGCGCTTCGGGCGTGCAGACATCCTCGATCCGATAATCGGCCCACAGCCCGTCGGCGTCGCGGAAGGTGGAGAGCCCGCTGTCGGCACTCACGCCGGCACCTGTGAAAACCACGATCTTTTTCATTCGGAAAAATCAAATTTCGTCCCTAAAGATAGGCAAAACGACGGAATTATCCCGCCGGACGAACAAAAAAAGTGTCCGGCCGAAACCGGACACATCCCGAGCGGCAACGCCGATCCGAAAACCGGCGTCGACGGTCCGGTCAGTGCGTATAGACGCGGCCCTTCTGTCGGATCTGCGCCTCATAGTCGAGACGCGACTGCGTGGGATAGGTCAGCTTATCGAAACCGGCCACGGCGTTGTCGATGTCGCTCAGCAACATGTCGGCCATGTCGCGCGACATTCCCTGACGAACCACCACACGCATCACCACCATCGAGTCGATGTCCTTAGGCATCGTGTAGGCCGGCACCATCCAACCGCTTTGCTGGAGCACGGCCTGCAGGTCGTAGAGCGTCCATTTGGCCGTCTTTTCGTATTCGGGATTCATGTACCAGATGAAGAGCGGGTTCTGCAACTCCTCGGAATAATTCTCGAAGCACTTCATCTTGCCGATCCGCTCGTGGCAGTAGCAGGCGACGTCCATCGAGTTCTGCTGCACCTCCTTGTAACCGTCGAATCCCAGCCGGATGAAGTTGTAGTACTGGCCCAGAATCTGCGCCGCGGGACGCGAGAAGTTGAGTCCCACCTGCGTGATGTTGGCGCCCAGATAATTGACGCTGAACGACATTTCCTGGGGCAGGTACTGCTTGTCTTTCCAGACCACCCAGCCCAGGCCCGGGTAGACCAGACCGTATTTATGACCCGACGTGGAGATCGACCACACCCACTTGAGGCGGAAGTCCCACTTCACCCCGGGATTGAGGAACGGCAGGATGAAACCGCCCGACGCGGCGTCGACGTGAATCGGGATGTCGTAGCCCGTCTTTTTATTGTAGGCGTCCAGCTCGCGGTCGAGCGCCTCGACATCATCGTTGAGACCCGTCCACGTCACGCCGACCACCGGCACGATGCAGATGGTGTTCTCGTCGCAGAGGGCCAGCGCCTCCCCGGGATCGAGCGTCTGTTTCTCGAGCGTCAGGGGCACCGTACGCAGTTCGATCTGCCACAACTGGCAGAACTTCTCCCACACCACCTGATAGGCGGTACTCATCACCACATTGGGTTTGTCGAACGGCTTTCCCTCGGCCTTGCGCTTGGCGCGCCAGCGCAGCCATGCGGCGACTCCGCCCTGCATAGTGGCCTCCGACGATCCGATTCCCAGCGCTCGGGTGTTCCATTCGGTCCGCTCT
>USBO01000162.1 GCA_900552955.1 uncultured Alistipes sp.
TGGCCGGTGCGGTCATGGCTTCCGTTCGGAAAAATTCATTTCAATCCCACCTTCTTTATTCCGCACCGGCCCTTTTTTTAACCCGCATCGACAGCGCGCTGCGCTGTCGGCAGTTCGCCGCCGCCCCCTGCGGCGGACTGCAACTCGCGGGGCTCGTGCCGTCGCCGCCGGCGGCGAACAGCCGAGGGGGCAATCGTTCCGCGACCGTAGCGGGGCGCACGGAGTGACTATCATAACATGCCGCCGCGAGGCGGTACATCCTCAGTCGATCTCAAGCCTGTCACTCCGCAGCGCCCCGCCCTTGCGGGCGGGGGCGCTCGCCGAAACGCGGTTCCGGCCTGTCGATCTGAGTGTGCCGGTAAAACACGAACAAAACAGGCTGAGAACCGCGTACGTTTTTCCGAAATTACCAATATCGGAGCAAGGAAACGGTTATTTCGGAGATATTTTTTCGTGCGAAGGGTACCAACTGCCGGATTTTTTCTTACATTTGCTTCGAAAGCACGATCGAGGAAGATGTTCAGCAATCGCACGGCTCAGAATTGGTGGTGGCGCTCATTGGTTTTAAGTAAACAATGACGCCGGCGCTGCCGTGGCCGGAACAGCCCGATCGCAAAAGATGGAAATCCGTTGTTTACTTGACAGGTAACGACGGATTTCTTTTTTGTCTCCGCACTCCGAAATCCATCAAATCATCTTAACCGTTATGAAAACAAAAAAAATCCTGCTGACCGATCAGCAAATCCCCTCGCAATGGTACAACATCGTGGCCGACATGCCCAACAAGCCGCTGCCGCCGCTCGACCCCCGCACGCGCCGCCCCGTGACGGCCGAGCAGATGAAGGCGATCTTCGCCGAGGAGCTCGTGCGGCAGGAGTTCTCGGCCGAGCGGTTCGTCGACATCCCCGACGAGGTGCGCGCATGCTACCGCATCTGGCGCTGCACGCCGCTGGTGCGGGCCTATGCGCTGGAGCGGGCGCTCGACACGCCGGCGAAAATCTACTTCAAGAACGAGAGCGTCTCGCCCGCAGGCTCGCACAAGCCCAACACGGCCCTGCCGCAAGCCTACTACAACGCCAAACAGGGGATCAGGCACCTGACGACCGAGACGGGCGGCGGGCAGTGGGGGTCGGCCATCGCGCTGGCCAGCCAGCATTTCGGGCTGGACGTCAAAGTATTCATGGTCAGGGTCAGCTACAACCAGAAGCCCTACCGCAAACTGCTGATGAACACGTGGGGCGCCGAGGTGATCCCCTCGCCCAGCACGCAGACCGAGGCGGGACGGCGTGCGCTGGCCGCCGACCCCGACTGCTCGGGCAGCCTCGGGCTGGCTATCTCGGAGGCGGTCGAGGCCGCCGTGCAGCACCCCGACGATACGCGCTACTGTCTGGGCAGCGTGCTCAACCACGTGCTGCTGCACCAGACCGTCATCGGCGAGGAGGCGCTCGTGCAGATGGAGATGGCGGGCGACGAACCCGACGTGGTGATCGGCTGCTTCGGCGGCGGCTCGAACTTCGCGGGCATCGGCTTCCCGTTCCTGCGCCGCAACCTCCGCGAGGGAGCCGGGACGCGCGTGGTGGCCGTCGAGCCGGCCTCGTGTCCCAAGCTCACGCGCGGCACGTTCCAGTACGACTTCGGCGACGTGGCGGGCATGACGCCCATGCTGCCCATGTACACGCTGGGCCACAACTTCCAGCCGGCCGACATCCACGCCGGCGGGCTGCGCTACCACGGCGCCGGCAGCATCGTGAGCCAACTGCTGCGCGACGGGCTGATCGAGGCCCAGGCGGTGCCGCAGCTCGAAACGTTCCGCGCGGGGCTGCTCTTCGCCCGCACCGAGGGGATCGTGCCGGCCCCCGAGTCGACGCACGCCATCGCCGCGGCCGTGCGCGAGGCGCTGCGCGCCAGGGAGGAGGGGCGGCCGCGGACGATTCTGTTCAACCTCTCGGGTCACGGCATGATCGATCTCTACGCCTACGAGCAGTATTTCGCGGACAAGCTGCAGGACCACACCGTCACCGACGACGAACTGCGGCGCTCGATCGACCAGCTCGACCGCATCATCGGGTAGGCGCGACGGTTCCGGCGGCGCTTCCGCATGCGGCGGGGCGTCGTCGGGCAGGGCGGGGCGCGGGCGGACGGGGCTCGGGCGGGCCGCCGCAAAAAACCGCCGCAAAAATTTGCGTCTTGCGAACATTTTCGTACATTTGCCGCATACAGTTCATCGGAGAGCATGAAGTCATTCGGTTTCGCATACGCCTATTTTCGATTTTTCTATTTCAGCAGGTAGAACGGGGGCGTATGGTCTGAATCGATGACGAAAAGAATAACGTATGAATCCCGTTCCGCAGCGAACGGGATTTTTTTATGACACGACGCATGAAACAGGTAACCATTCAGGGCGAGCCCGGGTGCTTCCACGAGGAGGCCGCACGGCGCTGCTTCGGCGACGAACCGATCGGGATCGTCCCCTGCCGGACGTTCGAGGCGCAGTTCGAGCGGATGCGGCACGACGGGTCGCTGCTGGGCGTGGTCGCCATCGAGAACACGATCGCCGGCAGTCTGTTGCAGAACCACGAGCTGCTGCGCGGCAGCGAGCTGCAGATCGTCGGCGAGTGCAAGCTGCGCATCTCGCACGTGCTGGCAGCGCTGCCCGGGCAGCGGCCCGACGAGCTGCACGAGGTCAACTCCCACCCCATCGCCCTGATGCAGTGCGGCGAATTCCTCAAGGCACACCCGCAGCTCAAAGCCGTCGAGCGCGACGACACGGCGGGCAGCGCCGCCGAGATCGCCGCCCGCCATCTGAAGGGTCACGCCGCCATCTGCGGCCGGATGGCCGCCGAACGCTACGGGCTGGAGATTCTCGAGGAGGGCATCGAGACCAACAAACGCAACTTCACCCGCTTTCTGCTGCTGGCCGACCGTCACCGCGCCGACCGGCGCGGCGCCGCGCCGCGGGCCGACAAGGCGTCGCTGGTCTTCACGCTGCCCCACACGCAGGGGAGTCTGTCGAAGGTGCTGACGATCCTCTCGTTCTACGACATCAACCTCACCAAGATTCAGTCGACACCCATTCTGGGCTGCGAGTGGGAGTACCGCTTCTACGTGGACGTCGCCTTCGACGACTACACCCGCTACCGGCAGGCGATCGACGCCATCACCCTGCTGACCAACGATTTCAGGATTCTGGGCGAATACGCCGCATTCAACGAATAAACACGAACAGTATGGAAATGACCGATTTGGAACCCATCACACCCCGGGGCGTCTCCGCCCGACGGCCGCTGGTCATCGCCGGCCCGTGCAGCGCCGAAACCGAGGAGCAGGTGCTCGCGGCCGCCCGCGCACTCGCCGCGCAGGAGGTCAGGGTCTTCCGCGCCGGCATCTGGAAACCCCGCACCAAGCCCGGTTCGTTCGAGGGCGTGGGGCTCAGGGGGCTGGCGTGGATGAGCCGTGCCCGCGAGGAGACGGGCCTGCCCATCGGCACCGAGGTGGCTACGTCGAAACATGTCGAGGCGGCGCTCGAATTCGGCGTCGATGTGATTTGGCTCGGTGCGCGGACGACCGTCAATCCGTTCAGCGTGCAGGACATAGCCGATGCGCTGCGGGGTGCCGACGTGACGGTGCTCATCAAAAAT
>USBO01000163.1 GCA_900552955.1 uncultured Alistipes sp.
GCTGGGCGTCGCGTTCTGCGGCGCGGCTGCGGCCGCCGGACGGCCGTCCGACGATGCGATGGAGCGGTATGTCGACGCGCTGATGCGCCGCATGACCCTCGAAGAGAAGATCGGCCAGCTCAATCTGCCCAGCGCGGGCGACATCACCACCGGACAGGCCAAGAGCAGCGACATCGCTGAGAAGATCCGCCGCGGCGCCGTGGGCGGTCTGTTCAACATCAAGGGAGTGGAGAAGATCCGCGACGTGCAGCGCATCGCCGTCGAGGAGAGCCGGCTGGGCATTCCGCTGATCTTCGGCATGGACGTGATCCACGGTTACGAGACGACCTTCCCCATTCCGCTGGCGCTGACGGCCACGTGGGACATGGAGGCCGTGGAGCGCGCCGCGCGCATCGCGGCCGTCGAGGCGAGTGCCGCCGGCATCTGCTGGACCTTCTCGCCGATGGTCGACATCGCCCGCGATCCCCGCTGGGGCCGTGCGTCGGAGGGTGTCGGCGAAGACCCCTTCCTGGGCAGCGCCGTGGCGCGGGCCTTCGTCTACGGCTATCAGGGCCGCGATCCGATGCACTACGCCACCGACGAGATCATGGGGTGCGTCAAGCACTATGCGCTCTACGGCGCCGCCGAGGCGGGCCGGGACTACAACACGACCGACATGAGCCGCCAGCGGATGTACAACGACTACTTCCCGCCCTACAAGGCGGCCGTCGAGGCGGGCGTGGGCAGCGTCATGGCGTCGTTCAACGAGGTCGACGGCATCCCCGCCACGGCCAACCGCTGGCTGATGACCACCGTGCTGCGCGAGCAGTGGGGCTTCGAGGGCTTCGTGGTGACCGACTATACGGGCATCTCCGAGATGATCGCCCACGGACTGGGCGATCTGAAGGAGGTGTCGGCGCGCGCCATCGAGGCGGGTGTTGATATGGATATGGTCAGCGAGGGCTATCTGGGCACGCTGGAGCAGTCGCTCGAGGAGGGACGCATCCCGATGGCCGACATCGACCGTGCGTGCCGGCTGATCCTCGAGGCCAAATACAAGCTGGGGCTGTTCGACGATCCCTACCGCTACTGCGATCCGCAGCGTGCCGCCACGCGGATTTTCACGCCCGAGCACCGTGCCGAGGCGCGCCGCATCGCGGGCGAGAGCTTCGTGCTGCTGAAGAACGCCGGCGACGTGCTGCCGCTCGCCCGCAAGGGGACGATCGCCGTGGTCGGCCCGCTGGCCGCCTCGCGCGAGAACATGCCCGGCACGTGGAGCGTGGCGACCGATCTGACCAAGCCGCTGACGCTCGTCGAAGGGGTGCGGCAGGTGGCCGGCAAGAAGGTGAACGTACTCTATGCCAAGGGCAGCAACGTCGTGCGCGACGAGACGCTGGAGCGTCACGTGACGATGTTCGGACGCGACATTCCGCGCGACGGCCGCACCGACGAGCAGTTGCGCGACGAGGCGCTGGCCATCGCGGCGAAGGCCGATGTGGTGATCGCAGCGCTGGGCGAGTCGTCGGAGATGAGCGGCGAGAGCAGCAGCCGGTCGCAGATCGGCATTCCCGACGTGCAGCAGGAGCTGCTGAAGGCACTCGTGGCCACGGGCAAACCTGTCGTGCTGGTGCTCTTCACGGGCCGTCCGCTGACGCTCGAATGGGAGGCCGGGCACGTGCCGGCGATGCTCAACGTGTGGTTCGGCGGCACTGAGGCGGCCGAGGCGATCGGCGACGTGCTCTTCGGCGACGTGAACCCGTCGGGCAAACTCCCCTCGACCTTCCCGCGCAGCGTGGGCCAGATTCCGCTCTTCTACAACCACAAGAACACGGGTCGTCCGCTGCTGGGCGACACCTTCGAGAAATTCCGCAGCAACTACCTTGACGTACCCAACACGCCGCTCTACGCCTTCGGCCACGGTCTTTCGTACACGACGTTCGACTACGGCGACGTGCGTCTCTCGGCTTCGGAGATGACCGCCGACGGTTCGATCGAGGCCACCGTGCGCCTGACGAACAGCGGGCGGCGCGACGGCGTGGAGGTCGTGCAGCTCTACATCCGCGATCGGGTGGGTTCGTCGACCCGTCCCGTGCAGGAGCTCAAAGGGTTCCGGCGCGTGGCGCTCAGGGCGGGCGAGAGCCGTGACGTGACCTTCAGGATCGACGTCTCGCTGCTCAAGTACTACGATTTCGATCTGCGCTATGTGGCCGAACCGGGCGAGTTCGACGTGATGATCGGCGGCGCGAGCGATCGGGTGAAGCAGGCACGTTTCACGCTTAAATAACCGCTGCACGATGAAAACGATCAAACGATTTGCCGCGGCCGTGGCGGCGCTCGCTCTGGCGGGCGTCGTCGCGGGCTGCGGGCAGCGTCCTGCGGCGACGCTTTCGGACGAGGCGCTGATGGACACCGTCGAACGGCGGACGTTCGACTATTTCTGGTCGGGCGCCGAGCCCAACAGCGGCCTTGCGCGCGAACGGATTCACATGGACGGCGTCTATCCCGAGAACGACGAGACGGTGGTGACCACGGGAGGCAGCGGCTTCGGCATTCTGGCGCTCATCGCAGGCATCGAGCGCGGCTATATCACCCGCGAACAGGGTGTCGAACGGTTCGAACGCATCGTCTCGTTCCTCGAACGTGCAGACCGTTTCCACGGTGCATGGCCCCACTGGATCGAGGGTACGACGGGCCGCGTGAAGCCCTTCGGCCGCAAGGACAACGGCGGCGATCTGGTCGAAACGGCCTTTCTGGTTCAGGGGCTGCTGGCCGCGCATCAGTATTTCGCGCCGGGTAATGAGCGCGAACGGCGGCTCGCCGAACGCATCGACACGCTGTGGCGCGGCGTCGAGTGGTCGTGGTACCGCAATGGGCAGAACGTCCTCTACTGGCACTGGAGCCCCGAGTACGGCTGGGAGATGGATTTCGCCGTGCACGGGTTCAACGAGTGTCTGGTGATGTATCTGCTGGCGGCCGCGTCGCCGACCTACCCCGTCGACCGCGAGGTCTACACCGAGGGGTGGGCCGAGAACGGTGCGATCGTCGATCCGCACGAGGTCGAGGGCTACCCCCTGCATCTGCGGTATCAGGGCGTCGAGGCGGGGCCGCTCTTCTGGGCGCACTACTCCTTCCTCGGACTTGATCCGCGGGGATTGCGCGACGCCTATTGCGACGACTATGGGGATGAGATGCGCAACTACTCGCTCATCAACCGCGCTTATTGCATTCGCAACCCCAAGCATTACAAGGGCTACGGCCGCGACTGCTGGGGCCTGACGGCCAGCTACTCCACGGCGGGTTACGCGGCGCACGCACCCGTCGAGCGCGAGGATCGCGGCGTGATCGCCCCCACGGCGGCGCTCTCGTCGATCGTCTACACGCCCGAGGCGTCGATGGACGTGATGCGCTATCTTTACGGGCCGCTCAGGGAAAAGGTCTGGGGGCGTTACGGCTTCTACGACGCTTTCAGCCAGACCGACGACTGGTATCCGCAGCGGTATCTGGCCATCGATCAGGGGCCGATCGCCGTGATGATCGAGAATCACCGCTCGGAACTGCTGTGGCGGCTCTTCATGAGCCATCCCGACGTGCAGCGCGGATTGCGCAAGCTCGGTTTCGGGTCGCCCGCATTG
>USBO01000164.1 GCA_900552955.1 uncultured Alistipes sp.
GTTGCCTGCGGTGGGGTTGCCCGAGTCGATGCTGATGTTGAGCGACGGGTCGATGCCCTGCAGCGCCTGCATGGTCGAGACGACAGGGCGCTGGGCGATCTCGTCGCCCGAAATCGACGAAACGGCGCCCGTGACGTTGATCTTTTTCTGCGTGGCGTAGCCCACGACCACCACGTCGTCGAGCTGTGTGGCGTCTTCGGCCAGCTCCACCTCGATCGTGCCGGAGGCGGGCACTCTGACCGTCCATGCGGTGTAACCCACGCAGGAGATCGTCAGCGTCTGCCCCGTGGCGGCCTTCACGGTGAAGGCGCCCGTTGCGTCGGTCACCGTGCCGGCACCGGTGGAGGCGTTGGCCACCGTGACGCCGACGATCGGATCGCCCGTTGCGCGGTCGGTGACGCGTCCCCGGACGTCGCGCAGCTCCTGCCGGGCCGCAGCGGCCCCGGCGGTTTCGCGTGCCGCGGTCTCAGCTGCGCGTGCCGGGCTGCAGGGGAGTGCGAGCAGCCCCGCGGCCATGATTGCGAGAATATATCTTCTGTTTTTCATCTTGCATTCGAGTTTAGGTTGTTACTTCACCAGTTTCCAGAGAGCGAACACCTGATCGGCATCGAGCGGATCGTCGTAGATGCGCGCGATGACCACTTCGCCCTTGAACGTGATCTCTCCCAGGTTGTTGGGGCCCGGGGCGGCGCCGATTCCGAACCAGCGTTTCCCGCTCGCGGCCGCCATGTGGAAGAACTTGCCCGCCGCAGCGTTGTTGGTGGCCTTCAGTTCGCCGTCGATGTAGACCTTCTGCGTTCCGGCCGTCTGATCCCATACGGCGACCACGTGATAGTAGACGTCCTTGAGGGGCGTGACGCCTGTTTTGGCCGTTTTCCATGCGTTCTTGCCTCCGTTGTCCGTTCCGGTCTCCATGACGATCTGGTTCGAGTCGTCGGCCCAGAAACAGATGCTGGCACCGCCGCCCTGCGTCGCGGCGAAAGGCTTGATCTGCATCTTCTTGGGATCGTCGTAGCGGCGCATGAGCAGCTCCATCGTGTAGCCGTCCTCGAGTTTGCTCTTGAAGGCTGTGTTGTCGTTGTATTCGATCACGTAGTAGCCGGCTTCGCGCTTTGTCAGACCGGGTTCGTGGGTGAATACGGCGGCGAAACGGCCGTACTTCTCGAGGTACTTGGTTGACACGAACTCGTTGGGACGGAGTTCGACGGTCATGCCCATGCCCGAGACGTCCGTGGCCGTGCCGTCCTCGGCGAAGACCACGTCGAGCAGATCGGCTTTGGGAGCCGGCACGACGAAGCCCTGCGTGACGTCGACGTAGTTGAAGACCTCGGGACGCAGCTCCGACACGAACTTGAGCGTGGCGGAGCGGTTTTTACCCGTGGTGTTCTCGGCAGCGACGAGGGTGATCGCATCGGTCTGCTTCGACTGCGTGGTGAGCCAGCCGTCGCCGTCGGGCGAGTCGATCTCCACTTTCCACGCGGTCTGGTTGGTCGAGACGGTCACGGTGAACTCCGAACGATCGCCCACGAGCGACACCGTGGCGGGCGCGACGTCGAGATAGGGCTGTTCCTCGATCTGCGAGATGGTGTAGGCGCAGCGCTCCTCGCCGCCGAATCGGAACGAGACGGTGGCCGTGCGGGTCGCACCGCTGAGGTTGCGGGCCGCGACGACGGTCACCTTCGTGTTGCCCGTCGTGCCGCTGCGGTCGGAGAGGGCGAAGCCTTCGGAGCCCGCGAGTTCGGCTGTCCAGTCGGCCGTCGACAGCACGCTGAAGGCGACCTCCTGGCTCTTGCCGTCGATCGAGATCGGCTGCGACGGATCGGAACCGTCGGGGCCGATGACCTTGAAGATGGGCGTACGGTTCAGGTCGCCCCCTTCCGAATCGCACGACGCGAGAAATGCACCGGCGATTGCAAGCATAGTCAGTAGTTTTTTCATAGTGAGGTATAATTAGGTTATGTGAATGCGGGCGGAACGGCTGTGTGCGCAGTCGCGGCCGGCAGGAACGGTGCGGCGTGCGCACCGCCCGTTCCCGCCGGTGCCGGTGCTTCCTACCATTGTGCGGAGAGCGACATGTCGCGCAGCTCGCGCGGACGCGTCATCGTTTCGGTGTAGCGGCGGCCGAACTCGTCGGTGGCCGTGATTTCGAGCGTCGTGGTCGGCGACGAGCACACGACTTCGAACATGTGCGATGTGAGCAGCGTGGGGAAGGTCATCGACGTCGAGTTGCTGTTCATGCGGTTCATGTTGAAGTGGATCGTGTGCAGCGGATCGTACGTGTCGACCTGTTCGACGGGCAGTTGCCTGCCGGTCTCGACTTCGCGCACCTCGACCTTCCATTTCTCGTTCCAGTTGAAGACGTTGACGAGCACCGCGTTGTCCGTGCGGGGGGTGTCGTATCCGTTGGCGTACTGTGCGAAGAACTCGGCGGTGACCTTCTTGAAATTGTCCTTGATTTTGGGGCAGTAGACGTCGCGCGTGATGTGGCAGCGGTTGAGATCGTAGGCGCGCAACTGGTATTCGGGCGCCTTGCCGATGGCCTGATAGTGCCACTGCACGTCGTCCCTGCCGTCGCGGCCGATCTCGAAGAGCGCGTAGCCGCCCGGTGCGCCGTCGCGGCACATGTGGGCGCGGCTGTCGGTGTAGTTGCCCGTCCACCACCACGTGGCGCAGACGGCGGCGATGTTGTGTTCGGTGATGCGCTCGTCGATGAAGTTGGTGTAGTTGATGTGGGTGTGGCCCGTCACGAAGTGGACGGTATAGGGTGCGAGCAGTTCGAGCATCTTCGTGCGGCAGTCGGCCGGCATGTAGTAGCCCCATGTGAGTTTGCCATCGGCGATGCGGTAGCGGCTCGTGAACTGGATGTGCATCCCCACGAAGAGGGTCTTTCCGGCGGGAACCCGCCTCCGATCGGGCTCTAGCCAGCGGAGCTGGTCGGACGTGAGGCCCTGCGTGTAGTTGAGATTGCCGACCGTGCCCTGTGCGCCGCCCGTGTTGGCGAAGAGCGTGTCGTCGAGCTGAATGTAATGGATGTCGCCGATGTCGAACGAGTAGTAGGTCGGCCCGAAGGTTTCGCGCCAGGGATTCTCCGATTCGAAATCGTCGGCGACGTAGGGGTCGTTGTCGTGGTTGCCCGGGATGTTGTAGATCGGGATGTCGAGATCGGCCATCTGACGGCGGTAGTCGGACGGGAGATAGCTGTTCTTGTACCAGTATTCGTCCCACGTCAGGTCGCCCAGCGACATGGCGTAGAGGCTCACGCCGTCGGCCCGGGCCTGTGCGATCTGTTTTCGGAGGTCGGCCTTGAATCCGTTCTCGAACTGCTGGACATCCTTCGTGCGGTTGGCCAGGTGCGTGTCGGTGAAGACGATCATCCGGTGCCGCCGGTTGGCCTCGGGCGTCAGCACGAAGCTGCACTGCTCGTAGGTCTGCGGCGCGCCGCTCAGACGGCGGAAGAATCGGGGGATGGAGCGGTCGATGGGGGCGCGGTAGCCGCTTGGAACGGTGATGAAGACGTAGCCGCGCCGTTTGAGCGACGAGAGGTAATAGCGTCCGTCGTCGTCCGTCGTCGTCACGAACACCCCGTCCGATACCGCGACGCC
>USBO01000165.1 GCA_900552955.1 uncultured Alistipes sp.
CGATCGGGTGCGCGAACGCTTTGTCAAGCGCTTCATGCTGCTCATCTCGCTCGTGAAGTTCATCCCCAGCGTCGTCATCGGGCTGCACATGGTGCGGGTGTCGTTCTTCGAGTCGGCTGTCGACCGCTATGTTCAGCAGGCGTTCCAGTTCGAGCATACGCGCGTGATCGAGTGCAAGAAAACCTATAAGCGCGGCGACAGGAAGTCGAGCATCGAACTGCTGCTCATCGGCGAGCCTCTGGGCGAGGAGATCATCGACAACGCCCGCGCACAGCTCTACAATTACGGATTGCAGGACGCGGAGCTCATTGTCCGGCAGGCCCGCACGGGCGATCGGGTCGATCTTAAGTCGTTGCAGATGAGCTACTCGGAGCTGCTCGACGAGAAGAATGCGCAGATCGACGAGCTGAAGCAGCGGTTGTCGAAGTACAAGACGAAGACTATCGAGTACGACGACATTTCGCGCGAGGCGGGTGCCGTTGTGCCCAATATCCGGTCGATCTCCATGTCGAAATGCCTCTCCTTCGATGTCGACGGGGTGGTGCAGGATACGTTGCTGATCTGTGTGGTGAAGTCGCAGCATGCGATGAGCGACGCCGACCGCCAGCGTCTGCGCCGCTGGCTGGAGGTGCGCACCAGCATCGCGCAGGTGAAACTGTATACCGAAACCTCTCCGACCGAATAACCGCCGCGCATGAAACGGGTACGTTCGAATCTGACGGTGTGGCAGCGGGCGATGGTGAGCCTCGTGTGGGGTTGCTGCTGGTTCATCGGACTGATGCCGCACTGGCTGCGCTACTACGTGTTGCAGGAGGTGATCTATTTCCTCGTTTACAAATGCCTGCGCTATCGGGTTCGCGTCGTGACGGAGAACTTGCGCAATTCCTTCCCCGACCGGCCGGAGGCCGAGCTCCGGCGGATCCGCAGCGCGTTCTATCACAACCTTTCGGAGATCTTCATCTCGACGGTCAGCCAGGCGCGCATGACCGACGACGAGTGCCGCCGCCGCGTGCGGGTCAGGAATCTCAACGAGGTGCTCTCCGATTTGCGCGGACGCGACGCGCTGCTCTCGACGGCCCATTTCGGCTGCTGGGAGTACGATTCGTTTCTGGCGCTCTACACCGGCGACCACTATGTGGCGGCGGTCTACCATCCGCTCGAAAACAAGGTGATCGACGCCGTCTACCTGCGGCTGCGCCGGCGGCGCAACATCCGCCTCATCCCGATGAAGGAGATCATCCGCTACTACATCGACCACCGGCTGCCCGCAGGTGCGCCCGGGCAGCGCATCGGCATCGGCCTGATCGCCGACCAGAATCCGCCGCTGCGCCCCAACAGCCATTGGTTCCGGTTCCTCCGTCAGGACACCGTCTTTTTCGACGGCATCGAGAAGATGGCGCTCAAGTTCCGCATGCCGGTCTACTTTTGCAGCCAGCGCCGCCTGCGCCGCGGCTATTACGAGCTGGAGTTCCGCCGTCTCTACGACGGCGAGGAGGCGGTGCC
The DNA here is from genome assembly GCA_900552955.1 of uncultured Alistipes sp. Taxonomy (GTDB): domain Bacteria; phylum Bacteroidota; class Bacteroidia; order Bacteroidales; family Rikenellaceae; genus Alistipes. Next base: position 1,504 of record USBO01000165.1, read on the forward strand.
GCCCAACGAGATCACGGAGCGCTACGTGCGGCAGTTGGAAAAGGATATCGAGGCGCATCCCGAGCTGTGGCTCTGGTCGCACCGCCGCTGGAAACACCGTCGTCCGTCATGTCAGTCGTAACGATCGTCATCCTCAACTGGAACGGGGCGGCCCATCTGCGCCGGTTTCTGCCTTCGGTGGTGCGCACGACGCCGCCCGGGGTGGAGATCGTCGTGGCGGACAACGGCTCGACCGACGACTCGGCGGCGCTCGTCGAGCGGGAGTTCCCTTCGGTGCGGCTGCTCCGTCTGCCCGAGAACTACGGCTTTGCCGGAGGGTACAACCGTGCGCTGGAGCGTCTCGGCGGCGACTATTGGGTGTTGCTCAACTCCGATGTCGAGCCGGCGGCGGGGTGGCTGGAGCCCCTTGTCGCGGAGCTCGACGCGCAGCCCGACGTGGCGGCTGCGGGGCCGAAACTGCTGGCCTGCGCCGAGCGCGACCGCTTCGAATATGCGGGCGCTGCGGGCGGTTTCATCGACTGGCTGGGCTTCCCGTTCTGTCGGGGGCGCATCCTCCGGACGCTGGAGAGGGATCGGGGGCAGTACGACGATGCCCGCGACGTCTTCTGGGTGAGCGGTGCGGCCTTCTGCTGCCGTGCGGAGGCGTTCCGCAGCGCGGGCGGCTTCGACGCCGATTTCTTCGCCCACATGGAGGAGATCGACCTCTGCTGGCGGATGCAACTGGCGGGGTGGCGCGTGCGCGTCGTTCCCGAGAGCCGGGTGTGGCATCTGGGCGGCGGGACGTTGCAGAACGATTCGCCGCGCAAGCTCTACCTCAATTACCGCAACAATCTGGCGATGCTCTTCAAGTGCGCGTCGCCCGTGCAGCGCGCGGCGGTGGCGGTGCTGCGGCCCCTGACGGATGCTGCGGCTGCGCTGATCTACCTGCTCAGGGGGCAGCGGGCGCTGGCCGGTGCGGTCGTCGGCGCCTACCGCGACTTTCTGGCGCAGCACGGGGCGCTTGCGGCCAAGCGCCGCACGGTGCAGCGGTCGAAGCGCCGTCCGGCGCCGCACGTTTATCACGGTTCGATCGTTGCACGTTACCTGCTGGGGCGGCATACGTTCGACAATAGGATGCAAGGCTTATGAAAAAGTTGGTGATTATCCCGACCTACAACGAGCGCGAAAACGTCGCGCGCATGATTTCGAAGGTGATGTCGCTGGACGGCGGCTACGATCTGCTCGTCGTCGACGACGGCTCGCCCGACGGCACGGCCGCCATCGTCCGCGCGCGGCAGGCAGAGTTTCCCGGGCGGGTGCACCTCATCGAGCGCAGCGGCAAGCTGGGGCTGGGAACGGCCTACATCGCGGGGTTCCGCTGGGCGCTGGCGCGCGATTACGGGCTGATCTACGAGATGGACTGCGACTTCTCGCACAACCCCGACGATCTCGAACGGCTGACGGCCGCTGCGGCCGCCGGCGCCGACGTGGTCGTGGGGTCGCGCTATTCGCGCGGCGTGAACGTCGTCAACTGGCCGATGGCGCGGCTGCTGATGTCCTACTATGCCTCGAAATACGTGCGGGCCGTCACCCGCATGCCCGTGTGCGACGCCACGGCGGGTTTCGTCTGCTGGTCGCGCCGCGTGCTGGAGACCATCGACCTCGATGCCGTGCGCATGGTGGGCTACGGCTTTCAGGTGGAGATGAAGTATACGGCGTGGAAGCTCGGTTTCCGCATCGACGAGGTGTCAATCGTCTTCATCGACCGCACGGAGGGAACCTCCAAGATGTCGGGCGGTATCTTCGGCGAGGCCTTCTGGGGCGTGCTCCGACTGCCGTTGCGCCGCATCCGTCCGAAGCGCGGCTGAGCGCAGCGCCTTCGAAAACGAACGTCCGGCGGCCGTCCGAAGGCCGCCGGGCGTCTTTTGTGTTGGCGGGGTGGGACGTGTTGGTCTTGGCCCCCGCGTGCGTGTGCGTCACCCTGGGGGTGGAGGCGGGGTGCTCGGGGGGGGGGGCGGGGTGTCCTTCTTCTCCATCCTCCCCTCCCCCTCCCCCCTCCCCGCCCCCCCCCCCGCCCCCCCCGGCCCCCCCCCCCCCCCCCCC
>USBO01000166.1 GCA_900552955.1 uncultured Alistipes sp.
GCCGACGGCGAGGACAACTCGCTGCTCGACGTGCTGGTCAACCCCGGCTCGCCCAACGCCGACCGCGGTCTGATCAGCGAATCGCTCTCGACGGAGGTCGACCGCGCGCTGGAGACGCTCACGGAGCGCGAGCGCGACATCATCAAGTATTTCTTCGGCATCGGCTGCTCCGAAATGACGCTCGAGGAGATCGGCGAGAAGTTCGACCTCACGCGCGAGCGCGTCCGTCAGATCAAGGAGAAGGCCATCCGCCGTCTGCGCCACTCGTCGCGCAGCAAACTTTTTAAAGCATATGTGGTGATGTGTCCAACCCCGACCCGCCCTAACCCCGCTTCCGCCCATCCGGATATGCGGCTTTTTACATTCCCCGCGACGATTCGATTTTTTTTTTGCGAAATTTTTCGGCCGAAAAATTTGCGGGGGGGGGAGGTAAATCGCTATCTTTGCAACGGAACGATCTCTCCCGCAACGTATGAAACACCTCTGTCTGTTACTCCTGCTCCTTGCTGGTTGTCCGGCGACCGCCATGACGCTGGTCGAAGCGACCGTCTATCTCAGAAACGGCACGACCGAGACCTACCGCAACGCCGACCGGATCGAATTGCCCCGCGCCGGAAAGCCGCTCAAAGGTTTGCGCAACGCCTTCGGCAAACGACGGAAAGTCACCTACCGGCCCGACGAGATCGACTCCGTCGTCTGCTGGCATCCGCGCTCGCCCGAACGACGTCACAAATTCCGGCCCTCGCGCGAGATAGGGTGGTGCTGGGTCTACATCGAAACCCCGTGCATCGGCGTCCACATCTACGCTCACCGCGGCTTTACGATCCACTCCAACGGCGGAATCAGTCCGCTCAAAGCCTCCTCGTGGTGGGGACTCTCCACGACGGAGGTCGGCATCTACCTGCTCAAAACGGACGCAACGGAGCTCTACGCCCTCGGCGACGTGGGGCGGCGGTCGCAGGATGCATTCCGCGAACGCATCTGCCGTTACATCGCCGACGATCCCGCACTCTGCGAGCGTATCCGGTCGTCCAACGCATCGCGCAGCAAAACGGTCGCCATGCTGCACGACTATCACCCCTCGGCACATTAACCCCCAAACCCATACGCCCATGAAACGACTCTTATCCGCATCGGCGCTGCTCGCCGCACTGCTATTGGTCGGGACGGCCTCGGCCGCCAAGAAACCCAAAGATCAGGAATTCCGCCACATCGCCATCACGCTCCTTTCGGGCGATGTCGTCGATGGCTACATCCACCGCAACTGGTCGGCCGAAACGTCGTACTACGCCCTCAAGAGAGCGAACTACTCGCTCAAGATCGTACCCACGCCCGACAGCGACGAAGTGACGAAATACACGGCCGACGAGATCGACCACCTCGTCTATCTCGAAGCGACGGAGAACGAACCCGACGGACAGCGCTGGGACGCCTGCCCCGTGGCACGCCCCAACATTTCGAATCGCTACCACTCCGCCCGCCAACTGGTCTGCCTGAGCAAGACGGGCGAAAACGCCACGATCTACTGGTGGAACGAGGTGATCATGGGCGGACACCGCGGTCAGCAGCGCATCCTGACGACCATCTACGGCATCCGCTTCAACGGCGACGAGGTGGTCTATCCCTTCGGTCTGCTGGTTCCGGCGCTGATGAAGAAAAATTACCCGGGCCTGGCCGAAAGTCTCAAGGCTTTCCGCAAGGACAAGGCACAGCGCAAGGAGTTGGAGGAGGACCCCACCGTGATGCTCGACGTCTACGACCAGTGGCTCGCTCAGCGGGCGCATTAGCGCGACACGCCGCTTTCACGACACCGCGGGCTGCAAAACGATTGCGGCCCGCGGCGTCGTTTCTGCGAACGGCGGCTATCGCCTCTCGCGGCGATCCTTCGGAGCCTCGCAGCGATCGGGCCGTTCCTTCCTGCCGGCCTGCGGGCCGCAACGGCGGTCGTGCGGCACCTGCGACTGCGCCCAACGCACGAACTGCTCGGTGCTCAGTATCGACTTCATCCTCTCGGCCTCGGCCGACTTCGCAGCCCGAGCCTGCTCGCGCAGCGCCTCGGTCGCACGCATCCGCTCGAGCACGGCTTCGTAGACCTGTCGGGCCTGTTCGTCGGTCAGCTTCAGCCGCAGCGTCATCCGTTCGGTCGCCTTGCGGGCCATCTGTTCGGTCGTCGGCCGCTCTTTCGGGGCCGCTGTCGGCGCACTTCCCTGCGCGAATGCGCACATTCCCGTCATCAGCAAAAGGGCCGTCAAGGCCGTCATGATCGTTTTCATCGTCGTAAACATTTAAGATTGAACATTGGCGGAACCGTTCCGACACAAAGGTAGGCCCGAAATTCCCCGCCCGCACCGTCCGGCGGGCCAAACGGAAAAAGAGTCGGATCAACCGCCGCCTCGTCGGGGCGAACCGACCGCCCCTCCGAGCGCCGCGTGCAAAAAACGGCGGGGATCCGGCACCGCCGAATCCCCGCCGCAGCGCTTAGGCGTCGCTCACTTAACCACCGGCGACTGCACCGTCACGAAGGGACATCCGTTGCCCTCGCAGGTCGAAACCACACGGATCGCACGGATCGGCCGCGCCGGTCGTCGGATCGTCAGCGCGCCTTTCTCCAGCTCGCCGACGCGTTCGAACGTTTCGCCGTCGGCACTCACCTCGACATATCCGGTCGTGAAGGTGAAGCGCGGCAGTTGCACATTGCCCGTGCGCACGGACAGCTCACGGCACGCCACCGGCTCGGCGAAGTCGTAGCGGATCCAGTCGCCGCGGCGGCAGGTGCGCGCCGTGCGGGCGATGCCGCGGTACTCCTCGGCGCGCACGTAGGGGAATTGCTTGCTTTCGCCCATCGACGTGGTGATCTTCACCGTCGGTTTCAGCGTACGGTAATAAGCCGGCGCGCCCACCTCGGGGCTGCGGCCGCTGCCGTGGCGGCTGCGGAAGAGAAACCGCTCGGGATGCTCCGTGCGAATCGGGCCGGTATAAGGTTGTGGCTGCCCGCCGTCGTCGGTATAGGTCAACTGCGCGCCGTCGTCGACCGCAGCGCTCAGCAGGCCGCCCTTGTAGCTCACGCGCGGCGGCATCAGACGGAAACGGATGCCCTGCGCACTCATCCGGTCGTAGTGCGACCGAAGGCGGGGGTAGAATTCGTCCCACGCGCGCGCTCCGCAGCTCCAGCCCACCTCGGCCAGCGCACAGGCCCGCGGGAAGGTCATGTAATCGAGATAATCGGGCGTCTCGGGATTGTGCGAGACGTAGGCCTCGCTGAAGAAGGCCCCCTCGACTCCCAGCACGTTGGCCTCCTGCGCCGGCGTAAAGCCGCAGCGGGCGAAATCGAACGAATAGGTCTTGCGCACGTCGAAGATCGCCGCCCAGTCGTGACCGTCCTCGTGGGGCGACTGCCGCATGTCGAAGTAGAAGTACTCGCCCGGCATCACCACCGTACGATATCCCGCGGCCGTGGCTTCGAGGCAGGCCTTGACGCTCTCCCAGCCGTGCACGCGGGTGTCGCG
>USBO01000167.1 GCA_900552955.1 uncultured Alistipes sp.
GATGCTGGCCGAGAGCCACTTGGTGATCTTCAGGTCGTTGTTGATGCGCGCCGTGATCTGCTCGTGGCTGCGATGATCGTAGAGTGCGTCGACCGAGTTGTAGCCCACCGTGGCCATCGACTTGATCGATTTGTTGCCGTAGGACATCGTGATGTTGTGCTTCATCGTCGGCGCCGAATCGTTGACCAGATAGCTTCTCCAGTCGGTGATCGGATAGAGGTTGGGATTCTCGCGGTGGTAGCTCTCGTAATTGTCGATGAACTCCTTCGAGTAGACGGGGTACTGTCCGTCGACGAGGTTGCCGCCGTCGTTCCACGTGGTCTCGTTGGTGATCTCCATGTAGCGCCGGTAGTCGACCGAGCTCGGATAGCGCGTGTGCTTCACCATACCGAAGTTGCCCGCGTACTCGATGTTGAGCGAACCCTCCTTGGCGCGCTTGGTCGTCACGAGCACCACGCCGGCCGCCGCACGGGCGCCGTAGATCGAAGCCGAGGCGGCATCCTTGAGCACGGTGATGCTCTCGATGTCGTCGACATCCATCGAGAGCGAGCCCGGCACGCCGTCGATGATGACGAGCGGGTCGCTGTCGCCGATGGTCGTGATGCCGCGCACGCGGATCGTGGCCCCTGCGCCCGGCATCGAACCCGTACGGGTCACCTGCACGCCGGGCATCGAACCCTGGAGCGCCTGCGAAACGCTCGTGGCGCGCACGCGCGAGAGCTTGTCGCCGCCCACGCTGGAGATCGAACCGCTGAGGTCGGCCTTTTTGATCGTTCCGTAGCCCACGACCACCACCTCGTCCATGGCCAGCGCACTGCTCTCGAGCTTCACGTCGAGCGAGGTGCGGTGGCCGACCTCGATCGTGCGCGTTTCATAGCCCAGATACGAAATCTGCAAAGCGCTTCGGGGGGGGGTGGAGATGACGAACTGCCCGTTGGTGTCGGTCGTCGTGCCGCTGGTCGTGCCCGTCACGATCACGTTGGCGCCTACGATCGGGTTACCGTCGGTGTCGGACACCGTACCCGTGACGCGTTGCTGCGCCACGGCGGCCAGTGAGCATGCCAGACACATCAGAAGTAAACAGATTCTTTTCATAAGCATTTTAAGTTAGGCATGAGTAGAAGTATTTAGGTTTGGTTCATTCATCTGTCGGACTGTGTCATTGCATGCGCTCCAGCTCCGCGCGATAGGGAATCGCCTCCTGCGACCCGAGCCGCGAGACGCTGAGCGCCGCCGCGCGGTTGGCCATCCGTGCGGCCTCGACGACGCTCATCCCCTCGGAGAGACCCACGCAGAAAACCCCGCAGAAGGTGTCGCCCGCCGCCGTGGCATCCACCGTCCCGACCTTCACGGCAGCGATCTCGTGGCAGCCGTCCGCATCGCGCACGAGCGCTCCCTTCGAGCCGAGCGTGATGACCACCGTCTCGACCCCCTTCTCGCGGATGCTGTCGGCCGCCTTGCGCGCCGACGCCCAGTCGTCGACCGTGATCCCCGTGAGCAGGCTCGCCTCGGTCTTGTTGGGAATGATGATCCGCACGCCGTGCAGCAGCTCGGGCGAAATCGCCTGCACGGGCGAGGGGTTGAGAATCACCGTCACGTCGTGCGCGGCGGCGATGCGCGTCACATACTCCGCCGTCTCGATCGGAATCTCCAGCTCCATGAGCAGAAAATCCGCACCCTCGATCACCGGACGCGCCCGTTCGATGTCTTCGACCGTCAGATTGCGGATGGCTCCCTGCGCGATGGAGATGTACTTCTCGCCCAGCGAGTCGGACATGATAAGCCCGATGCTCGACGGCAGATCGGGGTCGGAGAAGACGTATTCCAACGAGATTCCCTCCGATTCGTACAGCTCCAGCGATTGTTTGCCGAAGAGGTCGTTGCCGATCTTGGTCACGAGCGCCACGCTGCCGCCCATGCGGGCCACGGCGATGGCCTGATTGGCACCCTTGCCGCCCGATTTCATTGCGAACTGCCGTCCCGCGACGATCTGTCCTTGCACGGGCAGACGGTCGCAGTGAATGATCATGTCGATGTTGGAGCTTCCTATGACGACGATTCTGTTCATCAGGTCGATAGCGGTTTCAGGTTTCTCGGTAGTATAAAGATAACTCTTTTCCGGAAGCCGAATTTATAAAAAACAGGCAAAAAAAATAGCTCCAAATACAGATTATGAATCTTATAAATTTGAATGTCAGCGGATAAATATGTAGTTTAGTGCCATCAAACGATAATTATAACACACTCATACGCTCCGGCCCGCCCGATGTCGCCGGCATATATAAACTAAGGTATACCCCCACCGCCATGACCACCAAAGCCAGTTCGCTCATCTTCCTCGTCCACTCGATGTCCAAAAGCGAGAAACGGATTTTCCGTGCGGGCCGCAAGCCGGCCGATTACGTCGCGCTCTTCGATCTGATCTGCAAGGAGGGGATCGTCTCGGCGCAGGAGCTCAAGGAGCGCTGCGCCAAACGGTTCGGCACGACGAGCTTCAATGTCGCCGTCTCCTACCTCTACGAGACGCTGCTCGACGTGCTGCTGGCCCTGCGCAAGGATCAGGACAACGACTACCGCCTCTTCGACCGCACGATGAAAGCCCGCGTGCTCTTCGAGAAGGGACTGTACGACGAGGCATTGCAGTCGCTGGCCAGAATCGGGCACGAGGCCGAGCGCTGCGAGAACCAGATCGCATTGATGTATGCCTCGCGGCTCGAACTCGAATACCTGATGTTCCTCAACATGCCCGACATCACCGAGGCCGAACTGGTGAAGCGGCATGCACGCATCAGCGAAGCGCTCAAGAAGAACCGGATCATCCATGAACACTCGTCGCTCTATGAGCTGCTCATGCACCGGATCATTTACAAGGGTAACGCCCGTTCGCGCGAGGAGAAGGAGTATATGAACGATCTGGTACTGGCCGAGATGAGTCTTAGCTCGTCGAGCAGAAACAGCCTCGAAGCCTGCAAGCTCCACCGCATGTTCCAGTCGCGCTACCTGATGATCGTCGGCGACAGCCGCTCGGCCTTCCGTTCGTTCCGCGAGCTGAACGACCTCTTCGAGAACAACCCGCAGTTCTGGAGCAACCCGCCCTTCTACTACGTCTCCGTCCTGCAGGGCATCCTCGACAACCTGCGCAGCACGCGCAACTACGACAAGATGCCCTACTTCATCGAGCGGCTGCGCAAGATCGAGACCAGCTCCGCGCGCTTCAAGCTCCACGTAGCGACGCTCGCCTTCCTCTACGAACTCTTCATTCTGCTCGACACGGGCGACTTCGACGCAGCCAAACGCCACCTCGACCTCCACCAGAACACGATCCTGCTCAAGCGCGAACAGACCGCCCTCTTCCTGCGGGCCGAGCTGTCGCTCTGCACCGCCCTGACACACATCGGGCTGGGCGACTGGAAACCGGCCCGGCGGGCGCTC
>USBO01000168.1 GCA_900552955.1 uncultured Alistipes sp.
GGGGATGCAGAGTGTCGAGCCTACGATGAAGGCCGGCGACGCGGGATCCCACGCCGAGTAGCCGCGCGCCTCGAAGGTGTTGCGGATGCCGCCGTTGGGGAACGACGAGGCATCGGGCTCCTGCTGGACGAGCAGCTTGCCGGAGAACTCCTCGAGCACGCCGCCCCGACCGTCGGGCTCGGCGAAGGAGTCGTGTTTCTCGGCCGTGCCGCCCGTCAGCGGCTGGAACCAGTGGGTGTAGTGGTCGGCGCCGTGCTCGACGGCCCACTGCTTCATGCCGGCGGCGATGCTGTCGGCAACCTCGCGCGTGAGCGGCGTGCCGTGCTCCATGGTCTGAAGCAGCGCTTCGTAGGTCTCGCGGTTGAGGTAGCGCCGCATGACGCTGCGCCCGAACACCAACTCCCCGAAATAGTCGGTCGACCGTCCGGCCGGTACCTGTGCGGGAACCGCGACGTGGCTGAGCGCCTCTTCGACCATCTTGAATCTCAACGATGCCATATAAGAATTGAATTAAGGTAAGGATCTTCTCCGGAACCGAGAAAAAACATTGGCAGGGGTCCCCTCTTCGGCGCGAAGCCTCCGACGGGAAGGAACCAACTCAAAAAACCGCCGCTCCGATGTCAACCAAAACAACACCTAAAACCTAAAAAACAACACCGGAGTGTGTCGGATTTTCGCCCCTGCGCAATGTAGCTCGTTCGTCGGCAGCAAAGGTAATTATTTTTCCGAAAGGTTGAACTTCGAAATTTCGTATTTTTCCGAAAAACCGTGAAAAAATCATGCTTTTTCAGAGAAAACACCTTGTTTTTCGCGGGTCAGTCGCTGATTTTAGCCTGTTTTCTCGGAAAACGGCATCGATTTTCGGCGAAATCGAGAATTTTGCGATTTTTCGTTTTCGGTAAATTATGAGGTTGAATAGTAAACTTTTGGTCGAAAATGCGTCTCTGTATCCGCACGTTGTCCGAACGTCCGGCGACTGTCTGCCGGCAACGGTGTGAAAAAATTAACACACCCTTTGCCGCTTTCGCTTTTTTTTTATACTTTTACATGCTTTTTTACGACAGAAGCGGAAATTGCGGCCTCTCGCTCGCGGGCGGCGCAAGGCAGAAGACAAACCTAATCTCAAAATAGTTATGGCAAATACCAAGCGTGAAAAGCTGTTCGCCGAATTCCCGCCGGTTCCGACCGAGAAGTGGGAAGAGGTGATTGCAGTTGACCTCAAAGGGGCCGATTACGAGCGCAAACTGGTATGGAGGACGTCCGAAGGATTCAACGTCCGTCCCTACTACCGCGCCGAAAACCTCGAGGGTCTCAAGTTCCTCGCCTCCGAACCGGGCGAATTCCCCTATGTGCGCGGTACGCGTTGCGACAACGTATGGCGCGTGCACCAGACGCTGACGGTCGCATGTCCCGAGGCGGCCAACGCCGAGGCGCTCAAACTGCTCGACTCGGGCGTCGATTCGCTGGGCTTCGCGCTCACGAAGGAACTGTCGGCCGACGAGGTCGGGACGCTGCTGCGCGGCATCCATCTGCCCGCGGTGGATGTGGTCTTCTCGGGCAAGGGCGTCCGCGCCGTCGCCGAGCCGGTGCTCGCACTGATCGAGAAGGAGGGGTGGCAGGAGACCGCCTCCGTCCACTTCGCGCTCGATCCGATCATCGGGCGCCTCTCGCTCACGGGCGAATTCTGCTCGCCCGACGGGCAGAAATGCTTCGAGGCGATCGCAGGATTGGTGCGCCGCACGGCCGCCATGAAGGGCGTGCGTGTGGTGACCGTCTCGGGCGAGAACTTCTCGAACGCCGGTTCGACCATCGTCGAGGAGCTGGCCTTCACCCTTTCGGCCGGTCACGAATACCTCGTGCGGCTGATGGACAAGGGGCTGAGCGTCGACGAGGCGGCCTGCAAGATCCGCTTCTCGATGGGCGTCACCTCCAACTACTTCATGGAGATGGCCAAGTTCCGCGCCGCCCGCATGCTGTGGGCCAACATCGTCAAGGGCTACGCTCCCGAGAAGGAGTGCGCATGCAAGTTCTTCGCGCATGCCGTGACCTCGACGTGGAATCAGACGGTCTACGACCCCTATATCAATATGCTGCGCGGCACGACGGAGGCCATGTCGGCGGCCATCGCCGGCGTGCACTCGCTGGAGGTGACGCCGTTCAACGCGTCGTTCGCCGAGCCCGATGAGTTCTCGAAGCGCATCGCCCGCAACGTCGAGCTGCTGCTCAAGCACGAGTCGCACTTCGATCAGGTGGTCGACCCCGCCGGCGGTTCGTACTACATCGAGAACCTCACGCAGTCGATCGCCGCCGAGGCGTGGAAGCTCTTCCTCGAACTCGAGGAGAAGGGCGGCTACGTGGCGGCGTTCAAGAGCGGCTACGTGGTCGAGCGCGTCGACGCATCGGCCGCCGCCAAGGACAAGAGCGTGGCGCAGCGCCGCATCACGCTGCTGGGCGCCAACCAGTACCCCAACTTCACGGAGGTGGCTGCCGAGGCCGTGACCGAGGCCGCCGTGACACGCGAAAAGAAGACCGGCGTGCTCAACCCCTACCGCGGTGCGATGGCCTTCGAGGCGATGCGTCTGCATGTCGACCGCAGCGGTAGGACGCTCAAGGCGTTCATGCTCACGGCCGGTCATTTGGCCATGGCCCGCGCCCGCGCGCAGTTCTCGTGCAACTTCTTCGCCTGCGCCGGCATCCGCGTGCAGGACAACACCTTCTTCAAGAATTTGGAGGAGGGCGTGCAGGCCGCGCTCGCGTCGAAGGCCGAGATCGTGGTGCTCTGCTCGTCGGACGACTGCTACGCCGAGCTGGCGCCCCGTGTCAAGGAGATGCTGGGCGACAAGGCCATTCTGGTCGTGGCCGGCGCTCCGGCCTGCATGGCCGAGCTCGAAGCGCAGGGCATCGGCAACTTCATCCACGTGAAGAGCAACGTGCTCGACACGCTGCACAGCTATCTTACGCAGATGGGAATCTAAAAAGCGAAAGTCATGAGAGCAAAATTTTCGGAATTATCTTATACGGGCGCGGCTTCGAAGTGCTGCGCTCAGGCCGACGGCGCAAAGGAGCCGTGGCTGACCGCCGAGCAGATTCCCGTCAAGGGGTGCTACTCGGCCGCCGATCTCGAAGGGATGGAACACCTCAACTATGCGGCGGGCGTGGCTCCCTTCCTGCGCGGCCCCTATTCGACGATGTACGTGATGCGTCCGTGGACGGTGCGTCAGTACGCCGGTTTCTCGACGGCCGAGGAGTCCAACGCCTTCTACCGTCGTAACCTCGCATCGGGCCAGAAGGGCCTCTCGGTGGCCTTCGACCTGGCGACGCACCGCGGCTACGACGCCGACCACCCGCGCGTGGTGGGCGACGTGGGCAAGGCCGGCGTGTCGATCTGCTCGGTGGA
>USBO01000169.1 GCA_900552955.1 uncultured Alistipes sp.
GCCCCGCGACGCCCATCTGCACCAGCGCCGCCCCCACGCCGCAGACCATATAATAGATCAGGAAACGCTTCGAGCCCAGCGCATATTCCAGCGTCCGCCCGAACATCCACAACGCGAACATATTGAAAAACAGATGTTCCAGACCGCCATGCAGGAACATATAAGTCACGAACTGGTAGGAGTGGTAATAGGGACTCCCGAACCAGTAGAGCGCGCCGTACTGCCCCAGCAACTGGTTGAGCGAAGGGATGAGGTAAGCCCCCAGGAAGGCCAGACAGTTGATGATTATCAGGTTCTTGACCACCGGAGGTGTCGAAAAATAGCTGCTGTTCATTGTCATTCGTTGTTTTGCCGACGCCGCCCGCGTCCGGCATGGCCGGCAACGCACGTAACGACGCCGATATTCATGGCTCGTAGCGCAAAGGTAGTTTTTTCCCGCAACCGATGCAATTCTCACCGGAGTTTCGCCCGCAATTCGTCGAGCGTTATTTCGGCCAGAATCGGTTTTCCCGACGGCGAGAAACAGCGGTCGTCGGCCTCCTGCAGCCGGCTGAGCAGTCGCTCGGCCTCCTCCTGCGAGGTGCAGCGCCCCATCGGCCGCGCACCGCTTCGGGCCAGTTCGGCGGCAATCCGCTGACGGCGCAAATCGGCGGCCGAGACATGGGCGAAGGTCTGCAACAACTGATAGATCAGCTCGTCGATCGTCTCCGACGGCATGTCGGCCGGCGTGCCCTTCACGTCGATCGCACCGTCGCCCACGCGTTCGATGTCGAATCCCACGGCAGCGAACTCGGCGGCATGCTGCCCGAGCAGGTCGTACTCGTCGTTCGACAGCACCAGCCGCTCGGGAAAGAGCAACTGTTCGCTCACGGCCGAACCGTTGGAGAGCATCAGCAGATACGATTCGTAGAGCAGCCGCTCCTGCGCCCGCTTCAGGTCGACCGTCACGAGCGCACCGCCCAGCATCGCCACCGCATACCCGGGCGCGACAGGCGTCACGCTGCGGAATTCGGCCGCAGGCAGCTCGATGAGCCGCTGCTGCACGGCATCGTCCCCCGACGAGGATACGTATTCCAGCACGCTGGACTGCCCGTCCTCCTCGGCCGTGGCCCCACGGCCCAGCGACGAAGGCACGTCGGCCAGCTCGCCCTGCGAAAAGACTGCTCCGTCCGACGCGATTGCCGTCGAAGGCACCTCCTCGTATCCGCCCTCCCGATCGGAGAGCAGATAACCGGTGTCGTACGCAGCGGCGGCACCTCCGCGCCGCGCACCGGCCCCCTTGCCGCCTGCCGCCGTACGGTCCGCACGGGGCGGAGCGCTCGGAATCCCGGTGAAATCCTCGCCCGGGAACTCCTCGACCTCGGCAGCATCGCCGCCCTCGGCGGCATAGCCCTCGGCGAAGGGATTGTAATGCTCGTTGACCATCGCCGCAGGTTCGTCGTAGACGGCTCCCCGCTGCGCCACGGGGATCTCGATGCGCCCCTCGGCCGTGAAGTCCATCATCGGCACGGCACCGGTCTTGCCCAGCGTGTTGCGCACCGCGGCATGGACGATCTCCCACACGGCCTCCTTGTCGTCGAACTTCACCTCGATCTTCTGGGGGTGGACGTTGACGTCGATTCGCTCGGGGTCGATCGTCAGAAAGAGAAAATAGGCCGGAAAGCAGGTGTCGGGGATCAGCTTCTCGTAGGCCCTAAGCACCGCCTTGCGCAGATACTGATCGCTGAAGTAGCGGCCGTTGACGAAGAAATACTGCTCGGCGTTGCTCTTCTTGGCCGCTGCCGGACGACCGACGAAACCTTCGACGCGGACGATCGAGGTATCGGCCGCGACCTCCAGCAGATTGGGTTTGATATGCCGGCCGACGACGTCGACGATGCGGGCCGCCAGCGATGCGGGCTGCAGGCGGTACACAGGGGCGTCGTTGTCGTACAACTCGAACGCCACGTCGGGATTGCACAGCGCCACGCGCTGGAACTCGGCCTTGATCTGTTTCGACGACACGGTGCTCTTGTCCAGAAAGCGCCGCCGTGCGGGAACATTGTAGAACAGGTTGCGCACGTGGAACTGCGACCCCACGGGGCACAGCGTCGGCTCCTGGCTCTGGAACTTGCCGCCGTTGACCAGCGTCTGCGTCCCCACCTCGTCGCCCTCCTGCCGCGTGCGCAGTTCGACCTGCGCCACGGCTGCGATCGAAGCCAGCGCCTCGCCGCGGAAGCCGAACGTATGGAGCGAATAGATGTCGTCGACCGTCGAAATCTTGCTCGTGGCGTGGCGGTCGAAGGCCATGCGGGCATCCATCGGCGACATGCCGCATCCGTCGTCGATGATCTGGATGAGCTCGCGGCCGCCGTCGCGCGCGTTGACCGTCACGCAGCGCGCACCGGCGTCGATGGCGTTCTCCATCATCTCCTTGACCACCGACGAGGGGCGGTTGACCACCTCGCCCGCGGCAATCTGGTTGGCCACGACATCGGGCAGCAGTTTGATACGGTCGGCCATAAGCGTCTATTCTCCCTGATAGTCGTTGGGCACCACCGTGACGGGCATCTGCTGCCACTCGATGTCGGTGATGCCCGACTGATCGAGATCGGAGGCGGGCGCCGGCCGAACGGCCGCCGCCGGCACCGGCGCTTGCCGGGCCTGCCGCATGAGCGCCGTCACGCGCGGATAGATCACCATGAAAAAGAGCAGCAGCACCGCCACGCCCGTGAGCAGCAGTCCGAAACGCCGCTTGGAGCGGGCGCTGCGCTCCGCCTCGCGCCGTGCGGCACGCGCCGTGCGCGCCGTACGCACATACTGCCCGGGTTCGTACGCCCTGCCGGCGTCCTCGGGACGCTCGCCGCGCAACTCGGCACGGCGCTGCGCCCGGCGTTCGGCCTCGGGATCGTAGTAACGCGGGGTGTAGTTGAACTTGTTGGCGTGCTTCTTAAAAGGCGTGAAACCTAACATGGCGACTCATGATTTTGAGCGAAGGTACGAATTTTCACTGGAAAAAATTCTTCATCCGCTCGAAGATGTTCTGATTTTTCACCGACTCCGGCTTGGCGAACGACGGTTGCTCGGCGAGCTGCTCGACCAGCCGTTTCTCCTCGGCCGAGAGTTTCGCCGGCACGGTGATGTCGACCACCACCAGCAAATCGCCCGTGCCGTAGCCGTTCACGTCGGGCAGTCCCTTGCCGCGCAGCCGCAGCACCTTGCCGGCGTGCGTCCCGGGGTCGATCTTGATCTTCACGCGGCCGTCGACCGTCGGAATCTCGACCGAACCGCCCAACAGCGCCGTGGGAACGGTGATATTGAGGTTGTGGATCAGGTCGTTGCCGTCG
>USBO01000170.1 GCA_900552955.1 uncultured Alistipes sp.
GTGATCTACGACGGCAAGATGCACCCGGTGGATTCGAACGAAATTTCGTTCAAACTGGCGGCCCGCAACGCCTTCAAGGAGGCGTTCCGCAACGCGGGGCCCAAGATCATGGAGCCGATCTACAGCATCGAAGTGCTGACACCCGGCGAATACATGGGCGCCGTGATGAGCGACCTCCAGAACCGCCGCGCGATGATCGAGGGGATGAACTCCGACAAGGGATTCGACCGTCTGAACGCCCGCGTGCCGCTGGCCGAGCTCTACCGTTACTCGACGACGCTGTCGTCGCTCACGTCGGGCGCGGCGACCTACACGATGCGCTTCTCCTCCTACGAGCAGGTGCCCGCCGACGTGCAGGCCAAGCTGCTCAAGGAGTACACCGACACCGACGAGGAGTAGGCGGACACACACCCAAAAAGGGCGGCAACCTGCATAGGTTGCCGCCCTTTTTTCCGCCCCGCTGTGCGCGAAGCGGAAACCGTCTACAGCACCTCGGCCACGACGAAGGTCGAGCCGCCGATGAAGATCGTGTCGGCGGGTGCGGCCAGCGCCTTGGCGCGCGCCACAGCCTCGGGAACCGTGGCGACCGTCTCGCCGGCGAGACCTGCCGCCGCCGCGCGCGAAGCCAGCTCGGCAGCCGGAAGCGCCCGTTCACCGGCCGCCTGCGTGAAGATATAACGGGCGTCGCGCGGCAGCAGCGCCAGAATGGCGTCGACGTCCTTGTCGCCCGAGAGGCCCATCACGCAGTAGAGGCGGCCGCCCTCGTGCGAGCGGCGCAACTGCTCGGCCACGCAGGCCAGTCCGTGGGCGTTGTGCCCCGTATCGCACAGGATCCGGGGTTGCTCTCCCAGCAACTGCCACCGCCCCTGCAAAGCGGTCGTGCGGGCGGCACATTCCGCACCGACGACAAAGGCGCGGCGGCTGATGGTCAGCGGCGTCTGCTCGTGCAGCAGGTCGAGCGTCGTGAGGGCCGTCAGCACGTTGCGGCGCTGGTATTCACCCAGCAGATCGAGGCCGAAATCGAGCGTGTGGCCGTCGCGGCGGCGCACCATGCGGAAACGCTGGCCATCGGCGCGCATCTCGTGCGCCTCGCAGACGAACTCCCGCTCGGCATAGGTCACTCGCGTCTTGTTGGCCGCGGCGGCCTGCTCGAACACCCCGTTGTAAGCCTCGTTCGCCTCGCCCAGCACGAAGGGAATGCTCTTCTTGATGATGCCGGCCTTCTCGGCGGCGATCTTCTCCAGCGTGTCGCCCAGCAGCGCCGTATGCTCCAGGCCGATATTGGTCACCACACTCACGATGGGCAGCAGGATGTTGGTGGCATCGAGCCGCCCGCCGAGCCCCGTCTCGACGACGGCCACCTCGACATCGCTCTGCGCGAAGTAGTCGAAGGCCAGCGCCGCCGTCATCTCGAAGAACGACAGGCCCAGCTCGGTCATCTTGTCGTGATGCTTGTCGACGAAGTTGACCACCTTCTGCTTGGGGATCATCTCGCCGTCGACGCGGATGCGCTCGCGGAAGTCGTGCAGATGGGGCGAGGTGAAGAGCCCCGTGCGGTAGCCGGCCTGCTGGAGGACGGCGGCGATGATGTGCGAAACCGAGCCCTTGCCGTTGGTGCCGGCCACGTGGACGGTGAAGTAGTTCCGCTGCGGATTGCCCAGATGACGGCAGAACGCCGCGATGCGTTCCAGCCCGGGTTTGTAGGCCGTGACGCCCTTTTCCTGAAACGTCGGCATCGACGAAAAGAGAAATTCGAGCGTTTGCGAGTAGTTCATGCGAAGCGATATTTGTTTGGGTTAATCGACCAGATAGTTGCGTCGTTTGATGCGGTAGGCCACGAAATAGAGCAGGCAGAGCGACATCACGTACTGGGCCATGCGTCCGAGGTAGTCGCCGTAGCGGGTGTAGACGGTCTGCTCGTCGGAAAGCGCCACGGCGCGGGTCAGCACGCCCCGCTCAGCCCAGCCCAGCGTGGGGCCGGCGACGTCGCCGCGGGCGTCGATGAAGCCAGAGATGCCGGTGTTGGCGCTACGCGCCACGGCGCGGCGGTGTTCGATGGCACGCAGTCGCGCGAAGGAGAAATGTTGACGGTGGATCGCCGTGTCGCGCCACCAGCCGTCGTTGGTGATGACCAGCAGCAGTTGCGCCCCGCCGCGGACGAATTCGCCCACATAGGCGCCGTAGACCGATTCGTAGCAGATCGCGGGAGCCACGCGCACGCCGTCCGCCGCGAAGACCGTGCGCTGCGTGTCGACACCCAACTGGCCGGTCGTGCCGCCCAGATCGATAATCAGGAAGCTTAGCCAGTCGAAGAGCCACGGCAGCGGCATCTTCTCCACGCCGATCACCAGCCGCGATTTGTGGTGGATGCCCCGCACCCCCTCGGCGTCGAGCGCGAGGGCCGTATTGAAGCGGTCGTACCAGATGCCGTTGCGAAAGCGCGCCGTCCCGGTCCGATTCCCTCCGGCGTAGACCTTGTAGGTGTCGGCGCCCACCACAAGCAGCGCATCGGGATGGTCGGCGGCCAGCGCCGCCTCGATGCGCCCCAGCGAAGGGCTCGCCGCGAGGTAGGATTCGTTGATCCCCTCGACGAGCGCCGTCTCGGGCATGGCGATCAGCCGCGCCGAAGAGGGCACTTCCCCCAGCAGCGACAGCAGGTTGGCCAACTGTCCGTCGGCCCCCGTGTTGAACTTGTCGTAACAGTCGACGTTGGGCTGCACGACCGCCACCTCGATGCGCTCGGACGGCTCCTCCCAGCGCGCATAGATCGTCAGCGACACGGCCAGCGGAACGGCGACGGCCAGCGCCGCACGCACCCAGTGCCGCACGCTGCGCCGGTGCAGCCACGCCTCGAAGAGGAGCAGGTTGCAGACCAGCACCCACAGCGAGCCGCCGAAAAGACCCGTATACTCATACCACTGCACGGCCCGCACATCGTTGGCGAAGCCGTTGCCCAGCAGCAGCCACGGGAACGAGAACTCGCCCACGGTGTACCAATACTCGGTGGCGATCCAGCCCGCGACCAGCAGCGTGTAGGCCAGCGCCTTGTGCGCCCGCTTGCTCACCGTATGAAAGAGCATGAAGGCCAGCATGTTGAGAAAGGTCGAAGCCAGCGTGGCAGCGAACGGGCCCACGGGCGTCGAGTACCACAGCCCCCAGATCGTCGCGCCGTTCCACAGCACGAAGGCGAGCCACGCCCAGCCGAACATCCGCCACCAGTCGCCGCGCGACGGGCCGTAGCCGTGGCTGATCCACAGCAGCGGAACGAACCCGACAAGGAGCGTCAAGCCCGTCATGCTG
>USBO01000171.1 GCA_900552955.1 uncultured Alistipes sp.
TCATCAAAAAGGAGTTCGGCATGAAGCCCACGGCGTTCCGCAACACGGAGCTGATCTACTCGGACGAGATCGGCGAGGCGGTCGCCGAGATGGGGTTCAAGACCATACTGGCCGAAGGGGCCAAGCACGTCCTGGGGTGGAAATCGCCCAACTACGTCTATGCCAACGCGCTGAATCAGAAGCTGCACGTGCTGCTGCGCAACTACAAGCTGTCGGACGACATCGCCTTCCGCTTCTCGAACCGCGGCTGGGACGAGTGGCCGCTGACGGCCGACAAGTTCGCCGGCTGGATCGCTTCGGACAACACGGTGGGCGAGGTGGTGAACCTCTTCATGGACTACGAGACCTTCGGCGAACATCAGAAGGCATCGACGGGCATCTTCGACTTCATGAAGGCGCTGCCCGCGGCCGCTTTGGCCACGGGCGGACTGGAATTCGCCACCGTGAGCGAGGCGGCCAAGCGGCATCAGCCCGTGGCCGTGCTCCACTGTCCGCACGTGATGTCGTGGGCCGACGAGGAGCGCGACGTCACGGCGTGGCTCGGCAATGAGTTGCAGAACGAAGCCTTCACCAAGCTGTACCGGCTCAAGGAGAAGGTCAAATCGCTCAAAAACAAGGATTTCGACTACGTATGGAATTTTCTCCAGACCTCCGACCACTTCTATTACATGGCCACCAAGTGGCTGTCGGACGGCGACGTACACTCCTACTTCAATCCCTACGGATCGCCCTACGAGGCGTTCATCAACTACATGAACGTCCTCTCGGATTTCGAGATCGAGGTGGAGAAGATGTGCGCGACCAAACGCGTGCGATGCCACGCCTGAGCGGGCGCACCGGATACAAAGACGCGGCGGAACGGGACAGACCCGTTCCGCCGCATTCGTTCGGAGCCGCACTTCGGACAGGCGGAAATGCGGTCGCTGCGACCCGCAATCAGGCCTCGCCGATCTTGCCGCCGAACTGCTCGCTCGTATGCTGCGGCGTGGGGATCACGATCTGCCCGTGCACGCTCTCGTAACGCACGATATTCTCCTGCAGCGACATCAGCAGCCGTTTGGCATGTTCCGGCGTGAGGATGATGCGGCTCTTGACCTTCGCCTTGGGGACGGCGGGCATGACGGCCGCGAAATCGATGATGAACTCCGAGGTGGAGTGCGCGATGATGGCGAGATTCGAGTAGTTGCCCTGTGCAACCGTCTCGTCCAGTTCGAGGTCGATGCCTAAATTATTGTTCTCTGCCATAGCTTTACGGTAGGAAAGACACGTTCGGTAATAGGTGCCGGAATCGCACGACGGCGGAATTGCGTCTTTCCCACATTAAGGCGCCCCCTGCGGACGCCGAATCCCGTCATCGGCCTCTCCTCCGCAGCTCCGTCACAACGGACGCAACGGGAGGAGAACGCTCGCCCTGCACATGTGGACGACCGTCCGATCGTCCGTTTCGTCACAAAGGTAGACGACGACGCCCGAAAAGATTCGCGGCACAGCACAAAGTTTTCAATCATTTATCAACAATCGCACCGGATCCGACGATAAAAAAAGCCGCTCCGTCCATCCCGACGACGCAAAAAAGAGACTGCATTCGAAAGCGATTTTAAGATATTGATAATATTTATAAATTTTTCGCACCACACGCTTGATTTTGCGGATTTTTTCATATATTTATCCTCCGGGAAACGGAAAACCTTAACACTTCACGATATGAAAAACTACGAAGCAAAAGAGATCAAAAACATCGTCCTGATCGGCGCCCCTGGCTCGGGCAAGACCACGCTTGCCGAGGCGATGGCCTACGAAGGGAAGGTCATCGACCGCCGCGGCGCCGTCGAAACCAACAATACGCTCTCGGACAACACCGATATCGAACACGAATACAAACGCTCGATCTACTCCACGATCCTCTTCACGGAGTTCATGGACCGCAAGCTCAACATCATCGACTGCCCGGGATCGGACGACTTCTGCGGCAGCCTCTTCTCGGCCTTCAAGGTGGGCGACGTGGGCGTGATGCTCTTCAATGCCCAGAACGGCTGGGAGGTCGGTTCCGAGATTCAGGCCCGCTATTCGCGCGAGCTGGCCAAGCCCATCATCGGCGTCATCAACCAGCTCGACGCCGAGAAGGCCAACTTCGAGGCGACGGTCGAGAGCATCCGCGCCGCGTCGCGCGTCAAACCCGTCATCGTGCAGTATCCCGTCAACCAGGGCCCGGGCTTCAACGCCTTCATCGACGTGCTGATGATGAAGCTCTACCGCTTCAAGGACGAGAACGGCACGCGCGAGGAGCTCGACATTCCGGCCGAAGAGATGGAACGCGCCACGGAGCTCAACCGCGAGCTGGTGGAGATGGCCGCCGAGAACGACGAGGCGCTCATGGAGCTCTATTTCGAGAAGGGCACGCTCACGCAGGACGACATCCGCTCGGGCCTCAAGATCGGGCTGGCGCGCCGCGAGGTCATGCCGCTGTTCTGCACCAGCGGCAAGCGCGACGTGGGCACCAAGCGCCTCATGGAGTTCATCATCAACGTGGCCCCGGGCCCGCTCAAGGCGCCCAACTTCCTCTCGGCCGAGGGCGAGGAGATCGCCGCCGACGCAGCGCAGCCGGCCGTGGCGTTCGTCTTCAAGAGCCAGATCGAACCCCACATCGGCGAGATCAGCTACCTGCGCGTCGTACGCGGCAAACTCACCGAAGGCATGGAGCTGCTCAACACCCGCACGGGCAACAAGGAGAAGATCTCGCAGCTCTTCGCCGTGGCGGGCAAGAACCGCATCAAGGTGAGCGAACTGTCGGCCGGCGACATCGGCTGCACCGTCAAGTTGAAGGGCACGCGCACCAACGACACGCTCGCGGCCCCGTCGGCGCCCGTGACCGTCGCTCCGATCGTCTTCCCCGAACCGCGTTATCGCGCCGCCGTGCAGCCCAAGGTCAAGGCCGACGAGGAGAAGTTGGGCAAGCTGCTCAACGACGCCAAATACGAAGACCCGACGATTCTGGTGGGTTACTCCAAGGAACTGAAGCAGACGATCATACAGGGCCAGGGCGAGCATCACCTCAACATCCTCAAGGCGCGGCTGGCCTCGGAGAACAAGATGGAGATCGAATATTTCGCGCCGAAGATTCCCTACCGCGAGACCATCACCAAAGTGGCGCAGGCCGACTACCGCCACAAGAAACAGTCGGGCGGCTCGGGTCAGTTCGGCGAGGTGCACATGATCATCGAACCCTACTGCGAGGGGATGCCCGAACCGAAGAGCTACAAGGTCGGC
>USBO01000172.1 GCA_900552955.1 uncultured Alistipes sp.
GGCCGACATCGAACGCATCGAGGTGCTGCGCGGCCCTCAGAGCACGCTCTACGGCCGCAACACGATGGGCGGCGTGATGAACGTCTACACCCTCTCGCCGCTCAGCTATCAGGGGACGCGGCTGGGAGCCGAATACGCCTCGGGCCGCACGCTGCGGCTGCGGGCCTCGACCTACCACCGGCCGTCGCCCCGCACGGGCGTCTCGCTGGCTGCGCGTTTCATGCACAGCGACGGGTTCTTCACCAACGAGCATACGGGTCGCACCTGCGACTGGGAGCGTTCGGGCGGCGCGCGGATGCGGCTCCAGTTCCGCCCCGACGTGCGGTGGAGCGTCGACAACACCCTCTCGTTCGGAATGCTCCGGCAGGGCGGCTACCCCTATGCGTCGGTCGCAACGGGGCGCATCGCCTACAACGACCCCAGCGGTTACCGCCGCACGACGCTCAGCGACGGGCTGACCGTGCGCTGCGCCGCCGACGGATGGGAGATCGCCTCGATCACCAGCTACCAGTACAGCGACGACCGCATGACGCTCGATCAGGATTTCCTGCCCGACTCCTACTTCACGCTCACGCAGGCCAAGCGGGATCACGGCTTCACGGAGGACATCGTCATCCGCTCGCGCGGCAGCGGCCGCTACAGTTGGCTCGCGGGGGCCTTCGGCTTCTACCGCCACCGCACGATGCAGGCCCCCGTGCTCTTCAAGGAGGACGGCCTGGAGCGGCTCATCGCTGACAAGGCCGAGCAGTACACCGGCCTGCGGCCGCACTTCGCCTCCGACCGGATGGCGCTCGACACCGACTTCCGCAACCCCGCATGGGGTGCGGCGCTCTACCACGAAT
Organism: uncultured Alistipes sp.; assembly: GCA_900552955.1. Lineage (GTDB taxonomy): Bacteria > Bacteroidota > Bacteroidia > Bacteroidales > Rikenellaceae > Alistipes. The sequence goes on from USBO01000172.1 coordinate 843, forward strand.
CGCAGCTCCGGCTGGGACGGTTCGACCTCACGGCAGGCGTGCGCCTCGACTTCGAGCGCACACGTTTGCGCTACCTCAGCTCGACCGACATCGACTGCGCCTTCGGCGACGGGCGCATCACCCCCTTCACCGAACGGGGCACGCTGCGCCGCTCGTTTGCGCAACTGCTTCCCAAAGCGACGGCGCTCTACCGCATCGACGACCGCAACTCGCTCTACGCCTCGGTCGCCAAAGGCTGCAAGGCGGGCGGATTCAACACCCAGATGTTCTCCGAAGTGTTGCAGAACAGCGTCATGGAGCGCATGGGCGTCTACTGGGACCGTCACTACGACGTCGACCGCGTGGTGGCCTACAAACCCGAAAAGAGCTGGAATTTCGAAGCCGGCAGCCACTTCACGCTCGCCGGCGGCCGCTTTCGCGGCGAGGCGACGCTCTTCTACATCCTCTGCCGCGATCAGCAGCTCACCGTCTTCCCCGAAGGACAGACCACCGGACGCATGATGACCAACGCCGGACGCACCCGCAGCCGCGGCGCAGAGCTCTCAGTGCAGGCCGTCGTCGCACGCCGGCTCGACCTGCGGTTCAGCTACGGCTTCACCCACGCCACCTTCGACCGCTTCCGCAGCGGAAACGCCGACTATGCCGGCAAACGAATCCCCTACGCCCCGCGCCACACGGCGACAGCCGTGGCGGAGTATACGGTTCCCATCGGCCGCAACCTGCTCGAAGGGATCGTCCTGAGCGTCGACGGCCGCGGCCTCGGGCCGATCGAATGGAACGAGGAGAACACGCTGCGGCAGCGGTTCTACGCGCTGGCGGGCTGTGCGATCCGTTTCGAACAGCGACACGGTGCACTCACGCTCTGGTGCCGCAACCTCACGCAGACGCACTACGACGTCTTCCACTTTGAGTCGATCGGCAACGCCTTCCTGCAGCGCGGACGGCCGCGCGAGTGGGGCCTCACACTGGCAATCAACTTATAAGATAACGAACGATGAAAAAATTGCTCTTCCTGGCTTTTGCCGCTTTCGCGCTGATTTCGTGCAGCGACGACGACACCCCCGAACCCTTCGTGCAGGGCGACGACACGATCGCCGTCTACGAAGACGACCGGCTCGTCTTCTATGATTACGACGTCCGCTGGAACCACTCGCAGCCCTACGACGTCGACGGCATGACCTGCATCGACCTCTACATGAACAAGACGCGTTTCGTGCAGAACATGCCGGCGCTCGACATGACGGTGCCGGCCATTCCCATCCGCCGGACGGCCGCCGGATTCGAATTCGATCTGCCTCAAGCCGTTCCCGCCTACCGCGGACAGGCAATGCCGCGCTACACGCTCTTCGACCTCGAGGGGTCGTTCGACGGCACTCGGCTGCGCGTCGAATTCGAATGCATCGGCTACGAGGTCGAGTATCTGGGGATACCCGGCTGACCGACAGGACGGAAGCCGTCGCTTCGCCCGCATCACGGAGCGGACTGCCCCTGACGCCGAAAATACTCCGCCTCAGCAAAACGCAAATAAATTTGCTTTAGCATTCGGCTTATTCGTACTTTAGCTGCGCCGAAGATACTCCCGCTCGGCAAAATGCAAGCAAGCTTGCTTTTGCTCTCGCTTATTCGTATCTTTGCACAAAACAACTCAGAAGATGAAAGCTGAATACAAACCCTATGTCGACGCTCTGATCGAACTGGCCATCCGCGAGGATCTGGGCGACGGCGACCACACTTCGCTCTGCTGCATCCCCGCCGAGGAACGGGGCCGCATGCGCCTGCTCTGCAAGCAGGAGGGCATCATCGCGGGCATCGAGATCGCACGGCTCATCCTCGAACGGCTCGACCCGACGGTCGAGTTCGACCAGCGCATCGCCGACGGCACGCGCGTCCGCCCGGGCGACGTGGCCTTTTACGTGTCGGGCGCGCTGCGCTCGCTGCTGCAGGCCGAACGCATCCTGCTCAACATCATGCAGCGCATGAGCGGCGTGGCGACCCAGACGGCCGTCTATGTCGCACGGCTCGAAGGGCTCCGCACGCGGGTGCTCGACACGCGCAAGACGACGCCGGGCATGCGCGTGCTCGACAAGATGGCCGTCAAGCTGGGCGGCGGCGAGAACCACCGCATGGGCCTCTTCGACATGATCCTGCTCAAGGACAACCACATCGACTTCGCGGGCGGCATCGTCGCCGCGATCCGCGGCGCGAAACAGTACTTGCGCGAACGCGGCAAGAACATCCCGATCGAGTGCGAGGTGCGCACGCTCGAGGACATCGACCGCGTGTTCGAGGCGGGCGGCGTCGACCGCATCATGTTCGACAACTTCTCGCCCGAGCTGACGCGCAAGGCGATTGCGAAGGTCGCCGGACGCTGCGAAACCGAGTCGAGCGGCG
>USBO01000173.1 GCA_900552955.1 uncultured Alistipes sp.
TCGGGATTGAGGTTGTCCTCCCACGTCTGCCCCTCCTCGCAGTCGTCGGGGTTCTCCTTCGTGAAGAGCGGGTTGAAGAGGCGGATTTCGGCCTCGAAGGCGTGGCGGGCCGACACCCAGTGGATGACGCCCTTCACGCGGCGGCCGTCGCTCGACGAGCCTTCGCCCGACTGCGGGTCGTAGGTGCAGCGCAGCTCGACGACGTTGCCCTCGGCGTCCCTGACCACCTCCTCGCACTTGATGAGGTAGGCGTAGCGCAGCCGAACCTCGCCGCCCGGCTGGAGGCGGAAGAACTTCTTGGGCGGGTTCTCCATGAAGTCGTCGCGCTCGATGTAGAGCTCGCGCGAGAAGGGCACCTGCCGCGAGCCGGCCGCGGGGTCTTCGGGGTTGTTGATGCAGGCGAAGAGCTCCTCCTTGTCTTCGGGATAGTTGGTGATCGTCACCTTCAGCGGGTTGAGCACCGCCATGCGCCGCTCGGCCACCTTGTTCAGATCCTCACGCACGCAATACTCCATCTTGGCCAGGTCGATCACGTTGTCGCGCTTGGCCACGCCCACCATCTCGGCGAAGGCGCGTACCGAAGCAGGCGTGTAGCCCTTGCGGCGCAGGGCGCAGATCGTCGGCATGCGCGGGTCGTCCCAGCCCATGACGGCGCCCTCCTGCACGAGCTTGAGCAGCTTGCGCTTCGACATCATCGTGTAGGTGAGGTTCAGCCGCGCGAATTCGTACTGGTGCGACGGCCAGATGCCGAGCGTCTGGATGAACCAGTCGTAGAGCGGACGGTGGACGTCGAATTCGAGCGTGCAGATCGAATGGGTGATGTGCTCGATCGAGTCGCTCTGCCCGTGGGCGTAGTCGTACATCGGGTAGATGCACCACTTGTCGCCCGTGCGGTGGTGGTGCGCATGGAGGATGCGGTAGAGAATCGGGTCGCGGAAGAGCATGTTGGGGTGGGCCATGTCGATCTTGGCGCGCAGCACCTTCTCGCCGTCGGCGAATTCGCCTGCCTTCATGCGCTCGAACAGGTCGAGATTCTCCTCCGCCGTGCGGTTGCGCCACGGCGACTCCTTGCCCGGCTCGGAGACCGTGCCGCGTCCCTCGCGGATCTGCTCCTGCGTCTGGTCGTCGACATAGGCCAGTCCTTTGCGGATCAGTTCTTTCGCCCATTCGTAGAGCTGGTCGAAGTAGTCCGACGCGTAGCGTTCGAGCGCCCAGTCGAAGCCCAGCCACCGGATGTCGCGCTTGATCGAGTCGACGTATTCGACATCCTCCTTCGTGGGATTGGTGTCGTCGAAGCGCAGGTTGCACTTGCCGCCGTACTTCCTGGCCAGTCCGAAGTTGATGCAGATGCTCTTGGCGTGGCCGATGTGCAGGTAGCCGTTGGGCTCCGGCGGGAAGCGGGTCTGTATGGCGACGCCGCGGTCGGCGGCCTCCTTGACGATCTCTTCGAGGAAATTCAGCGATTTCTCTTTCGCTGCGGGTTCGTTGGTTTCGATAGCCATTGTCGTTTTATATTTTTGCAAAATTAGACAAAAAGTTTGCGCCGATCACCTGCGCGGATGATTTTTCTGGTCGTAGAGCGTTTTTCCCAGCCGCACGCCGATCTGCACCACCTGCTGCGTGTAAAGGCCCGTGCCGTCGGTGTGGAAGATCATGCCGGCCTTCACGCGGATCGTGTCGTCGGCGAACGACCGTTCGTAGCCCAGCAGCGTGCGGTTGTAGATGCGGTCGTGCGTGCCGTACCACCGTTCGCCGGCGTAGAGCTCCGACCCGTAGCGGCCGAAGAGCGGCATCAGGTTCTCGCCGACGTAGAGATTGTTTTCGAATTCGAGCCCCTTCCAGCCCAGCCGCACGCGCAGCTCGCCGCCCATGGGGGCCTTCCACCCTTCGTCGGCGATGCGGTCGCGCTGCGGAGCCCACAGAAATCCCGCGCGCAGGTCGTACCAGAAGGGCCGTTCGATCGTCTGCGAACCGTCGGCGTTGCGGTGCGTTATTTCGGCCCGTCGGCCGGCGAAGCCGACGTAGGGGTTGAACAACAGGTTGTCCACCACGTTGCCCTCGGTCAGCGCGCTGTTGGCGAAGTGGAACATCGACAGCCCCCCCCCGACGTACCAGCGCCTGTCGTCCGGGCGCAGCCAATCCTTGCGGATGGCGCCGAAGAGGCGGAATTTCTCGCGCGATTCCACCGAATACATCCCTTCCCAGTTGAGCACCAGTTCGGCGCGCAAACCTTTGAGCGAGCGGTAGCGCGCGGCCATACCCTGAATCGTGGGGTCGTAGACGCGCAGCGAGTCGTTGAAAAAGGCGGGCGAGTAGTCGCCGCGCAGCTCGTCGCGCGAGAAGATGCCCGCATCGGCGCCGAACCGTTCGGTGCGGTAGGCGTAGGCCATGAGCGGCCGGACCTCCGAGAGGTAGCTGCGGTTGTCGCCGAAATCCTTCTGCATCTGCACGCCGAAGCGCAGCGTGTTGCGATCCAGCCAGTTGTAGGTCACAGCCGTCGACAGGTCGGCCAGAAAGATCGTCTGCGACTCGTTGCACGAGCTGCCCGTGAATTCGCGGTTGTCGAAACGGGTTTTGAAATCCGCCTCCCAGCCGATGCGCTGCGCCTGCGCTCCGCCCGCGAGGGCCGCGGCGGCCAGTACTCCGAAGATTTGTCTGATGTTCATGGTCGGATCGGGAATATCGCGTCAAAATTACATATTTTATCCCGATTTGTGTTACATTTGCCCCCGAAATTAGCTGTTTGTCATGCGAAAAATCACCAATGAAGAGCTGCATCGTCCCTCGGTCGAGGAGTTCGCCGCGATGCCCAAGCTGCCGCTGACGGTCGTGCTCGACAACGTGCGTTCGGCGCAGAACGTCGGATCGTTTTTCCGTACGGGCGACGCTTTCGCCGTGGAGCGGATCGCCCTGTGCGGCATCACCGCCGCGCCGCCCAATCGGGAGCTGCACAAAACGGCGCTCGGCGCCGAGCAGAGCGTGGCGTGGACGCACCATGCCTCGACTGCGGCGTGCATCGACGAACTGCACGCTGCGGGATACCGCGTGCTGGCCGTCGAACAGGTCGAGGGGGCGGCGATGCTCG
>USBO01000174.1 GCA_900552955.1 uncultured Alistipes sp.
TCCGAAGACATGCGCAAGGAGCTCGACACGATCTACGACGCCATCGCGGCGCTGTCTGTCAGGATTCCGCAGGCGCGCCCTCCGCGCCGCCCCATCGGTTTCAAACGGCAGGGGGAGGTGTGAACCTGCGCCCCGCAGCCGCGGCGCGGAACGGAAACGGGAGGAGACCCGTCGAGGCCCCCTCCCGTCGAAAATGCTTCGCAGCGCCGTTATCGGACACGCTCCTTGAACCGCTCGACCTGGCGTCTGAGTGCGTCGACCGCCTCGTCGACCGCCTCCTCGAAGGTGCGGGCGCGGTGTTCGGCCACCATCTCCTCGCCCGGGACGTGGAGCGTGACGGTGGCCACCTTGTTGCCTTTCTCGAAGTCCTTATCCAGTTTGAGAATCACCTCGGCACCCGTGGTGCGGTCGGCGAAGCGTTCCAACTTCGCCATTTTGCTCTCCACGAATTCGATCAGCCTGCGGTCGGCGTCGAATTTCACGGATTGAATCTGTACGTTCATAGCCTTGTCTTTTAAAGTTTGACAATCGGTTGCCGTGCGGCGTTCGCCGTCGTCGGCGGGTGCGGCGTCGCACGGCGGGTTTATCTCTCCGGCGTCGCGCTCGCGGGGGTGCGCCGTGGCGTAAATCTCCTGCAAGCGGCCGATGCTGTTGTGCGTGTAGACCTGCGTGGCCTGAAGCGAGGCGTGGCCCAGCAACTCCTGAATCTCGCGCATGTCGGCTCCGTGGTCGAGCAGATGCGTGGCGAAGGTGTGCCGCAGCACGTGGGGGCTCTTTTTCCCCTGCACGCCCTCCGCCGCCAACGCGCGCTCCACGATGCGGCGGACGCTGCTGCGCGAGATGCGGGCTCCCCGCTGTGTTAAAATTAACGCTTTTTCCTGAGAATTGCAAATGTTCTGCCGTTCGATCAGCTCCAGGTACCGGATCAGCAGCCGGCGCAGCGGCGCGACCAGCGGCACCAGGCGCTCCTTGTCGCCCTTGCCGCGGATGCGCGCCTGACGGCAGCCGTCCGAGAGGTCGCTGCGGTTCAGCCCGATCAGCTCCGCCAGGCGGAGGCCGCAGCCGTAGAGGAGCAGCACGACCAGGTCGTCGCGCAGGGTGTCGAAGTCGTCGCCGGCATGCTGCCCGATGTCGTCGAGCACGCGGCTCATACGGCTCTCGGGGACGAACGCCGGCAGGCGCTGCGGCGTGCGCAGCGAACGGATTCCGCGGAAGACGTCGTGGGAGACGATGCCCTGCCGGCGCAGGTAGTGCCACAGCGTGCGCAGCGACGACACCTCGCGGTTCATCGTCGCGGGGCGGAGGCGGGCCGTCTCGGTGCGGTGGAGAATCCAGCCGCGGATGTCTTCGGGGCGCAGCGACGCAGGGTCGAACGATGCGTCGTCGACGCCCAGCCACGCCAGAAACCGCTCGATGTCGCGGCGGTAGTTGCGCACGGTGAGCGGCGAGAAGCGGCGTTCGGCCTGGAGATATGTCAGAAATTCGGCCAGCATTCGTCCCAAAGATACGACATTTTCACCGAAAATGATGCCGCACACGGCGTGCCGGAACGAAAACCCCGCCGCAGCGATTGCGACGGGGATCGGGATGCGCGGGCGGAGGGGTCAGTAGCCGGTCTCCACCTCGGGCAGCGGCGGAAGGTCGGGCATGCGGTCGATCTTGGCGCGGTAGTAGCGTTCGAACTCCTGCCAGTCGTAGTAGGGACCGCTGACGGAGGTGAGGGGCAGCGCCACCTCGCGTTCGTTGAAGAGCACCTTGACGAGCACCCGTCCGGCGGCGTTGCGGTAGAGGATCCACTGGATGTTGCCGGCCATGGGGTTGCCGTCGAAGTCCTGCCAAGCGAGATAGATCTTGTCGGGATCGGGCTCGCGCACCTGCTTGCCTTCGATCTCGAGGATGATGCTCAGCGGCATCGTGTCCTCGCCGTGGCCGAAGCGCAGGAAAGCCCCCGCGGCATCGCCGTCGACGGCCGCCTGCGCGCTGTCGAGCATCTGCCGCACGAGCGGCTTGGCCATGATGACGGGCAGATCGTCGCCGACGGCCGAGTTCATCTTGAGCAGATATTCGCGCAGATTGCCCTGACGCCACAGGGTGAACTGCTCCTCTTCGGTGAAGTAGTCGTAGAACGACCACTCGAAATCGGTGTTGGGCAGCGACACAGCCAGCGAGTAGAGGCCGATCATGAACTGGCGCGGGTCGGCGATCTTCGCGTCGCCTCCTTTTTTGAGCAGCGAAGCCATGAAGCGGGTCGGGTCGATGTGCTTCTCGGCATGGGCGTCGTATTGCGCGCGCCACACGGGTCCGTAGAGGAAGCTGCGGTACGTGGGATCGAGATTGAAACGCAGCTGCGGGTCGAATGCGCGGCTGATCTCGGTGTGGATCGACAGACGGGGGTTGCACTCCTTGAGCTGCCCGACGAAGGCGCTCATGCTGGCGGCGCTGCGGGGAATGAGCGTCGAAATGGCCTCGACGGAGCCTTCGCCCGCGAGAACCTCGGGGAAGTTCTCGTACATGCGGCGGGCGATCTCGCGGTGCTGCCGGCTGCCGAGCGGCGTGAGGTCGCCGTAGCGGCGATACATCTGCGACAGGTAGGCCTTCAGCTCGCCGAGCAGACGCCGCCCTTTGGCCGTGAGCAGCCGGGCCGAGTCGGCGGCGGCGAGCTGGTCGTGCAGCGCCTGAATCTGATGCGGCGCGACGTGGTGGCGCGATCCGTGGCGGCCGAGGTGCTCGATGCGGAAGGGTGCGAACCCTTCGGGAGCCGGCGTGTAGCGCTGCGGCGTGTAGATGTAAGGCGTCGACGATCCGCCGCGCAGCAGCGGATTGCGGCGGAGCAGTTCGCGGATGCTGTCCGCTTGTGTCGCGGCGTGCAGGCCGAAGGGAAGGCACACGCAGAGGAAGAGAAGCAGTTTTTTCATAAAGTAAGGTTTCGGGTCGGTTCGTGCACGTCGGGCTGCGCTCCGCACGGTTGCGGCAGCATCGGCCCGACGCTTGAATGCAAAGATACGATTTTTCGGCATAGCTGGAGTACGAAAGACGGGAATATTTGATTCTCCTGCGTGTTTGCG
>USBO01000175.1 GCA_900552955.1 uncultured Alistipes sp.
GTTGGGGGCCAATATTATTATATAGGTATCGGGCGCCCCCGTGGGCGCCGCGCGGGCCGCAGCCTCCGGCGGCGGAGGCCCGCTACGCGCACCTCCGCAGGCTGCGCCCCGCTCTCCCACTCCTTTGCCCCAGCCGATATACAATATTTTATTGCACGCATTGTGGAGGGGTGCGGTTCGCCGACGGCGGCGCGACGTGCACGAGCCGAGCAGGCGAGTTGCAGTCCGCCGCGTGGGGCGGCGGCGAACTGCAGACAGCGCAAAGCGCTGTCGAAAAATCGACAAAAAGATGCAAGATGCGGGTGGCAGCGAACTGCCGACAGCGCAAAGCGCTGTCGAAAAATCGACAAAAAGATGCAAGATGCGGGTGGCGGCGAACTGCCGGCATCGCTTGGCGATGCCGAACCATTCAGATCAACAGCCTATCGTTCAACCGAGTAGTCCACCGCAGCCTTGCGGGCCTGCGAATGCTGGAACGGCCGCCGGATGCGATAGATGCGTCCCTCCTTGCGCAGACGGGCACCGGTCTGGCGAAACCGGAACCCGACACCTGCATCGACGCACTGCCGCCGCAGGTCGAGCACCCAGTCGAAGTCGCAGACGCGCGCCTCGCTGCCCGACTCGCCGCCGCACCACACCGCGTCGATACGTCCCGTGGCCAGGTAGCGGCTCAGATCGAGCCGTTCGAGCAGCGGCTCACAGATCACCTCGCGGTAGCGCAGCGGCAGCGAGAGGTAGATCGGCAGGCGGTAGTCGGCGCGATCCTGCGTCTCGCAGGTGCAGCAGAGCACCACATGCGGCCACCCGTCGCCCCAGTCCGCCGGCAGACAGACCGCCGCACGGTCGATGCGCTTGGTGATTATCAGGAAGGTGCAGTCGCTCCGTTCGCGGATCATCGTCCACGCCTCGTCGCGCCACGCATCGGCCTCCTCGACGAAGAAATCGGAGGTGAAACAGGTGTAGATCGTCTCGCCGGGCGGAATCTTATAGCGCCCCGTACGGTCGCGCCGCACGGGCAGATTGAACGCCGCCGTCTTCCGCACCTGCGACGCGTCCTGCTCCCACTGCGCATCTTGACGGTAGACATAGCAATGGCGGCACCCCTCGCTCAGCTTGCGGCATCCGTGCCACAGGTTCCAGCCCGCCATCGTCGGCTGCGAAAAACGCGGCGCTCAGAGGCGCACCTTGACGATAACCTTGCGGATCGCCCCCTCGCCCACCATCGGCGCATGGGCGTCCTCGGGAAAGAGCAGCGTGAACTGCCCGGGCGTCACCTCGTAGTAGGTCTGAGGCGCATCGTCGAAGAAGCGGATGTCCTTCTGCACATCGAACTCCCCGAGCGGCTGCGTCAGGCGGTCGCGCCGGCTCCAGCCGAAGGACTCGCGTTCGCCCCGGACGAGCACCTGAATGTCGAGGTAGCGGTCGTGAATCTCCAGCTTGGCGTCGGCCGGACGTTTCAGGTCGATGTCCATCACGTTGATGAAGATGTCGTCGCCGTCGATGGCATGCCGACCCGCCGGCAGCGCGTCGAGATCGGCCGTCAGCAGGTAGTCGAACGCCCTTTCGAGGCGGGGATGGAGCGCAAGGTAGCGCGCGCGGTTTTCGAGCGAATCCAGTATCATTGCGTTTGGGAATTGTATTTCAGCCGGACGAACACGGGCCGGTGATCCGAGAAATCGACGGCCGGCACTTCGTAGGAGAGCACCTCGAACTGGTCGGACACCAGCACATAGTCGATGCGCAGCGTATTGTAAAAGCCCCGAAAGGTGTGCGAGTATCCCCGCCCCTTGCACCGGAAGGCATCCTGCAATCCGCGCGACATGAGCCGGTAGGTGTACGACAGCGGCGTGTCGTTGAAGTCGCCGCACACGATGCGGGCGCGGGGCGCGGCGGCGATCAGCTTCTCCAGCGTGTCGACCTGATGCGAACGCGAAATGCTGTTGTAGCGCAGACGGCTCAGAATGCTGTGCAGTTTCTTGTGACGGGCCGTATCGGTCAGGAAACGGTAGTTCATCAGATACTCCCCGTCGTCGGACTTGATGTGGGTCGATCGCAGGTGGTTGCAGAAGACGCGCACCGTATCGCGGCCGAGCTTCAGATCGGCCCACACGGCCGCCACGCGCGACGTATCCGCATCGTCGATGCAGTCGACACGGCCCGAAGCCAGGATGCGCAGCTTCGAATAGACGGCCAGCGATACCCCTTCCGTGCCCGCACCGTCGCGCGAATAGACCGCCCGCCGGTAGTGCGGCGCGATGAGCGAATCGAACCGCGCCGCCGCACCGCGCGCCGAATCGTTGAACTCCTCGAGGCAGAGGATATCGGGATCGCAGCGGCCTACGAAGGCGGCCAGCGAGTCGACCGTGCTGCGGCCGTCGTCGCCGTAGAACATGCGCACGTTGTAGGCCATCACCTTCAGCGCCGAACGCTCATAGGCCGGCTCGCCGTAGCGGCGCAGCGGGTCGATCTTGTAGTAAAGCGAAATTTTCGGAACACCTATGAGCAGCAGCGCCAGCAGCAGCGTCCCGTATCCCCACCGCCAGCGCACCACCCAATAGAGGAAGAGCATGATCCCCGCAACGTAGATCACCGGAGCGACGAGTCCCAGCACCGAGAAGACCCACGAGGCATCGGGCGAGACATAGGGCGAAAGATACATGAAAAGCAGCAGCAGCGCCACCAGCATCGTCGCCACAGCGAACACGGCGTCGAACAACCGGCCGAGGGGGCCGCGGCGCCGCTTGTCCGATCGACTGTCGTCGGTATCGTATACCCAGCGTTCCATGATTCCGAAATCAGAAGCGGAGAATCCCCCTGCGGCGCCAGTAATAGAGCAGCGCCAATCCCCACAGCATGCCGCCGACGTGGGCGAAATGCGCCACGCCCGCCTGGCGGCCGGTCGTCCCCATCCACAGCTCGATGACCGCATAGATGATGACGAACCATTTGGCTTTGAGCGGAATGGGCGGAAAGAGCAACATGATGACCGAATTGGGCCACAACACCCCGAAGGCGAGCAGCAACCCCATCACGGCACCCGAAGCGCCCACCAGCTC
>USBO01000176.1 GCA_900552955.1 uncultured Alistipes sp.
GTCGTGATCTACACGGGCAACACCAACCCGATCTATCAGTTGGGTCAGAAGGACGCCCAGCTCGGTCTGTCGGCACTCGCACAGCGCGGCGACCCCGACCAGCTGCGCGCATCGCTCGAGAAGGTTCCGCAGGTGCGCCGCATCTACACCATCGCCGATAACGTACAGCCCGGCACCAGCATGGAGTGCACCTACGAGGCCGCAGCCGACGAGAAGATCGCCTTCGCCACGATGTTCGGCTACTCGAACGACTGGTTCTTCGCCAACGGCCCCGAGCTCAACGCCCTCACCAAAGGCGACGTGACGAGCAAGACCGTCCTGCTGGACGACGGCACGGCCGTGAGCCAGTATCCGGGCGCGGGCAACGCGCAATACATCTTCGGCGGCACGATGATGCCCGAGGACAAGGCGATCAGCGCCGTGGGCAACACCTTCCCCGTACCCACCGTGGACGAAATAATCAAAGTGACGATCTACTGACGATCCGCATCTCAACGAATCGCACCGGAGCAGTCTGTCTGCTCCGGTTTTTAAAACCGAAAAAAACATGCTGAACGACAAAACCCGAGAAGGCAAAGCAACCGTTGCCCTCGAAAAAAAGACCGCCCGAATTCCCTCGCTCTGCTACCTGAGCGCAGGACTGGGCGCACTGGCCGTCTCCGCACTGCTCATGTGCAGAGGCAAGAAATCCACCTCCCTGCTGGTCGGCCAATGGGCCGCCCCGCTGCTGATCATGGGACTCTACAACAAAATCGTCAAAACCGAAGGCCACGACTGAAACGGCCTCCGAAACCGATAACATCCATCAACCATTAAAAAATTACGATTATGAACGACAAGAACATCATGAACGGTCAGAACCGCGACAACGATCAGAACATGCGCAACAGTTCGTCGAACAACGGCAACACCAACGATCTCGACAGCCGCAACCACCGCCAGGACAACGACGGCATGCACGGCGGCAACGCAGGCGGCAGCGCCTACGAGCGTCCGCAGGCATCGGGCGATGCCGAGCGTTACGGCTCGAAATCGGGCTCCTATTCGCAGGACAAGGATTCCGATCGCCGCGAGCAGGGCATCGACGGCCGCTCGGACAATCAGCAGGGCGGCCAGCAGTACGGCTCGCACGAACACAAGGGGTGCGGCTGCCACGACCGCAGCGACGCCGGCAAATGGGATGCGGACAAGAAGGAGCAGCAGAGCAGCGACTCTATCTACGCCGATCCGACACAGCGTCGATAGTTTCCGAAGGGCCGGCCGAAAACCGGCCCTTCCCACCGATGAACACGAACAATCACTTAAAACTTCAATCCTATGTTTTATCACTCCAAAGAACTACAGTTCAAGGCACGGGTGTCGAAACCCGATCCCCGCTTCGCACGGCTGCTGCTCGAACAGTTCGGAGGCGGCAACGGCGAACTGAAAGCCGCCATGCAGTATTTCGTACAGGCGTTCGCCTGTCACAATCCCTATCCCGACAAGTACGACATGCTGATGGACATCGCCACCGAGGAGCTGGGTCACCTCGAAATCGTCGGGGCCACGATTCAAATGCTGCTGGCGGGCGTCAACGGCAACCTCAAGGATGCCGCCGAGCGCAACCCCGTCTTCGGCGACGACTTCTCGAAGGACGACTTCATCCACGCAGCCTTCTCGGTCAACCCGCAGTTCGGCGTGGTGACCGGCGGCGGGCCGTGCCTCACCGACAGCAACGGCGTACCCTGGCAGGGCTCCTACGTCAACGCCGACGGCGACCTGACGGTCGACCTGCGGTCGAACATCGCCGCCGAGTCGCGTGCCAAGATCGTCTACGAATACCTGATGCAGTTCACCGACGACAAGGACGTGCTGGCCACGCTCAACTTCCTGATGGCACGCGAAGTGGCCCACTTCCAGCAGTTCGAGGCTGCGCTCGACACGATCCAGCCCAACTTCCCGCCGGGCGTGCTGCAGAGCGATCCGCGCTACAGCAACCTCTACTCCAACCATTCGCAGGGCGCCGACGCACGCGGCCCGTGGAACGAGGGCAAGAGCACCGGTCTGGGCGAAGAGTGGCAATACGTCGAGGATCCGCACAGTCAGGTGCTCGAAACCGACGGCCTGACCCGTCTCGAACCGCAGGGCACCGAGCGCACCGAGGCCTCCGTCCGCAGCGCCGACCGCAAACTCGGCAAGAAACGCAGCGCGGAGATTCGCCGTGCGACACCCGAGAGGAACATCCAGTGGTGCGAATACGACGAAGACCGCGCTCCGGTCAAGCAGCGTCAGCCGGTCGGGCAGGAGTGATCCGCCCCGCCTGCGTCGACAACGAACCGTCCGCTCCGCGCCGACGGTTCGTTTTTTGCATCTTTCGCCGGCATCCCGCCGATAACGGACAAACACTCGATAGGTATGAAAAACGGAGTAATGATGCAGTATTTCGAATGGAATCTGCCCAATGACGGAAAACTATGGACGCAACTCAGGGAGGATGCGCGACACCTGCACGAGGCCGGCGTCACCTCGGTCTGGATTCCGCCGGCCTACAAGGCCGACGAACAGCGCGACGAGGGCTATGCCGTCTACGACCTCTACGACCTGGGGGAGTTCGACCAGAAGGGAACCGTCCGCACCAAGTACGGCACGCGCAGCGAACTGGAGGAGGCCGTTGCGGCGCTCCATGCGAACCAGATCTCGGTCTACCTCGACACGGTGATGAATCAGAAGACCGGCGCCGACTACACCGAGCGATTCATGGCCTGCGAGGTCGACCCCCACGACCGCCGGCGGCTCATCGGCGAGCCCGTCGAGGTCGAGGGGTGGACAGGCTACACCTTCCCGGGGCGCGGCGACACCTACTCCGACTTCAAATGGCACTGGTACCACTTCACCGGCACCGATCAGGTCTACGAACCCGGCAAACGGGCCATCTACCTGATCCAGAGCGAAGGTAAGGCGTGGAGCGAAGGGGTCGACGACGAGAACGGCAACTACGATTTCCTGATCTTCAACGACGTGGACTTCGACCACCCCCCCTAGGTGGCGCAGAACAAACGCTGGGCCGGGTCGCA
>USBO01000177.1 GCA_900552955.1 uncultured Alistipes sp.
GCTCGCTCGCATGAATGTGGCCGTGGCCGAAGGGGCACGCGCGCTGCGCGAGGCTTCGGTCGTCCTGCTCACGCTGGGCACGGCCTGGGTCTACGAACGCACCGACACGGGCGAGGCGGTCGCCAACTGCCACCGCCAGCCCGCCCAACGGTTCCGCCGCCGCAGGCTGAGGGTCGAAGAGGTCGTCGCAGCGATCGAAACAGCGCTCGCAGACGAGCTCAAGGACAAACACGTGCTGCTCTCCGTCAGTCCCGTCCGCCATCTGTCGGACGGACTCGCCGGCAACGCCGCAAGCAAGGCGGTGCTGCGGCTGGCGGCCGAGGAGCTGACCGAACGCCATGCGCGGATCGACTATTTCCCCGCCTTCGAAATTCTCTGCGACGACCTGCGCGACTACCGCTTCTACGCCGACGACCTGACGCACCCCTCGCCGCAGGCGGTCGCCTACATCTGGGAACGTTTCCGCGACGCGCTGCTCACGCCCCAAGCGCAGGCGCTGCTGCCCCGCATCGCCGAAATAACGGCCGCCGCCCGCCACCGGCCGCTGCACCCCGCGTCGGAAGCCTACCGCGCCTTCTGCCGCCGACAACTGGAAGCCATCGGACGACTGCCCGAAGTGGATTTCACCGAAGAAACGGCGTTTTTTCACCGCCGTATCGAAATTAATTCCTAAATTTGTCGTTCATATGGATGCTATGATGAAATTCCGATATATCCTGCCTCTCGCGCTGCTCACGACCCTGTGCGCCACGGCGGCCGAGCCGCCCCGGCTCGTCGTCCAGATCGTCGTCAGCTCGATGCGCGCCGAAGACCTCGACCGCTATGCCGGCAACTTCTCCGACGACGGTTTCCGGCGTCTGACGGGCGGCGGAACCTTCTACCCCGAAAGCCATTACGACTATCTGCATACCTCGACGCCGGTCTCGCTGGCCACCCTCACCACGGGCGCCAACCCCTCGGTGCACGGCATCGTCGCCGAACGCTGGATCGACTACGTGAACAACGACGTGGTGGAGCTCGTCAAGGACCGCACGGCGATGGGCATCGACTGCGACGCCGGAGTTGGCGACTGCTCGCCCCGCAATCTGGTGGCGCCGACGCTGGGCGAGAGCCTTCAGCAGAGCTCGCCGAAGAGCATTGCGGCCACCGTGGCGCTCGACCCCGTCTCGGCCGTGGTGGCGGGCGGATACACGCGCAACGTCTTCTGGATGGACGCGCCGCGCGCCAACTGGGTCACGTCGTCGTTCTATGCCGATGCGCTGCCCGCATGGGTGCAGAAATACAACGTCGGCCGCGAGATTCTGGGCTACATCCCCTTCGCATGGGAGCTGAAATATCCCCGCGACCGCTACCGCAACGCGCAGCGCACGGTCGTCGGGCTCAACAAGCCCGAGCATCTGCGCCGCAAACGTCACCGGACGGCGACGGCTGAACCCGAAAACTTCGCACCGAACGTCCCCGCCGGCATCGACCGGATGCTCTATTCGCCGTCGGGCAATGCCGTCACGCTGGCCTTCGCCACACAACTGCTCACGCAGATGCGGCTGGGCAAGGACGCGGCGCCCGACCTGCTGACCATCTGCCTCGACGCCCCGCGCCGCATCGCCGAGTGCTACGGCCCCGAATCGGTCGAGATGGAGGATATGTACTACCGGCTTGACGACGAGCTGGCGCAGTTCCTGAGCTACCTCTACGCGCAGATTCCTCCCGAGCAGGCGGTCGTGGTGCTCACCTCCGACCACGGCACCAGCCCCTCCTACGACGCCGGCGTCTTCGAGCGCGACCGCTTCAACGCCGCACAGTTTCAGGTGATCGTCAACAGCTTCCTCTGCGCCCAGCACGGACCCGGGGAGTGGGTCGTCGACTACGAGGACAACAACCTCTACCTCAACCATACGCTCATCTACAACAAGGGGCTCGATCTGGCCGCCATTCAGAACGAGGCGGCGACCTTCGCCATGCAGTTCCGCGGCGTGTCGCACGCCCTGTCGTCGACGGCCATGCGGTCGAGCTACTTCGGCAGCGGCTACGGCGAGAAGATGCAGAACAGCTTCTACCCTCGCCGTTCGGGCGACGTGGTGGTCAACCTCATGCCCGGATGCATCGAGGAGCGCGCCGGCGTGCGGTCGAAATCGGGGTCGATGTACGGCTACGACACCACCGTGCCGCTCATCCTCTACGGCGGCGGCATCCCCGCCCGACGGGTGGGACGCAGCGTCGACATGACCTCCGTCGCCCCGACGCTGGCCTACCTGCTCGGCATCCCCGAGCCGGCGGCTTCGGAGGGCACGGTTTTGGAAGAATTCAGAAAATAGAAGGAAAGCAATGGATAAGATTCAGGACGAAATCATCGACGAGTTCTCGGTCTTCGACGACTGGCTCGACAAATACGACTATCTGATCGAACTGAGCGATTCGCTGCCGCCCATCGACGCGGCGCACCGCACCGACCGATACCTCATCGAGGGCTGTCAGTCGCGGGTCTGGATCGACGCGCGGTTCGACGACGGCAAGGTCTACTACACGGCCGACAGCGACGCAATCATCACCAAAGGGATCATCGCGCTGCTCATCCGCGTGCTCGACGGCCGAACGCCGCAGGAGATCCGCTCGACCGACCTCTACTTCATCGATGCCATCGGCCTGAAGGAGTATCTGTCGCCGACGCGCTCCAACGGCCTGCTGGCGATGCTCAAACAGATGCGGCTCTACGCGCTGGCTTTCGAAAAAGAGTCCGAGACGAACCGTTGACTCCGCCGGCCGCAAGCCTCCAATCCAAATCACGAAAGCTATGACACCCGAAGAGATACTCGACGTCGAAAAGAACATCGTCCTCACGCTCAAGAATATCTATGATCCCGAGATTCCGGTCAACATCTACGATCTGGGGCTCATCTACGAAATCGACTACACTCCCGACGGCACGGCCGCGATCCGCATGACGCTCACGGCCCCCAACTGCCCGATGGCCGACATGCTCGTC
>USBO01000178.1 GCA_900552955.1 uncultured Alistipes sp.
GAGGCGATGGGCGCCGCGCTGGGTCACACCCAGTCGCTGCACACCAACGCGCTCGACGAGGCGATCGCTCTGCCGACTGACTTCTCGGCGCGTATCGCCCGCAACACTCAGATCTACATCCAGGAGGAGACCAACGTCTGCCGTCAGGTCGACCCGTGGGCAGGCTCCTACTACGTGGAGAGCCTCACCGAGGAGATTGCGCAGAAGGCTTGGGCGCATATCGAGGAGGTCGAGAAGCTGGGCGGTATGGCCAAGGCCATCGAGACCGGCATCCCGAAGATGCGCATGGAGAAGGAGGCCCCGATCCACATTCTCGCGGTGGACAACACGGCCGTGCGTGAGAGCCAGATCAAACGGCTGAAGGAGCTGCGCGCATCGCGCGACGAGGCTGCCGTGCAGAAGGCGCTGGCCGCCATCACCGAGTGTGTCAGGACCAAGCAGGGCAACCTGCTGGAGCTGGCCGTCGAGGCGGCGAAGGTGCGCGCCACGCTGGGCGAGATCTCGGATGCCTGCGAGGTCGTCGTGGGCCGTTACAAGGCAGTGATTCGTTCGATTTCAGGTGTTTACAGTTCGGAAGTGAAAAACGATACGCAATTCGAGAAGGCGAAGGCGCTGTGCGCCGAGTTCGCCAAAAAGGAGGGCCGTCAGCCGCGCGTGATGATCGCCAAGCTCGGTCAGGACGGCCACGACCGCGGCGCGAAGGTCGTGGCGACGGGATATGCCGACATCGGCTTCGACGTCGACATGGGCCCGCTGTTCCAGACGCCGGCCGAGGCTGCCAAGCAGGCCGTGGAGAACGACGTGCACGTGGTGGGCGTTTCGTCGCTGGCGGCGGGTCACCTGACGCTCGTGCCGCAGATCATCGCCGAGCTCAAGAAGCTGGGCCGCGAGGATATCGTGGTGATCGTGGGCGGCGTCATTCCGGCGCAGGACTACGACGAGTTGTACCGCGACGGCGCGGCGGCCATCTTCGGCCCCGGTACGCCGATTGCGACGGCCGCCATCAAGATTCTCGAAATCCTGATGGGCGAGTGATCCGTTCCTCTGAGCGGTTTCGGGCTGCCCGCCCGACCGCATGAACGACCGGAGGGTCTCCTTTGACGGGGGCTCTCCGGTTGCGTTCGTTGGAGAATCGGATCGAAATTCGTACCTTTGACTGCACCGCGGATGACGGCGGTGCCGCAAACCCGACTGTAAACGTTGAATCATGGCCTATAACAATCTGCGCGAATTCGTCGCACGGCTCGAACGCGAAGGCGAGCTGGTGCGCGTCGCCGCCGAGGTATCGCCCGTGGAGGAGATTGCCGAGCTGACCGACCGCATGGCCAAGCAGCCCGATGGCGGCAAGGCGCTCCTGTTCGAACGCACGGGCACGGCCTTTCCGGTGGTGACCAACCTCATGGGCTCCGAGCGCCGTATGGCGCTGGCGCTGGGCGCGGAGTCGCTCGACGAGCTGACGCAGCGCATCGACGAACTGCTGCGTACGGTGACGACGCCCAAGACGACGCTGTGGGAGAAGCTGCGGATGCTGCCCCTGTTAGGCGAGATGGCGCGCTGGATGCCACGCAGCCGGCGCGGCCGCGGCGCCTGCCAGGAGGTGGTGCTGCGCGGCGACGCGGCACGGCTCTCGCTGCTGCCGGTGCTCAAGTGCTGGCCGGAGGATGGCGGGCGGTTCGTCACGCTGCCGATGGTGCACACGCTCGACCCCGAGACGGGCGTGCGCAACGTGGGGATGTACCGTATGCAAGTCTTCGACGACTGCACCACGGGAATGCACTGGCACGTGCACAAGACCGGCGCGCGCCACTTCGACGGCTATCGGCGGCAGGGGCGGCGCATGCCCGTGGCCGTCGCGCTGGGCGGCGATCCCGTCTACACCTATGCCGCCACGGCGCCGATGCCCGACAACATGGACGAATACCTGCTGGCGGGCTTCCTGCGCCGGCGTCCCGTCGAGCTGGTGCGCTGCCTGACCTGCGCGATCGAGGTGCCGGCCGACTGCGACTTCGTCATCGAAGGCTATGTCGATCCGGCGGAGGAGCCGGCCGTCGAGGGGCCGTTCGGCGACCACACGGGGTTCTACTCGCTCGAGGATCGCTATCCCCGCTTCCACGTGACGGCCGTCACGCACCGGCGCGACGCCCTTTATCCCGCGACGGTGGTGGGCGTGCCGCCCGAGGAGGATGCCTGCATCGCCCGGGCGACCGAGCGGATCTTTCTGGCGCCGATCCGGCTGGCCGTGCAGCCCGAGGTGCGCGACCTGTGGATGCCGACGGCCGGCACGGCGCATAATCTGGCCGTCGTCTCGATCGAGCGGCGCTACGCGGGGCAGGCGCACAAGGTGGCGCAGGCGCTGTGGGGTGCGGGACAGATGATGTTCAACAAATACCTTGTCGTGGCCGGTGCCGGCGCTGCGATCCGCGACACGGAGGTGCTGGCGGCGCTCGTGCGCAAGGCCGACCCGACGCGCGACCTCGTCGCGGCCGAGGGGGTGCTCGACGTGCTCGACCATGCGACGGCGACGGCGGGCTTCGGCGGCAAGCTGGCCCTCGACCTCACGCAGGCTGCGGCCCGCGCGGAGGAGCCGCTGCACCTTCCCGCGCGTTTCGAGCCGTGCGGCGGCGTGGCGGCCGCGGCGACCGACTGGGCCGCGTCGTGGCGCGTGCTGGCGCTCTTCGCCGACCGCGCGACGGAGCGGGTCGATGCGGCGGCGTTCTTCGGACGCAATCCCGTGCAGGGCGTGAAACTGGCCGTGCTCCTCGACCGTGAAGCCGAGGGGCTGACGGGCGAGGAGCTGCTGTGGCTGGCGGCGGCCGACAGCGATCCGCGGCGCGACCTGTCGCTCGTCGGCGGTATCGCCGTGCTCGACGCCCGCAGCAAACGCCCGGGGGCGGCGGGATGCCCCGCGCGGTTCCCCAATGTGGCCGTCGCCTCGCCCGCGACGGTGACCCGGGTCGACGCCCGCTGGGCCGAA
>USBO01000179.1 GCA_900552955.1 uncultured Alistipes sp.
CGATGACAATGGAGATGACCGACGCCAGGACGGGTCGTTCGATAAAATGCTTGAGTGTCATGGTTTATTCCTCCTTTGCGGTTTCGGGTTGAGCCGTCGCGCGGTCGGCCGGCCGCTGGCCTTTGGGCCGGATGGGGGTGCCTTCGCGCATCAGACCGACGCCTTCGGCGACGATGACGTCGCCGGGAACCAATCCCGAATTGACGATGTACTCCTTGCCGTTCGAAATTTTGTCCACGGAGATCTGCGCCGACGTGGCTTTGCCGTCGATTACCTTATATACATATACCTTGTCCTGCAGTTCGAAGGTGGCGTCCTGCGGGATGACGATGCGCTGCCGGCGGGTGTGGGGCAGTACGACGTTGCCCGAGCCGCCGCTGTGGAGCAGGCCCGCCGTGTTGGGGAATGCCGCACGGAGCTGCACGGAACCCGTCGAAGGGTCGATCACGCCGCTGATGGATTCGATGCGTCCGGTCGCGTCGTAGATCGTGCCGTCGTTGAGCCGCAGCTGCACGTCGGGCAGGTTTTTGAGCGTGTTGTCGATCGTGCCGTATTCGCGTGCCAGATTCAGCAGCTGGTTCTCGGTCATTGAGAAGTAGACGTACATCTCGGAGTTGTCCGAGACGGTCGTCAGCGGTTGCGGGGTCGAGGGGCCGACCAGAGCACCGATCTTGTAGGGGAGCGTTCCCACCACGCCGTCCGAAGGACTGGCGACCACCGTGTAGGAGAGATTGTTGGCTGCGTTCACGCGCTGCGCTTCGGCCTGAGCGAGTTGTGCTTTGGCCGTCAGCAGTTGGTTCTCGGCCGTCGAGAGGTCGAACTGCGAAACGACGTTGCGGGCGAAAAGCTCCTTCTTGCTGTCGTAGGTCAGTTGGGCGGTGGCCACACCTGCCTTGGCGGCGGCGACGTTGGCCTCGGCCGTCTGCAAAGCGGCTTTATAGGGCACCTGATCGATGACGAAGAGCGTCTGCCCGCTGCGGACGCGCTGCCCTTCGTTGACGCGCACCTGTGCGATCTTGCCCGATACCTGTGCGTAGACGGCGATGTCCTGACGTCCGCGGATCGTTGCGGAATAATCTACCGGAACGGTGCGGTCGGCCTGAGCCACCGTCAGCACTTCGTATTCCGGACTGGGAGCCTGTGTGGGCGTCTCCTGACAGCCCACCATGAAAAAGCAGCCGGCGAGCGCCGCTGCGAAAATCGAGTGTTTTTTCATCTTTCGTACTTCCTTTTTTATCGGCCCAAAGGTAGGAAAAATTTGCCGATCATTCGGGTTCAAAAAATGGACGCTATTTTTCAAAACGTGAACCGATACTGGCATTTTACACGAAATATGGTTATATTTGTATCGTCTTCTATGTCAAAAAAGAGTGTATGATAGATTTGCTGTTGTCCGACGAACAGTCTTTTTCGGTCGCGGAGACGAATCTGTCGGCGCTGCTCAAACGCCCCGTGCGGGTCAACGGCGGCGCCGTGTTTCTCTGCACGGCGGGGCGTGCGGTGCTGTCGATCGGGATGCAGGAGCACCGGATCGGATGCGACACGGAGGCGGTGCTGCTGCCCGATACGGTCTTCATGCTGGTAGAGGCGAGCGCCGATTTCCGTGTGATCTTCTACGCGTCGAGCCTCCAGGTGTTCGACGGGGCGATGCAGCGGCTCGATGCCGAGTGTTTCCACTATCTCGAAAGCCATCCGGCGATCCGCCACGACGGCGCGGCTGCCGAGCGGGTGCGGAATCTCTATGCCGTGGTGCTGGCGGCCGGCGACGACACGCAGAACATCTATCGTTCGCAGATCATGTACCTGCTGATGCGGCACATTCTGCTCAACATCTGCGACAAGGTGCGGCGGAGCCACATTCGGGATCAGGAAACGGGATCGCATCGCAAGCGGGAGCTCTATGACCGGTTCGTCAAGCTGGTGGCCGGCCATTTCATCGAGCGGCGCGACGTCGCTTTCTATGCCGAAAAACTCTGCATTTCGATGAGTTACCTCGCCTCGGTGACGCGCACGCTGACGGGCGAGACTCCGAAGGAGACGATCGACAAGTGGATCGTGCACGAAATCAAACTGATGCTCATGTTCTCCGACCTCACGTTGCAGCAGATCGCCGACCGGATGCACTTCCCCGACCAGTCCTATCTGGGGCGTTACTTCAAACGTCATACGGGAAGTTCGCCGGTGGCTTTCCGCAACGCGAAATGACGTCCCCATCTGTGCTGAGGCAGACCGTGATCCGCAAGGCGAACGGGAGTGCCGCCACGCACCTTTCGTAGCTGAGCGCTCTGGCCGGCAGGCCGGAAAAGGCCGGCATTTCTCCATATTATCGTATTGATCCGAATGCAATTGCATTCGCCGAGATCGTATCGGCGAATTCAATAATCTGTTCTACCGTATTTTACGTTCTCGTTCGCATTTCGGGTTCCGATGTTCTTACGGACGCCTTCGCCGGGATGCGATAATGTTCTGATTGTCTGGTTCGTAACTTCTGGTAAGGGCGCTGTCGATAAAATACTTTCAATATCTGTTGATTATCAGCTGTTTATATTTCGTCTGAGTGTGCGAAGAATCCTTATTTGCGGGGAGTTCTGCCTAAATCATTGCTTAAATTTGCTGAAGAGATGGCTGTTCCTAAAATCGCCCTGTGAGACAAATTACGCATAAGATATGAAAAAGAAACTTATTGTTGCTTTGTTGCTTTCGGTGCTTTTGCCGAGTCGTAGGACGATGGTTTGCGCCCAGAATTCAGAGACGGTCTATCCGGTCTCCTACGAACATCTGAACGTGGCACCGGCCGAATCGTGGATGTTCATGAAATACGGGCCTTCCAAGCCGTCGCTCTATACGGGTACGGTGCGGGCCGACATTCCGCTCTATACCCATCGGGACGTCGATTTCGAGATTCCGGTGGCGCTGACCTACTCCTCGCACGGCATCCTGCCCAACGTACAGGCCGGC
>USBO01000180.1 GCA_900552955.1 uncultured Alistipes sp.
CGTGCCCGAGGAGTTCTTTATCGGCGTTGTGCGTCGCATCTCCTATTCCGAAGAGCCTTACACCGGTCGTAAGCGCCCGAATCGCAGATGGAAACGGATTGAATGAAAGCGGCATCCTCGAGGATTTCGGGGATTGCGGCTGCCGCTCTCCGCTGAATGACAACGCTGTCCGACGGGAACGATTTTCAGGTATCTCCTCAGAAAAAAGAGAATCCTGTTGGAGGTTTGCCGTTTTTTTATTACTTTTGTCCTGCTTTCGGGAGATAATCCCGTCGCAGCGAAGATTCATGCGGGAGTAGCTCAGGGGTAGAGCATCAGCTTCCCAAGCTGAGGGTCGCGGGTTCGAATCCCGTTTCCCGCTCACGAGACGCTTGACAGAGCGTGCGGCAGAGAGCAAAAAGCCTTACATATCGTCGATATGTAAGGCTTTTTCGTGTTGTGCAGGGGTCCTCTCTTCCGCCGCTGCCTGTCCTGCGCGAGATGTAGAGGGTGCCGAGGGACGAACTCTCGACGGCCCCCGATTCGCCCTGCGGCAACGGGTTTATTCCAGCAGTTTTTTCAGCGAAGCGAGGTTTTGCGGGCTGTCGGGACGCTTGCCTTCGGGGGTGTAGAGCGCATCGATCCGGTCGCGGAAGTGCTCCTCCACCCTGCTGCGCACGACCTTCATCGTGCTGTTGACCAATCCGTTCTGCTCGGTGAACGCCTCGTCGACGATGGCTGCGGCCGACGGCAGCCAGCGGTCGGGGAACTCGCCGCCGTGGAGGCCGCCCGTGCGGAAGGCGTCGATCTCGCCCATGATCGCTCGCGCCAGGGCGGCCGGATCATGGCCACGGACTGTGCGCGTCGGCGCAGCTCGTCGCGGTTGGGCACGACGATGGCGACCGTATAGGGATTCTGGTTGTTGTGGACGATAAGCTGATCGATCAGCCGCGAGGCGTCGGCGATCGCCTCCTCCATCCCCTCGGGGCTGTATTTCTCGCCGTCGGAGGAGATCAGCAGGCTCTTGAAACGCCCCAGCACGTAGAGGAACCCGTCGTCGGTCAGATAGCCCATGTCGCCCGTGTGGAGCCAGCCGTCGCGCACGGTGTCGGCCGTCGCCTCGGGATTCTTCCAGTAGCCGGCCATGACGTTTTCGCCGCGGATGACGATTTCGCCCTTCTGCCCGCGGGGCATCTCGCGCCCCTCCTCGTCGAGGATGCGGCAGTCGAGCGGCTGCACGAGGGTGCCCGACGAGCCGAAACGGCATTTGCGCGGCTTGGGCGAGTTGGTCGAGATGACGGGCGTCGCTTCCGACAGGCCGTAGCCTTGAAACATGGGCATCCCCACGGCATAGAAGAAACGCTGCAACTCCGTGTCGAGCAGCGCTCCCCCGCCCACGAAGAAACGCAGCTCGCCGCCGAAGGCTTTGCGCACCTTGCGGAAGAGCAGCCCGTCGAAGAGCGCCACGGCAGGGCGCAGGAGGCACCGCCAGCCGCGTCCGCGGCGGTAGCCGTCGCCGTTATAGACGTAGGCGGTCTTCAACGCCAGCCGGAATAACCCCTCGGTCATGCGGCCTTTGGCGCGGATCGACGATTCGATGCTCTTGCGGAAATTCTTGGCCAGCGCCGGCACCGACAGGAGGAAGTGCGGCCGCACCTCGCGGATGTTGACCGGTATGTTCTTGAGCGTCTCCATCGGCGTGCGGCCGACCTGCACGGTGGCTACCGTGGCGCCGCAGGCGATCATGATGTAGAAGCCCACGACGTGTGCGAAGCAGTGGTCGAGCGGCAGGATGATGAGCGTGCGGTACGACGACGGGATGTCGATGCGCGTGAGCGACTGTTCGACGTTGGCCGTGTAGTTGCGGTGCGTGAGGATCACGCCTTTGGGGTCGGCCGTCGTGCCGGAGGTGTAGGTGATCGTGGCGTAGTCGTCGTTGCGGAGCGCCTGCCCGATGGTCAGAAACTCCTCCCGATGCTCGGCGAGGTGGTCGCGGCCGCGCTTTCGGAGCATTCCGTAGGCCATTTCGCCCGCTTCGAGCGGGATATGGCCGAACACGACGATGAGTTCGAGCTGCGGCAGCTCGGCGCGGATGCGGCGGATCTTGGGGAGTTGGTGTTTCGACACGAAGAGCGCCCTGACCTCGGCGTGCCGCAGCCGGAAGAGCAGGTCGTTCGACTCTTCGAGCTTCACCGAGAGCGGCACGCTGACGGCGCCGGCGTAGAAGAGCCCCAGTTCGGAGACGATCCATGCGTTGCTGCCTTCGGCCAGTATGGCCACCTTGTCGCCCGTGCGGATGCCTGCGGCAGCCAGCCCGGCGCCCGCTTCGAGCGCCTGCTCGCGGGTTTCGGCATAGGTCGTCGGCTCGAATTTGCCGTGGCGCTTTTCGAGCAGGAAGGTCTTCGCGCCGTATTTGCCGACGGAGTCCTCGAAGAGGTCGATGATCGTTTTCTTCATGGTGAAGGCATGTTTATGGCCTCGCTCCGGCGCTGCGGCCGGCGGCCGGTCAGTCCATTTTCAGCACGGCGAGGAAGGCCGACTGCGGCACCTGCACCTGTCCGATCTGGCGCATGCGCTTCTTGCCCGCCTTCTGCTTTTCGAGCAGCTTGCGTTTGCGCGAGATGTCGCCGCCGTAGCACTTGGCCGTCACATCCTTGCGCACGGCCTTCACCGTCTCGCGGGCGATGATCTTGGCGCCGATGGCCGCTTGGATGGCGATGTCGAACTGCTGGCGCGGGATCAGCTCCTTGAGCTTCTCGCACATCTTGCGGCCGAAGTCGTAGGCGTGGTCGGCGTAG
This sequence comes from uncultured Alistipes sp., assembly GCA_900552955.1. Classification (GTDB taxonomy): domain Bacteria; phylum Bacteroidota; class Bacteroidia; order Bacteroidales; family Rikenellaceae; genus Alistipes. Next base: position 2,778 of record USBO01000180.1, read on the forward strand.
ATGAGCGACGAGAGCGCATCGACCGGTTCGCCGTTGAGCAGTATGTCCAGCTTGGCCAGCTTCGTGGACTGGTAGCCCGTGCGGTGGTTTTCGAA
>USBO01000181.1 GCA_900552955.1 uncultured Alistipes sp.
GTTCCACGCCTTGAGCCGGATCGTGCGGCCCAGCGCGACGTTGTAGACGGTCTGCGGGAACTCCCACGCGAAGGGCATCCGCTCCGGTGCGAGCACCTCGACGCCGAACGCGATCGAATCCTCCCCGTCGTCGTTCACGGCGCCGAACGTGAGCTCGTAACGCCCGCATTCGCGCTGCCGGAAGGTGTATTCCGCCTCCTCGCAGACCGTGCGGCCGTCGACCGTCCAGCGGAAGCGGGCCGTGCCGCCGTTCTCGACGACGGGCGCGAGCCGCAGCTCGGCGTCGGCCGCGACGACGAAGCCGCCCACCGGCTCGACGAGCGTGATGCAGGGCGCTTCGAGCGCATCGACCCGCACGCGCAGCTCGTCCTCGGCGGCGCCGTGGTCGTTCTCCACGCGCAGCGAGAGGTAGTAGAGCCCGGGCACGTCGCGCCGGAAGGTGTAGGCGGCTTCGCGGCAGACCGTCTGGCCGTCGCACGTCCATGTGAAACGCGCCCCCTCGGCGTTGGTGTAGCTCGGAGCGATCACCAGTTCCCGCCCTGCCTTCACGCGGTAGCGGGCGTTGGCCTCCTGCTGCGTAATGGCGGGCAGCAGCGCCGATACGTCGGTCTGTCGTTCATCCCCGCCGCAGGCGGCCAGCAGCGCGGCGAGCAGGAAAATGCACTTTCTCATGGCGGGTTCCTATTTTTTGAATGCGAAGGCGCTGGGCAGCATCCCCACGCCGAACGAATCGACGAGTTCGGCGCTGCTGCCCGTGTCGCGGTAGCGGTAGACCACCCCGGGCTGCTCGAAGTCGATGGCATCGCCCACGTAGATTTCGCCGCTCGCGGGGTCGACCGCCAGTCCGTATATCTGGTGGCGCCGCTCGTTGGGAATCAGCGGCGCGACGGGGGCGTGGGCGGCCGTGACCGACATCTTGCAGATGCCGTCGTTGATGAAGTAGAGCGTGTCGCCCGTGCCGTTGATGCAGAGCTCCGACGGGTTTTCCTCCTTGTCGAAGACGAATTCGCGTTCGACGCCCCACGTCGCGGCGTCGATGCGGTAGAGACAGGGCTCGGTCTGCCCGTACGCGCTGCCGGCGTAGCCGCCGTCGGTCAGCGCCCAGAGCTTGCCGTTGCAGTCCACGGCCAGCGAGTTGGGCTGGATGCTCCGCAGCTCGATCTGGTGCACCACCTCGTCCCGCTCGGAGTCGATGACCAGAATCTTGTTGCTGTACGACCAGCAGTTGACGAACACCCACCGGCCGTACTGCGCCATCTGCTCCGTGGAGTTGTAGCTGCCCGTCGAGGCGGTCTGTCCGGTGGGGATGGCGCCCGTCACCTTGCAGGTGCTGGGGTCGAAGATGGTGATGTAGGGGCTGAACAGGTCGGTCACGTAGGCCTTCGTGTCGCTCAGGAAGTGGATGTAGCGCGGTGCGACGATGTGGTTGTCGGGATCGGGCCGCTGGCTGCCCGCTGCCTCGATCTTGCCCTCCACGCGGAACGTGTCGGCGTTCACGGCCCAGATCACGCCCGAGTTGTCCATCGGGATGAAGAGCCGCCCGTCGCGCAGATGAACCGACTGCGCCACGTCGCCCAGCTTGGCGCCGTTGGCGCGGTAGAAGACCTCGTTCTGCACCTTGCGCGCCTCGGGATCGTAGTAGGAGAGGGTGGCGTTGCCTGCGTTCATGTTGCCCTCGCAGAGGCAGAACACCCCCGCGCTGCCGCCCGTGTCGAACCGCTCTTTCTCGGCCGGCTCCGAACTTTCGCAGCCCGCCAGCAGCATTGCGGCGCTCCATGCGGCCGCTGAGATTACCTGTCGTATCATCATCGTCGTACGTGTTTTCGTGTCGGACGACGGAACGCGGCGGCGGGAGCGAATCGGTGCGGGAGCAAGCGGCGCGACGACGTGCGCCTTCGGCTTCCGGCCCGTACCCCGCAGGCGTGAATCCGTCTTTTCGGGCCGAAAGCAGGTCTTCTGACTCATCCCTTCCGCGACGCCTTCCCGATCGAAACCAGTGGCCGAAGCGTGTCGCGGTGTGCATCCGTCCCGGGGGGGGCGGGATGCCGGAATTTACAGCAGCGGGAACTGTTCGGGACTTGCACCCGATTCCCTTTTCATCCGTGCGGAGCGGGCGAACCGCTCCGTCGTCGGAACTCTCGGCGATGCAAAAGTACGAAGAATTTTCCGGAAAACGGACATTCGGCGAAAATTTGCGTTCGCGTCCGCCCGCGCTGCGCCGGGCGTCACTCGGCGAGGTGCCAGCCCGCCGCTCCGTGTTCGGGGCAGCCGCCCTCGTGATGATGCGCGCAGGCGTCGCCCGAGTCGGCGATCCTGCCGTCCAGATAGGCCGCGACGACCTCCCCGACCTGCCCGTGGCAGCCGCGCACGACGGCGATGCCGTTGCGTTGCAGGACGTTTTTCGCCCCGTCGCCCATGTTGCCTGCGAGCATCGTGCGCACGCCCGCTTGACGCAGTCGGGGCGCGATGTCCGATTTGCAGCCGCAGCCCTCCGGGGCGGGCAGCGTCCGGCGGTCGACGATGCGGCGCCCGGCGTCGAGTGTGAAGATCGTGAAGCATTCGCAATGGCCGAAGTGGTCGTCCACCGCGCCGTTGCGGGTCGGGAGTGCGATTTTTTCCATGTCCGTACGTGTTTCTGTGCGACAAATGTAACGATTTTGCGCGTAGGTTCGCCCCCTGCCGGGGCAAATTCCGCCGGCTGCGGGCGGAGCGGATGAAAAACTGCAATTAATTATTGCATTTTCGGAAGCGGCATCGTATCTTTGAGCATTGGAAATATCCTTTTTTTCGGATAGCTGCATTATTCGATCTGACAGTCCGGTAAACTCTCGAAGGAACAACAATAATCAGCTAAG
>USBO01000182.1 GCA_900552955.1 uncultured Alistipes sp.
GGCCTTTTTTAATGCAAAGACGACCCCGACTGTGCGCTTCACCGTCACCCAATACCTCGAATCGGTGCTCAACTCCCGCGGCCTGACCCGCACGCTGGGAGAGATCGACGTCTGCCGCACGGCCGACGGCTCGCCCGTCTTCCACACGGGCAACAGCTCGGTGGTCTTCCGCATCCGGCTCGGCGGCCGCGACCGCCTGCTCAAATGCTACACGCGGCCGCAGCCGCACCTTCGGGCGATCTACGGCGAGCGGTTCCGCCCCGCGGAGCTCTTTCTCTACACCTCGCCGTCGGAGGGCGTCTGGACGGACATCGTCGTGGACGACTGGATCGAGGGCGAGTCGCTCACCCGCACGCTCGACCGTGCCGCCGCCGAGGCGGACGGCGCGCTGATCGCACGCCTCGCCGACGCGTTCGACACGCTGGCAGCGCATCTGCTCCCGGCCGAATGGGCCCACGGCGATCTGAAGCCCGACAACCTGATCTGGGACGGACAGCGGCTCCGCCCGATCGACTTCGACGCGATGTTTCTGCCCGAATTCCGCGGCTGCCGCAGCCCCGAACTGGGCACACGCGCCTTCCAGCACCCGTCGCGCACGGAGGCGGACTTTGACGCGGCGCTCGACGACTATCCGGCGGCGCTGATCGCCACCGTGCTCCACGCCGCGGCGCACGACCCCACGCTGCTCGCGCGCCACCCCGCCGAAGGGCTGGTGCTCGACCCGCAGGCCGTCGTCGAGGGGCGCAGCGAGGCTTACCGCGAGATTCTCGACGGAATGGCCCGCCGCGGCGACGCCGTGGGCTACCGCACGGCGCAACTGCTCCGCTCGCCCGCGCTGCGGATTCCGCAGGCCGCCCCGCTCTTCGCATGGCGGCTGCAAAGGGCCGAACCGACCGCCATCCCGCCCGAACTGGCCGTCTGCGACGGCCGCTGGGGCTTCCGCGCAGGCGGACGCTTCGTCCTGCCGCCCGTGTGGGACAACGGGTTCGACTTCAGCGAGGGGCTGGCGGCCGTGGCGCTCGCCGGACGGTGGCACTTCATCGACACGGCGGGGCGCACGGTGCTGCACTGTCCGCCCTGCGACGCCGTGAAACCGTTCCGCAACGGCACGGCCGAGCTGCAATGCGGCACGCGACGGGTGAAAATCGCCCATCCCTTGAAAAACTCATCCTAAAATCACTATATTTGTAGGTTGGAAAGCATGACGCAGATGGACGCATACAGACCCCTGACCTCCGACGAGATCGCCGCGCTCGAAGCCGGCGGTTCGACGGCCGACGACTGGTCGACGGTCGAGGTGGCGGAGGATTTCGCCCCCTCGCAACTGTGCGGCGCGCGGCTCGGCGGCCGCATCCGCCTCGGCCCGGGCGTGCGCATCCGCCATGCCTCGGTGCGCAACTACGATATCGGCGCCGGAACGCTCATCGAACAGGTGCCCCGTCTGGAGTGTCGCGGCGAAAGCACCTTCGGCAACGGTACCGAAGTGGCCGTCATGAACGAAAACGGCGGCCGCACGGTGCGCATCTACGACGGTCTGACCGCTCAGATCGCCTACATCGCTGCGCTCTACCGCCACCGTCCGGCGCTCGTGGCCGCGCTCGACCGCATGGCACAGCGGGCGGCCGACGCGGCACGCTCGGCGCAGGGGAGCATCGGCCGCGACTGCCGCATCACGGACTGCCGGCTGCTGCGCGACGTGCGCATCGGCGACGGTGCAACGCTCGAAGGGATCTCGGTGCTCTCCAACGGCACGGTGGGCGACTTTTCGCGCATCGGCATCGACGTCAAGGCCTACGACTTCGTCACGGCCGAACACGCCCGCATCGACAACGGCTCGCTCATCGAACGCTGCTTCGTGGGCGAGCGCTGCATCTTCGACCGCGGTTACACGGCCTCCGACTCCCTGTTTTTCGCCAACTCGCACTGCGAGAACGGCGAGGCGGTCTCGATCTTCGCAGGCCCCTACACCGTCTCGCACCACAAATCGTCGCTGCTCATCGCCGGCATGTTCTCGTTCTTCAATGCCGGCAGCGGCACCAACCAGAGCAACCACCTCTTCAAGTGCGGCGCCGTCCACCAGGCCGTCCACCGGCGCGGCTGCAAGTTCGCCAGCGGCGCCTACGTCATGGCACCCGCCGTCGAGGGGGTCTACACGATGATTATGGGCCGCCACACGCACCATCACGACACCTCGGTCTTCCCCTTCTCCTACCTGCTGGAGCAGGAGGGGCGTTCGGCGCTGCTGCCCGGGGCCAATCTGTCGAGTTACGGCACGGTGCGCGACATCGGGAAGTGGCGCCAGCGCGACCGGCGCAGCGTCAGACGCGACCTCATCAATTTCGAGACGTGGAACCCCTTCGTGGGCAACGCCCTCGCCGCCGGCCTCGAAACACTCGAACGGCTCTACGAGAGCAACCCCGACGCCCAGAACTTCATCCACAACTCCGTCCACATCAAGCTCACGGGCCTGCGCCGCGGCCTGCAACGCTACGAACTGGCCCTCGCGGCGACGCTCGGCGACCTGCTCGGGCGCGGCACCGACGATCCCGCGTGCGACGGCCGCGGTGCATGGATCGACGCTGCGGGCCAATACATTCCCCGCTCCAGCATGGAACGCCTGCTCGATGCGATCGAAGCGGGCGCCGCCGCCACGCCCGAGGCCGTCGGCCGGCGGCTGCGCGCCGTCGCCGAACGCTACGACGACTACGCCCGCAGTTGGGCCCTCGACCTGCTGGCCCGGCGGCTGGGGCACACGGCGCTGCACGCGCTGAGCCTGCCGACGGTCTGGGCA
>USBO01000183.1 GCA_900552955.1 uncultured Alistipes sp.
CACCGGAGCGGGAACATTCTTCTCTTCTATGACTTCCGAACGGCGCGGCTGCATGCGCTCCGAACGCGGGATAAGACGTGCGACGGATTTGGGGCCGAATTCGATATATCCGAACACGCCGACCGCCACCGCAACGGCGGCCACGGCAACCGCCACCACGAACCGGTTCATGCGGGGCTGCAACGTCACCACGTCATCGCCCGCCGGATTCAACCGCGCAGCGAAAGCCGGATCGGCCGTAAAAGCATGATGATGCAGCGTGCCGATCCCCTCGAGGGTCAGCACCTCGCCGGTGCGCGTCTTCGCCAGCCAGCGCTCGAAAATCGCCTGAGCCTGCGCCGCGTCGCACCCCGCGGCACGACGTATCAGCTCCGCGAGCGCGACCCCGTCCTCCGACGAACGGAACTCGACTTCGTTGCGCGGCGCCGCGATCTGCCGCCGCGACAGGCGGCGGGCACCGCGGTGCGCCACATAGAGCGTACCCACGCCGGAGATCGTGACGGCACGGTGACCGAGCAGTTCGCCGGCGATGATCTTATTTACCTCTGCGACCATATTTCACCTCTGCGGCGGGACGCGACAACGCCCGCCAGATCATGTATACACCGAAAATGATGAAGGGGATACTGAGCAACTGCCCCATATTGAGCAGCATGCCCTGCTCGAAAGCCTCCTGATCCTCCTTGATGAACTCGATCAGGAAACGCGTCAGGAAGACCCCGATCAACCCCACGCCGAACAGCAGCCCCGGACGCCGCACGCCCATACCGCGCCGGTAGTAGAGCCACCACAGCACCCCGAACGTCACCACGTAGCACAGCGCCTCGTAAAGCTGCGTCGGGTGCTGCACCGGAACCGCATCGAGCGGCAGATCGCGGTAGAGCCGCACGAATTTGAAGCCCCACGGCGCATCGGTCGCGTACCCCACGATCTCCGAATTGAAGAGATTGCCCAGCCGCACCGCCGCACCGCCGATCGCCACCGGAATCATGATACGGTCGAGCGACCAGACATAGGGCAGCCTGTTGCGCCGCGAGAAGAGCCACAGGCCGATCAACAGCCCCACGGCCGCCCCATGGCTGGCCATGCCGCCGTTGCGGATCTCGGTGATGATCGCCAGCGGATGCGCCAGGTAGCGCTGCGGCTCATAGAAGAGGCAGTGCCCCAGCCGCGAACCGATGACCGTGGCCAGCGTACCGTAGATGAAGATCGATTCCGAAACCGAAGCGGGCAGCCCCTCGCGTTTGCAGAAATTGTCGAAGAATTTGGCGCCGACGAGAATCGCCAGCGCCCACATCAGCCCATAGTAACGAATTTCCAGCCCGCCGATCGAAAAGAGCACGGGGTTGAAATTCCAAACGATGTATAACGGATTGAATGCCATCTGAACGGATCACTTGATTTGGTTCGGGTCCACTTTCTTGAGCGTGAAGGAGAAGGTGCTGCCCACGCCCACTTCGCTGCGCAACGTGATATGTTCGCCGTGCGCCTCGACGATATGTTTGACGATCGCCAGCCCCAGCCCCGTGCCGCCATGCTCGCGCGAACGGCCCTTGTCGGTGCGGTAGAAGCGTTCGAAGACGCGCGGAATATCCTCTCGGGCGATCCCGACGCCCGAATCCTCGACCTCGATGAGAATCTTGTCGAGCATGTCGCGGAAGCGCACGCGCGTCTGCCCGCCCTCGCGGCCGTAGCAGATCGAATTGGTCAGCAGATTGACCATCACCTGTCCCACATAGTGCTTGTCGGCCGACACCCAGAAGAGCGACGGCAGGTCGTCGGCGCCCTTCACCAGCAGTTTGATCTGCCGCTCGCCGGCCTTCATCTCCAACTGGTCGGCGATCTCCTTCGTCAGCGCCGCGATGTCGAACGGCTCCATCTTCAGCCGCGTCATGTCGCTCTCGAGCTTCGAAATGGTGTCCAGATCGTTGACGATGTTGATAAGCCGGTCGATGCTCTTCTCGGTGCGCTCCAGATACTTGCGGTTGATGAGTTCGTCCTCCAGTCCGCCGTCGAGCAGCGTCGAGATGTAGCCCTGGATGTTGAAGATCGGCGTCTTCAGTTCGTGCGCCACGTTGCCGAGGTACTCCTTGCGGAACTTCTCGGTCTCCTTCAGGCGTGCGATCTCCATGTCGCTGGTTTCGGCCCATGCCGACAGCTCCTCGGAGATGCTCTCCACGTGCTTGTCCTTCAGCTCGTCCAGAATTTCATGCGTATGCACGTTACGCGAGAAGACGATCGAATAGATCGGTTTGAGCTTGTAGGCCACATACTTCCGAATAATGAAGAGCGTGAACAGCGCCACGACCAGGAACGTCCCCGCCGCGATGCAAAGAACCACCCACCATACCACATGCGCCAGCGCCGTCGCAAGCGCGACGATCGTCGCCGCCAGCGCCGCAACCAACAGCGAGGAGGCCTCTTTCGTTTTGATGATCATCGTCAACACTATTAATTATAAGGTAAAACAACCCCGCACGTCGGATGGTGCGGCGCCTCAACGCTGCGCGTACGTGCGCATCAGGCGGGCGATGTACTTGCCCACGATGTCGAACTCGAGATTCACTACCGTACCGACACCGATCCGGCAGAAATTGGTGTGCTCGTAGGTGTAGGGAATGATCGCCACCCGAAACCCGTCGTCGCGCGAGTCGCA
>USBO01000184.1 GCA_900552955.1 uncultured Alistipes sp.
GCTACGGGCTGATCGGCCGGCCGCTCGGCCATTCGTTCTCGGCCGGATATTTTACCGAGAAGTTCCGCAGGGAGGGGATCGTCGGATGCGACTATGCGCTCTATGAGCTGCCGTCGATCGGGGCGCTGCCCGATTTGTTGGCCGCGCAGCCCGAATTGCGGGGCTTCAACGTGACCATCCCTTACAAACAGCGGATTTTCGACTATCTGGACGACGTGTCGGAGGAGGCTGCACGGATCGGTGCCGTGAATTGCGTGCGCCGCGACGGCGGGCGGCTGACGGGCTTCAACACCGACATCGAAGGCATCCGTGCTTCATTGGAACTGCTGCTGTGTGGCGATCTGCCCCAGGCTGCGCTGGTGCTGGGGACGGGCGGCGCATCGCAGGCGGTGCAGTATGCGTTGGCGGAGGCGGGAATCCCCTATGCGGTCGTTTCGCGCGATCCGGCGCGGGGAAACCTCCGTTACGACGATCTTACGCCGGAGATCGTCATCGGACACCGGATGATCGTCAACGCCACGCCCGTGGGGACGTTCCCGCGGACGGACGAAGCGCCTGCGCTACCCTACGAGGCGCTGACGCCGGCGCATTGCCTGTTCGATCTGGTCTACAATCCCGCACAGACGCAGTTTTTGCTGCGCGGAACGCGGCAGGGAGCCCGCACGCTCAACGGGTTCCCGATGCTCGTCGCGCAGGCCGAGGCGTCGTGGCGGATCTGGAACGAGGCTATTTAGCGACCGTCTCGCCGTCCATTGCGCGCAGCAGCGCCGAGGCCCATTCAGCATCCTCCTCGCGGACGACGATCGCGGTGGGCATCGCCCCCACGGGATAGATGGCCGACATGTATTCGTTGCGGATCGAGGCGAAGATCCCTTCGCTCTCCAGCAGCGATTTGGCCGTTTCGGCGCGGGTGATCGAGTCGTATTCCCGAATGACTACCAGTTCCTCACTCTCCATAATTCGCAGATTTAGGTTACACGAAACACAAACGTTTGCCGCACCGAATCCAAAAATACTGCCACACAATCACTAAAGCTCCGGCGTCGACGAATTGTTGATAATTCGCCCGGGGGACGGTTGGCTTTTCCTCTTTAAATGCCTACCTTTGTAGAAAGAAGACGACGTTATGGCAGCTACTCCCGATTTCGTGCATCTGCACGTCCACTCCCAGTATTCGATTCTCGACGGCCAGGCCAGCATTCAGAGACTGGTGGACAAGGCCATGCGGGACGGACAGCCGGGCATTGCGCTGACCGATCATGGCAACATGTTCGGCGTCAAGGAGTTCTATAATTACGTCAAGAAAGTCACCGGAAAATACAAGTCCAAGGCGGCCGAAGTCGAAGCGCGGCTGGCGGCGCTCGCCGACGGCACGCAGACGACCGACGATCCGTCGGAGATCGAGCGCTGCCGGGCGGAGCTGGCCGAGCTGAAGCGCAAGGCGGCGTTCAAGCCCATCATCGGCTGCGAGGTCTACGTCGCGCGGCGGCGGATGCAGGACAAGGAGGGCAAGCCCGATCAGAGCGGTTACCACCTCATCCTGCTGGCCAAGAATCTCAAGGGGTACCACAACCTCATCAAAATCGTCTCGAAGGCGTGGACCGAGGGATTCTACATGCGTCCGCGAACCGACCGCGCCGCGCTGGAAAAGTACCACGAGGGGCTGATCTGCTGTTCGGCCTGTCTGGCGGGCGAGGTGCCGCGCGCGATCACGGCCGACGACATGCAGAGGGCCGAGGAGTCGCTGCTGTGGCACAAAGGGCTCTTCGGCGACGACTATTACCTCGAATTGCAGTTGCACAAAGCCACCGTCGACCGGGCCAACCACGAGGCCTACCCCATGCAGCTCAAGGTCAACGAACATCTGCGCGGGCTGGCGGCTAAACACGGCGTGCGGCTGGTCTGCACCAACGACGTGCACTTCGTCGACGAGGACAACGCCGAGGCGCACGACCGGCTGATCTGCCTCTCGACGGGCAAGGATCTCGACGATCCCAAGCGGATGCTCTACTCCAAGCAGGAGTGGCTCAAGACCCGCGAGGAGATGGCGGCGATCTTCGGCGACGTGCCCGAGGCGATGGCCGCGACGGTCGACATCTGCGGGCAGGTCGAGACCTACTCCATCGACCACGCGCCGATCATGCCCACGTTCGAGATTCCGGCCGAGTTCGGCACCGAGGAGGGGTATCGCCAGCGCTATTCGGAGAAGGATCTCTTCGACGAGTTCACGCAGGACGAGAACGGCAACGTGGTGCTCGGCGAGGAGGAGGCACGCAAGAAGATCGAGAAGCTGGGCGGCTACGACAAGCTCTACCGCATCAAACTGGAGGCCGACTACCTGCGCAAGCTGACGATGGACGGCGCGCACAAGCGCTACGGCGAGCAGCTCACCGACGAGCAGACGGAGCGGCTCAACTTCGAGCTGCACATCATGAAGACGATGGGTTTCCCGGGCTACTTCCTCATCGTGCAGGACTTCATCCGCGCCGCGCGCGAGGAGCTGGACGTTTCGGTGGGCCCGGGCCGCGGTTCGGCGGCCGGTTCGGCGGTGGCCTACTGCTTGGGGATCACGCAGATCGACCCGATCGCCTACGACCTGCTGTTCGAGCGTTTCCTGAATCCCG
>USBO01000185.1 GCA_900552955.1 uncultured Alistipes sp.
AACGACACAAAAAAAGCGACTACGTAAAAACGTAATCGCTTGATTTCGAGAGCCGAAACCGAGATTTGAACTCGGGACCCCTTCATTACGAGTGAAGTGCTCTACCGCTGAGCTATTTCGGCGATTCATCTCTGAATTCGGGTGCAAAGATAGCACTTTTTATTATTTTTTCGCTATTTTCGCAAGAAATTTCAACTCCGACGAAAACTTTTTCCTTTCCGGGCGTCTGCCGTCGCCTCCCGATGCAGCCGTACGATGGAATGGAGCGCACGGTGACCCGCGCATCGGACGGGGCGTGTATTTTATTTTGTGTCAAATCGTTAACTATTCGCCGCAATGGCCGACGCAACACTTGACCCGACTCCCGAGCAGACTTTCCGGATCGAAGGACGGGGCGATTACGATTTTATACGCATCCTCCGTCTGGCGGACGATGCCCAGCGGCGCGGTGCGGTGGACGAAGCCTGCAACATTCGCTTTCACGCGTTCCAGCGCCTCACTGACCTGATTCCCGACGACGAGGAGGTGATCCTCGATTGGGAGCATCCCAACACGCAGGCAGCGCTGCGGCTCCTTTACCGCTCGGCCGTCGACCACTTTCTGATCGACGATTTCGAACTCTCGGCCGCCATGCTGGAGTTCCTGCTCGACCTCGACCCCGAGGATCACGAGGAGGCGACGTGGCTGCTGGCCTTCGACTACGTGGCGCTGGCCGACTACGACGCCTTCGACGAGGTCATCAACGACGTCTCGGACAAATATCCCGAGAAACCGCTGCTCACGCTCTGGTCGGAGTACCGCCGTCACGGGACGCTGCCTGCCGGCGAGGCGATCCGGTTGCGCAACCACTTCGCACCTTATTACAAGGAGTTCACCGCCGACAGCCACCCTGCCGATGCGGCCTATCTGCGCGACATCGAGAGCGAGCGGCCTACGCCTCAGGCGCAGGCGCGCGAGCTGTGGCTCAAGACCGAGAATCTCTGGGCCGCGTTTCCCGACTTCATCGCCGCGCTCAAAGCGTTATAGTGCGGCTGAGCGGCCGTCGCATCGTATGCAACAGCCGCTCAGCGTGTATCGAAACGCTCACCGTCTCTGTGACCGGAGCTGCGCGAAGCAGTGGCGGCAGATCGGCTCGTAGGAGTCCTGCGCCCCCAGCATCACCTGCTTCTCGTCGGTCGTCAGGCGGTGCGAGTGGTGCGCCAGATTGCCGCAGCGCACGCAGATGGCGTGCACCTTGGTGACATATTCGGCCGTGGCCATCAGCGCCGGCATCGGGCCGAAGGGTTTTCCCGTGAAGTCCATATCGAGCCCCGCGGCGATCACCCGCACGCCGTTGTCGGCCAGCGTCCGGCAGACGTCGACGATCCCCTCGTCGAAGAACTGCGCCTCGTCGATGCCCACCACGTCGACGTCGGAGGTCATTAGCAGAATGTTCTGCGCCGATTCGACCGGTGTCGAGCGGATGGCGTGGGCGTCGTGCGACACGACCTCCTCGTCGGAGTAGCGCGTGTCGACGCAGGGTTTGAAGATCTCCACCCGCAGGTTGGCGAACTGGGCGCGGCGCAGACGGCGGATCAGCTCCTCGGTCTTGCCCGAGAACATCGACCCGCAGATCACCTCGATCCACCCCTTCTGACTGGCGTTTTCCAAAAACATAAGTCGGTTAATATGGTTTCAGACCGTTGTACGGCCTTCGGTTATCGTCTGTTTCTTGCGGGAATGTCGCGGCGGACTTATGTTTCCGTTCCGGCATCTCCCCTCTTTACCTTCGCTCGGTTTCTGCTGCGGTGCCCCGGCAGTCCGCAAGCAATCTGCGCGGCACGGAGAGCTGCCCCGAAAAAAAGCCCCGCGTCCGTTGCCGGAGCGTCATTCGCACTCCTCGCAGCGGGTGATGCGGGCGCCCAGTGCATTGAGCCGGGCGTCGATATGGCAGTAGCCGCGGTCGATCTGGTCGATGTTCTGAATCGTGCTGCGCCCCTCGGCGCTCATCGCGGCGATCAGCAGCGCTACGCCGGCGCGGATGTCGGGCGAGGTCATGCGCGTGGCACGCAGACGGATGCGGTGGTCGTGCCCGATGACCGTGGCGCGGTGCGGATCGCACAGAATCACCTGCGCCCCCATGTCGATGAGCTTGTCGACGAAGAACAGGCGGCTTTCGAACATCTTCTGATGGATGAGCACCGATCCTTTGGCCTGCGTGGCCACCACCAGGAAGATCGACAGCAGGTCGGGCGTCAGCCCGGGCCACGGCGCGTCGGCGATGGTCATGATCGAACCGTCGATGAAGCTCTCTATTTCGTAATGGTCGTGCCGCGGGATATAGATGTCGTCGCCGCGCTGTTCGAAGCCGATGCCCATCCGCATGAACTGGGCCGGGATGATGCCGAGGTTTTCGAACGAAACGTCCTTGATCGTGATTTCGCTGCCGGTCATGGCGGCCAGCCCGATGAAACTGCCTACCTCGATCATGTCGGGCAACAGCGTGTGCGTCGTGCCGTGGAGTTGTTCCACGCCTTCGATCACGAGCAGGTTCGACGCGATGCCCGAAATGAGGGCGCCCATGCGGTTGAGCATCTTGCAGAGTTGCTGAACGTAAGGCTCGCAGGCGGCGTTGTAGATCG
>USBO01000186.1 GCA_900552955.1 uncultured Alistipes sp.
GACCGCCTCGAATCCGCCGTAGTGGAAGTCGAGGATGAGGTTGGCGATCGTCTCCGGCGAGTAGGCGAGTTTGGTGGTGCCCAGCGCTACCGGCCCGTCGCTTACGACGTTCCACTCCTTGTCGTTGTCGTAGACGGTGCGCAGTTCGGTGTAGTTCTCGATGCGGTTCTGCGAGAAGGTGGCGTTGGCCGATGCCGTGAACCATCCGGTGGCCTTCCACGATGCCGACAGCTCGATGCCGCGGCGATAACTGTCGTCGACGTTGTCGTTCAGCGCGTCGTACCCGTCGTTGATCCGTCCCATCGGCACGAGCTGATCCTTGTACTTCATGTAGTAGAGGTTCACGCCCAGCGACAGCCGCGGCGCGGTGTAGGTGTAGCCCAACTCCCAGTCGTAGAGCTTCTCCGACGAGGGATAGGTGTAGTCGGCCGTGAACATGTAGCGGTTGGTGAAGTCGTCGCGCGTGGGCTCCTTCTGCGCGACGGCGAACGAGAAAAAGAGACTGTTGCGCTTGCCGAAGCGGTAGTTCACGCCGGCGCGCGGGTTGAAGAAATGGTAGGTCTTGTCTACGTCGACGGGCTGCATCGGCAGGTTCTCCCGACCGATGTAATTGTCGTTCGTTCCCCACGCTTCGTAGCTGACGTAGCGGTACTGAATGTCGGCGAAGAGCCGCAGTCCGCGCGCCGCCTGCCAGTTGGCGCGTGCGAAGAGGTTGGCGTCCTGCTTGTCGACGTCGTTGTCGTACCAGCGGCCGCCGATCGTCTCGGCATCCATGCCGTCCACCCAGTCGAGTTCGCCCCAGTGCGGGCAGGTGTAGTAACTCCACGAGCCGCCGAAGGCGAGGTCGAGCGTGCGGGTGGAGTAGGAGGCTGCGGCATTCAGTCCGCCCAAGTGGTTGCGCATAATCTTCTCGCGAATGAGGTCGGCCTCCGGGATCTCGGTGTCGAGATTGATGTATTCCGCCAGTTCCGCATCGTCCTTGTACTGCTTGTAATAGCCGTAGCCGTAGGTGTAGAAGGCTGTGGCGTTGAGCGCCCAGCGGTCGTTGAACCGGTGGCTCAGGACGAGCTGGTTGTTGATTTGCAGGTAGTTGTCCGTCTGATCGTCGTAGTAGCCGACGTGCGACCCGTCGGCCAGCGTGTGCGGGCCGGCAGAAGTAGAGAACTGGCCGCTGTCGTGGTAGCGGCGGCCGTAGCGCTCCATATCCTTCATCGTCACGCCGTTGTAGGTGAGGTAGGTTTTGGCCTTGCCGCCGAACGAGAGGAGTTTGACCATCGTGCTGCCGTTGTAGTAGGCGCCTTGCAGCATGTAGGACTTCAGGTCGGTGGCTCCGCGGTCGATGTAACCGTCCGATCCGATGTGCGTCAGCCGTGCGTCGACGGCCCAATGTCCGCCCAGCAGCCCCGACGAGATGCCGACGGCCTGCTTGTTGGTGTTGTACGAACCGTAGCTCAGCGACGCTTCGCCCGCGAAGTCGGTCGAGAGCGACTCGGTGGTCATGTTGACCGCGCCGCCGAAGGCGCCCGTTCCGTTGGTCGAAAGGCCTGCGCCGCGCTGCACCTGCATCGTTCCCACAGCCGAGATCAGGTCGGGCGTGTCGTACCAGTACATCGCGTGCGAATCGGGGTTGTTCATCGCCACGCCGTTGATCGTGACGTTGAGGCGCGTGGCGTCCGTGCCGCGCAGTCGCATCGACGTGGCACCGATGCCGATGCCCGTCTCGTTGGTGGCCACCATCGAGGGGGTGAGCGCCAGCACCGTCGGGATGTCGGTGCCGTAGCTGTTGCGCGCGATCGCGTCGTGCGAGAGATCGGTGTAGGCCACCGGCGTGCGCGACGTGGCGCGCGTGGCGGTCACTTCGATCTGCTGGAGGCGGTACATGCGCACCGAATCGCTCTCCTGCGCGCGGACGCCGAGCGTGGCGGCGACCGTCAGAATGGGTAGTAAGAACCTTTTCATTGAACCTGTTGATTTGAGGTTAAAAACTGAAAAGGGGTATGCGATGTTGATTATGCGTCCCGGTCTCGGCATTATCCGTATCCGGTTCAATGGGTATAATCTCAGCCTGTGAAGTAAGGCACCCCTTTGGAATATCGGGGGCAAAGATAGCGTTTTTTTGTCCGAATGCGAAAAAATCGGATATGAATCGTCGCCGGACAGGTGCGAAAAAAGAGGGAACCGCCTGCTGCGATTCCCTCCGATGGTTTTGCGATCCGATCAGTTGCCGTAACCGGGATTCTGGATGAGTGCCCCGCCCGAAAGGTCGATTTCCGTTTTGGGCAGCGGCAGCACCGTCCGGTTGTCGGTCGGTTTGATCTCGGTGCCGTTTTCCAGCTTGATGGTGCGGCCCATACGCCAGTAGTCGAATGCGATCTGCCCCTCGGCGAAGAGCTCCTTGCGGCGCTCGTCGAGAATGTCCTGCTCGGAGACGGTCGCCACGTCGGCATAGCCGGCGATGCGGTTGCGGCGCAGGTCGTTGAGGTAGCCCGCAGCGGTCGAGGCGCTGCCGCCGTCGCGGTTGAGCTCGGCCTCGGCGGCGATCAGGTAGATTTCCGACAGACGGATCACCTTGATGTTGTTGGTG
>USBO01000187.1 GCA_900552955.1 uncultured Alistipes sp.
GGAGGGGCGGGAAGAGGAGGTGCCCATCGCGTCGCTCCGTGCGGGCGACAGCGTGTCGGTGCGGCCCGGCGAGAAGATTCCGGTAGACGGTCTCGTGCTTTCGGGCGGTTCGTTCGTCGACGAAAGCATGATTACCGGCGAGCCGCTTCCCGTGGAGAAAAAGGCGGGCGACAGCGTCGTGGCCGGTACGATCAACGGCCGGGGAACGTTCGTGATCGAAACGACGGGTGCCGGGAGCGATACGCTGCTGGCCCGCATCATCGACGGGCTGACGGCCACGGCACAGTACAACTACTACGGCAACTTCTATCGCGGCAGCTACTACACGCGCGGCGAGGTCGACGGCTATCCCAACCTCATCAGCAAGACGCGTTCGACGACCGAGACGCGCACGCAGACCATGCGCGACACCTTCACGGCGCATCTGGCCTTCAACCGCACCTTCGCCGACCGGCACACGGTGAGCGCCACGGCCGGTTACGAGCTGATGACCCAGCGCTACTGGTATCTCAAGGCCAGTTCGACGGGCTCGGCCTCGGACGACGTGCCCATCCTCGACTCGGGCATCAACTTCAACGCCGAGAACAAAGACCAGAAGCAGGCGCTCATGTCGTTCTTCGGCCGCGTGTCGTATGATTTTTCACAGAAATACATCGTTTCGGCGACGTTCCGCTACGACGGCTCGTCGAAGTTCGCCAAAGGCAACCAGTGGGGATTCTTCCCTGCGGCTTCGGCGGCATGGGTCATGAGTGAGGAGCCGTTCTTCGAGGGTCTGAGGCGGACGATGAACAACCTCAAGCTGCGCGTCTCGTACGGACAGACCGGTAACAACGGCATCGGTCTCTACGACACCTACGGCGCCTTCGCCACGGGACAGTACAACGGTGCGACGACCTTCCTGCCGTCGGCCATGCAGAACGCCGGCATGCAGTGGGAGTCGACCACGCAGCTCGATGCGGGCCTGGACGTGGGATTCCTCAACGACCGCGTGCGCTTCATCTTCGACTACTACAACAAGAAGACCGACAACATGCTCTTCTCGATCACCATGCCCGACACGGGTCCCTACTCGAGCGTGAAGGCCAACGTCGGCAGCGCCCGTTTCTACGGATTCGAGGCCGAGTTCAACGCCGAGGTGATCCGCCGCAAGAATTTCTCGTGGAATCTCGGGCTGACCTACTCCTACAACCGCAACAAGGTGCTGTCGCTGCCCGAGGAGTATGCGTACGACGAGGTGGATGAGTACGGCAACCCCACCGGCCGGACGGCCTACCGCATCGGCGGCTACAAGATGTCGGAGACGGGCTACCGCTTCGGCGGCACGGCCGTGGGCGAGTCGCTGGGCCGCATCTACGGCTACAAGATCGACCACATCATCCAGACCGAAGCCGAGGCCGACGCCGCACTCTACGACGCCTCGTCGAAGGGACACCGTGTGAGCGACGGAAAGCAGATCCCGGGCCGCAAGGATGCCGGCGACTACGAGTGGTGCAACCGCTACGGTTCGGCGCGCAACGAGGCGGGCGACGAGATCATCAATGCCGAGGACATGTTCTATCTGGGCAGCGTCGTGCCCCACTCGACGGGCGGTATCAGCAATACGTTCCGCTACAAGCGGCTCACGCTTTCGGTCTATCTGGACTATGCGCTCGGGCACTCGATCTACAACTACATGAAGACCCGCATGATCCAGAACACGATCGGTCAGAGCAACTCGGCGATCGCCTCCTATGTCTACGACTGCTGGAAGTATCCGGGCGACACGAATGCGAAATACGCCCGCTACTTCCCCAACGACGGCGACTACGGCAACGCCAACTGGGGCCGCTGCTCGAGCTTCAACGTCGAGAAGGCCGACTACCTCTGTCTGCGCGATGTGTCGCTCTTCTACGACCTGCCCGAGTCGTGGGTGCGCAAACTCCACATGAAGAAACTGACGGTGGGCATCACCTGCAACACGATCGCCTACTGGACGGGCGTCACGGGTGCGATCAACCCCGAGACGGGCATGGGTTCGGCGTCGGGTGCGGGCCACTACACCTCGGTGTCGACGGCCAATTCGAGCACCGATGCGCGGCCGAACATCTTCCCGCCCACGAGCAAGTTCCTCTTCAATCTGAAAGTCATTTTCTAAAGCCAATCAACCATGAAAATCAGAAGCAGCATCTACCGATGGCTCTTACCCGTCGCGGCGGGCTGGGCGGCCCTGTCCTGCGACGTGCTCGATATAATGCAAGACAACAAACTGTCGGTGAGCAATATGTGGAAAACTTCGGTGCAGGTCGAAGGCTCCACCTACGGCATCTACTCGGCGCTCCGCTCGAACTTCGTCAAAAATCAGGTCAACGTCTTCTACTGGGGCGAACTCCGCGTGGGCGAGTACATGTGGGGCCCTTCGCCGCTCTTCAACGTGTGGGTGGGGCGCGACGTGATCCAGAACAAACTGACGGCCACCACCGAGTCGACCGACTGGTCGCAGCTCTACTCCGCAATCGACCAGGCCAACGCCGT
>USBO01000188.1 GCA_900552955.1 uncultured Alistipes sp.
GGCCGATGGCCGCCTTGAGGTAGCCGTTCTTGTGGAAATAGTCGCGCAGCCCGCAGACGGCCGCCGAATAGATCATCCGCGTGCGATCCTTGTAGGTCGCATACGGCACCGGAATCGGAGCGTGCTCCGCCCGCGTGTCGAAGACGGTGAAATCCTCCTCGAAGCTCTTCATCAGCAGTTCGATCTGCCCGTCGGCGCCCATCACGGCCGACGAACCGTCGTAGACGATCTCGGTCGAGCCGCCCACCTGATTGATGAGCATGATGCGCTTCGACTCGACGAAGGCCAGATCGTGCATCAGATTGTAGCGGTAGGTCATCATCCCCTTGCCGAAACGGCGGGCGTTGATGCTGAGGATCAGATCGACCGACTTATCGAAATTGGACGTCCGGCTCAGATCGTCGCCCACGATGACGGCCACCCTCTCGCCGCAGATCGTGATCGTCTCGCAGCCGCTTCCCGGGACGAGAAAGCCCATTTCGCGGCGTGCGGTGATGAAACGCTTGCTCACGCAACGCTCGACCTCGCCGTGCTGGATGACGGCGGCGGCACTCACCGTGCCGCATTCGGTCAGCACGGGAACGCCCACAATGGCCGCGATGCGGCCGCAGTGCGAGGCGATCTCCGTGAGCGCCTCCTCGCACAGCTCGATAAAGGTCGTTTTGCATAACAGATCCAGCGCGGGCGTACCGCACAGAGCCTGCTCGGCGAAGACGACGAGATCGGCGCCTTCGGCTTTGGCACGCTCGACGGCACCGATGATTTTCGACTTGTTCCCTTCAATGTCGCCGATCGTGTAATTCAACTGAGCAAGAGCGATTTTCATCTGCCAGGAATTTTAATTGTCCAACTATTTCGCAAAGGTAACGATTATTTGCAGAAAACGGAACGTTTTCCGGCTAAAATCTGCTGTCGGGCAACATCCCGCACACCGGAATCAGGCATCGTCCCGCGTCCGGCGGCGCACAGCCCGATCCGAACGACAGCCCCAAAAGCAGGGAAAACGCCCGCCAGCACCTCCCGCTCCCCGCAGAACGCCTGAACGAGAGAGACATCCGCAAAAAAATGCGGAGGTTCCGTCCCCGAAGAGACGCAACCTCCGCCGTTTCGGAAACAGACCCGCTATTCCTCCGCCGCTTCGGGATCGGCCACTAGAATCCGGCCGCAGTATTCGCAGATGATGATCTTCTTCCCCTGACGGATATCCGCCTGGCGCTGAGGGGGAATCCGGTTGAAGCAGCCGCCGCACGCGTCGCGCTTGACCGTCACGACAGCCAGTCCGTTGTGCACGTTGCGGCGGATGCGGTCGTAGGCAGCCAGCAGGCGTTCGTCGATTTTGCCTTTGGCGGTGTCGGCCAGCGACCCGAACTCGGCGACCTGCGAAGCGGTCTCCTCCTCGATGCTCTTCAGTTCGCCCTGTTTCACCTCCAGATCGGCCTTGCGGTCGGTGATGATCCCTTCCGTCTCCTCCAACTGCGCCTTCTTGGCCTTCACGGCAGCCGCATACTCCTTGAGACGCTTCTCGGCCAGCTCGATCTCCAACTCCTGATACTCGATCTCCTTGGTGATGGCATCGAATTCGCGGTTGTTGCGCACGTTGTTCTGCTGCTCCTTGTAGTTGGAGATCTGAATCTTGGCCTGATCCACCTCGCGCTTACGCTGCTTGGTGAGGGCGTTCAGTTCATCCATCTCGCCGTTGATATGCTCGATACGGGTGTTCAGACCGGCCAACTCATCCTCCAGATCCTGCACCTCCAACGGAAGCTCGCCTTTGATTTTGTTGATTTCGTCGATCTTCGAATCGATTTTCTGCAACTCGTAGAGTGCCAGAATTTTCTCCTGCATGGAGTAATCGACTTCGGCTGTTTTCTTCTGTGCTGCCATATGTCGTAGTTAATGTTTGATCTTCTTTTCCGCGTCTTCTCCGGTCGGCACGGTCTGCACGCAGCCCCTGCCTCCGCCTGCCGAAAACGTCATAAACAAAGGTAACTCACCGGATTGCAAGAGCAGCCACTCTTGCGAACGGCAAAGGTACGCAAATTTTTCGAAAAAATGTCAAATAACAGCTCAATTGCGCAATATTCGCTCTCGAAATGACCGATATCCGCCACCGTGAGCCGCCCCGAGGGTGTCATGAAGTCGTTATACTTCAGATCCGCCGTCAGATAGAGCTCGGCGCCCGCCCGCAGCGCCTCGCCGATGAGCGACCCGCCGGCACCGGTGCAGACCGCCACGCGACGCACCCGTTCGTGCACCACAGCGCTGTGCCGCAGCGCCCCGACACCGAGCCGTCGTCCCACCCCGCGCAGGTAGTCGAGCGTCGGCACGGCGTCGGGCAGTTCGCCCACCACGCCGAAACCGGCCCCTTCGCCCTTGCCGGCAGCGGGTTCCAGCACGCGCAGCGCACCGATCCCCAGCTCGGCGGCCAGCCGCCAGCTCATGCCCCCGGGAGCGCTGTCGAGGTTGGTATGGCAGGCATAGAGCGCAATCCGGCTGCGG
>USBO01000189.1 GCA_900552955.1 uncultured Alistipes sp.
CTTTCTCCCTCCCACTTCCTTGCCTCCAGCCGAGATGCAATATTTTATTGCGCCAATTGTGGAGGGTTGCGGTTCGCCGACGGCGGCGCGACGTGCACGAGCCGAGCAGGCGAGTTGCAGTCCGCCGCAGGGGGCGGCGGCGAACTGCCGGCATCGCGGCGCGATGCCGAACAACCGAAAACGTAGTTTGGAGGCCCGCTGTTGTGAGCCGCAGGCTGCGACCCGCTCACCCTCGCTCCTCCCGATTTTAATTACAATAATATACCCCCCCCGGTCGGAATACAATATATTATTGCATGGAAACGTGCGTTTCGCCGGCCTGACCTTTTGGTCCTTTTGGGTCAAGCCAAAAGTGCAATAAAATATTGCATGCACCGTGCCCGCCCCGCAAACCCGAAAAAGAACGGAAGGCGGGAGCAATGAAACATTGCAATGAGTGCAATAATATATTGCGTGAAAGCGGGAAATCCGGAGCGGTCGGGGAGCGGAAAAATCAGAGCGGGGTTTGGTAATGTTGCAAAAAAAATCTATTTTTATCTCCCTAACCATCGAATCCGTTATGCCGAACAAGTTCCCGTATCGTCTGTTGTGGCTTCTCGTCGTGTCGCTGACAGCGGCGACAGCGCGTGCGGCGGGTCCCGCCGTGGTGAATCTGCTGCCGTCGGACTACGCCGCGGCCAACAAGAACTGGGCGGTGGCGGAGGACGACAGGGGGACGCTCTACGTCGGCAACGACATGGGGCTGCTCGAATTCGACGGCCTGCATTGGCGGTTGCACGCATTGCCGCGCGCGTCGATCGTGCGGTCGGTGGCGCCGCTGTCGCACGACGTGATCTTCACGGGCGGATTCGAGGAGTTCGGCCGCTGGGACCGTGACGCCTCGGGGACGCTGCGCTACACGTCGCTCGTGCCCGAGCAGCGCAATCCCCGTTTTCGGGACAGCGATTTCTGGAAGATACACATCCTGCCGCAGGGGGTGCTGTTCCAGTCCTTTCACGGCATCTACCTCTACGACCACCGGAGCGTCCGCCGCCTGGACGGCGAGCTGAACATGCTCTTTCTGCTGCGTGAGGGCGACGAATGCTGGGTGCAGGAGATGAGCGGCCCGCTCTACCGGCTGCGGCAGGAGCGGCTGGAACGGCTGCCCGACAGCGAGCGGTTCGCCACCACGACCGTGCGCGTGCTGCTGCCCGGGCAGCGCGCCGGAGAGCGCATCGTGGGGACGGGCACCGACGGGCTGTGGCGGTACGACGGCGAGCGCTTCACGCCGTGGAGCCCCGCGCTGTCGGAGCGGCTGCGCCGCGATGAGCTGAACTGCGGAATACGCACGTCGCGCGGCACCTATCTCTTCGGAACACTCTTCGGCGGGCTCTACGAGGCCGACGCCGAGGGGCGGTTGCTGCGGGTGCTGTCGACCGAAAACCGACTGCTCAACAACAGCGTGATGGCGCTCGCGGAGGATGCGCAGCGCAACGTGTGGGTGGCGCTCGACAGGGGATTGTCGCTGCTGATGTTCAACGACGGGGTAGACTGCCACACCTATCACGACAAATGGACGGCAGGGTCGGTCTACGACGCCTGCCGCTGGCAGGGCAACTTGCTGCTGGCGACCAATCAGGGGGTCTTCGCCGTGGACGAGAAGCGTCTGACGACGGGCGCCGCGCCGTCGGATTTCCGCCTCGTGCGGGGGCTGAGCGGTCAGGCGTGGTCGTTCGAACGGCTCGACGGACGGCTCTACGTGTGTCACAACACGGGCCTCACGGAGCTGCGGCCCGATTTCTCGACGGTGCGCCGTGCGGAGATGGGCGGATACGGGCTGCGCCGCGTGAAGCTGGGCGAGCGGACGCCGACCTATTACGCCTCCTACTACAAATTGCGGATGCTCGGCGACGACGGAACGGTGAGCGAGGTCGACGGACTCGACGAGGCGGTCTTCCGCATCGAGGCCGACTACATGCGCAATCTCTGGCTGGAACATCCCTCGAAGGGGATTTACCGGTGCCGGATGAGCGACGACGGCCGGCGCATTCTGGAACGGACGCTGTACGGAGGCGACGCGGGCGACGGGCTGCCCTACAAACTCCATCTGTTCCGTGTGGGCGGCCGCGTGGCGGTCATGGGCGGCGACCGCTTCTTCCGCTACAACGAATACGCGGATCGCATCGAGCCGGACACGGTGCTCGATGCGGCGTTCGGCGGGATGAAGGAGATTCGCCGCGTGATACCGTATGACGACGAGCGGTTCTGGGTCATCACCGGCAGCGGCGTGTGGAGGCTGCATTACGACGGCCGCCGCTGCGCGGAGCTCGCGCCCTGCGCCGGCATTCCGGTCGACAACATGATCTACGGTTACGAGCAGGCGGCGCGGCTCGACGATTCGACATTCCTCTTTTGCGGCGACAACGGTTTCGAGCTGGTCGATCCGCACGAGGTGGTT
>USBO01000190.1 GCA_900552955.1 uncultured Alistipes sp.
CTTCCCGCCAACTGGAATTCGTCCTGCCAGCCCAGGGTGATCTCCCAGCCTTTGGTGCGCAGGTTGGCGCAGTTGGCTTTCGGGGTTTTGGCGCCGAAAACGTCGGGCAGGGTGAGCGAAGTGGTAAGCATGTCCTTCGTGTCGCGGATGTAGTAATCGCCCGTGAGGTTGAGGCGGCCGTTCAGCAGGCCCACGTCGAGACCCACGTCATAGGTGGTCACGGTCTCCCACGTCAGTCCCGACGACAAGGGGTCGGAGACGTTGGCGTAATAGCCTTTCTCCAGTCCGTCGAAGGTGTAGGACATCTGGTTGTCGGTGCTGATCTGTTCGATGTAGGCGTAGTTGGCTACCTGCTGGTTGCCCAGGCTGCCCACCGAGAGACGCAGCTTGAGGTTGTTCATCACATCGCGCACGGGTTCGAAGAACGACTCCTCGCTGATACGCCATGCAGCCGACGCCGAGGGGAAAAAGCCCCAGCGGTGGTCCGGTTCGAAGCGCGACGAGCCGTCGCCGCGGGCGCTCGCCTCGAAGATGTATTTGCCGTCGTAGTCGTAGTTTACGCGGCCGAAGAAACCCAGCGTGCGGTAGGCCGAGATCGACTGCGAGAGGGTGATGGGACCCGTTGCCACGGTGAACGAGTCGATGTTGTCGCTCGACAGGCCGGTTTGCTTCACGTCGAGCGACGTGGAGCGGTAGTCCTCGTACTGGCCGCCGGCGGTAGCTTTGAAATGATGGCCGCCCCACGTATTTTCATACGTGCCGTAGATGTTGACGTTATGACCTTTGTACCCGTAGTGCACCTCGCGGTAGGCGTTCTCGACCGAACCCGAAGTGAAGGTCTCCAGGACGCCCTGCTGGCGCGAATATTCGAACGTGTTGTTGCGGTATTTGTAGAGCCGGTCGCGCTGGCGGTAGTCGTAGGCCGCCGTGACGACGAGCTTTTTGAGGATCGTGATGTCGAACTGGTTCGAGAGCGTCAGGTAGCGGTTCTCCTTCGAGTTCTTCGAACGGTCGGCGCTCATTTGTCCGCCGCGGCCTGCGCCGATTGGGGAGTTCTTGCCCAACTGGTTGACATACTGTACGATCGTACCGTCGGGGTTGAACGGGACGAATGCGGCGCAGATGTTCGACTGCAGGGCGTTGATCGTGCCCTCGTAATCCGAGTGGCCGCCGTATTTGTACCCGGAGGTGTCGAAGCTGATGTTGTTCGAGTATTTCAGCCACGGGGTCATCTGGGCCGATACCTTCGTGCGGAAGGCGTAGTCGGTGTACTTGTCCTTGTTGATGTTGAACATGCCGTACTGCTGGTAGATACGGCCGCTGGCGTAATAGGTCACCTTGTCCGTGCCGCCCGAGAGCGAGAGGTTGTGCTCCTGCTGCGTGCGTACACGGTTATAGAAATAGCCGTACCAGTCGAAATTGCCGTAATAGTAGTACTTGCCGTCGTCGCCCACTTCGACCCATGGACGGTCCGGGTGTTCCGTGCGGTCGTTGCGGCGGTCGTAGAGTTTCTGCAGTCCGCCGTTCTCCTCGGTGTAGCGGAAAATGTTCATCGTGCCGTCCGACGAGTCGTTCATAAACTGGTTGACGATGCGCACATGGTCGTAGCCGGTGGTGATGTGTACCGGCGCCGGCCGCAGCAGGTGGGCGCCCCCAAGATGAGAAGGAGCACAATATGAGCGAAAAGATGGAAGCCGTAGCCACTTCCGAGGCGCCGGCCGCGCTGGGCGCATACAGCCAGGCGGTGAAGGCCAATGGATTCGTGTTCGTATCCGGCCAGCTGGGCATTGATCCGGCCACCGGCGAACTGGCGGGCGAGACCGCTGGAGAGCAGGCTGCACAGGCGCTGAAGAATATTAAGCACATTCTCGACACTGCCGGTACCGGCATTGAGCATGTGTGCCGCGCCACCATCTACCTGAAGAACGTCGAGGACTTCAAGGAAGTGGACGCACGTTACGCTGAGGTGTTCATCGGCTCCGTCAAGCCCGCCCGCGTGGCCTTTGGCAACAACATGATTCCCAAGGGCGCGCTCGTGGAGATTGACGCCATCGCGGTGGAGTGATTCGAACGTTTTCCCGGCGGCCCGTCTGCGCGCATGGTGTGTGCAGACGGGCCGCCGCGTATTGTGCGACGCATTCCGGGGAATGTTGCGCTTAGAGAGCCGCGTATCGTTGCTAATGCGGGGAACACGCAGAGTTGCGGGCCGTTGCGATTAGACGCAGGTCGCCTAGACTAGTACGCGTTTGCGAAAGTCGAACGTGCTTCGACCGATGAAGGAGAGCTTCGGTCATGCGGCCAATGACAGGCGCAGTGCGAAGCACGGCTGATCGTGAATCGCGGCGGCAGCGATTGCCGCGTGCGGCGCAGGAGCATGCCGCACC
>USBO01000191.1 GCA_900552955.1 uncultured Alistipes sp.
CGCATGAACGATTCGCCGATGCGGCCCATGGCCTGCGAGTCGGACGAAACCATCGACAGCACGCCCAGATCGTGCAGCACGTTCTCGGCCGCCTGCGTCTCGGGGCGCACGCGGCTCTCGGCGAAGGCCACGTCCGAAGGGATCTTGGGATTGAGGTTGTGGCAGACCATGATCATGTCGAACAGCTCGGCCTGCGAGTTGATGCCGAACGGGAGCGTGGGGTTGGTCGACGACGGCAGCACATAGGGCATCGACGCCACCTTCAGCAGGTCGGGAGCGTGTCCGCCGCCGGCGCCTTCGGTGTGGTAGGTGTGAATCGTGCGGCCGTCCATCGCGGCGATCGTGTCCTCGACATAACCGCTCTCGTTGAGCGTGTCGCTGTGGATGGCCACCTGCACGTCGTAACGGTCGGCCACACCCAGCGCCGCGCGGATCGCCGCGGGTGTCGAACCCCAGTCCTCGTGGATTTTCAGACCGCAGGCGCCGGCCTCGATCTGCTCCTCGAGCGGACGATTCATCGAGCAGTTTCCCTTGCCCAGCAGACCGACATTGACCGGAAGCCCCTCGATGGCCTCCAGCATCCGCTCCATGCTCCAGCGGCCGGAGGTGATCGTCGTGCCGTTGCTGCCGTCCGTGGGGCCGATGCCGCCGCCGAAGAGCGTGGTGATGCCGTTGCTCAGACAGGCGTAAGCCTGCTGCGGAGCGATCATGTGGACGTGGCCGTCGATACCGGCCGCCGTGAGGATGAGGTGTTCGCCCGAGATGGCGTCGGTCGCGGCGCTGGTCACCAGATCGGGATGCACGCCGTGCATGATGTTGGGATTGCCCGCCTTGCCGATGCCGGCGATCATGCCGTCCTTGATCCCCACGTCGGCCTTCACCACGCCCAGCACGGCGTCGATGATCGTCACGTTGGTAATCACCAGATCGAGCGCTCCCTCCTCCGAGGTCATCGTATTGGCCAGACCCATGCCGTCGCGGATCGTCTTGCCGCCGCCGTAGACGACCTCGTCGCCATACTCGCGCAGGTCTTTCTCGATCTCGACATAAAGATCGGTGTCGCCCAGCCGGATCTTGTCGCCGACGGTGGGGCCGAAAAGATTGTTGTACTCCTGACGTGAAATCGTTGCCATATCCTCTACTTTTTCGTGTTATCGCTCTGTTTCGCAGCGGCCCCGGCATCGCGTTCCGAAACGCTCTTGAACCCTGCGTGGCGGGCCTTGCGCACGGCATGGAGGTGCGCCGGGAAATAGGTGGGCGCATCCTCGTCGCCCGTGTAGCCCATCACCAGCCCGTTGAAACCGATCACGCGGCGCTTGCCCGAATAGGCCACCACCTCGACCTCCTTCTGATCGCCCGGCTCGAAACGGATGGCCGTCGTGGCGGGGATGTTGAGATGACAGCCGAAAGCGGCGTCGCGGTCGAACTCCAGATAGCGGTTGACCTCGAAGAAATGGAAATGCGAACCGACCTGAATCGGACGGTCGCCCGTGTTGCGCACGACGAGTTTCGCTGTTTTGCGACCGGTGTTGTATTCGATGGGGTCGCTCATCAGAATCACGCCGCCGACTGCGACGGGCTGCGCGGGCGCGAAGCCCGGCTTGTTCGGATAGAGACCCTCGGCCTGACCCTGTTGCCGGGCAGGCGCGGGATTTGTCGTATTCATAATTCGTTCACTTAAAAAATTACTTGATCGGATGGTGGATGCTCACCAGACGCGAACCGTCGGTGAACACAGCCTCGACCTGCAACAGGTCGATCATGTCGGCGACACCCTCCATGACGTCGCTCTTCTTCAGGACGCTGGCCGCACCCTTCATCACCTCCTCCACGGTCTTACCTTCGCGCGCTCCCTCGAGCGCCGTGGAAGTGATATAGGCGACGGCTTCGGGATAATTGAGTTTCAGCCCCTTCTTCATGCGTCGCTCGGCGATCATCCCCAGCGACAGGAGCATCAGCTTGTCGATCTCTTTCGGTGTCAAATGCATAACGAGTGATTTTACGGTTAATCCGGCTCCGCATCCCCTCGAAGAGTTCACAGCTCAGCGGTTGGCCGATCTCCTCAAGATTTTTCAAATAGAGTGCCAAAACGCTACGCGAAACGATCGGGAAAAAATGCAGAAAAGGCTGGCACAGAATTTGATCGGCCGGAACACCGTTCGTCGGACGACCGAACGGCGATCCCGCGGCTCCTTGCCGAATCAAAACGTACGAATTATGTTCAAAGCAATGCTCATTGCGGGCCTGGGTGGCTTCATCGGCACCTGCCTGCGCTTTCTGACGGGCAAACTGGCCCACGTCATCACCGTCTCCGCATTTCCGTGGGGCACGTTCGCCGTCAATCTGATCGGCAGTTTCATCATCGGCATCTTCTTC
>USBO01000192.1 GCA_900552955.1 uncultured Alistipes sp.
GGCGGCGAAGTTGCGCGTGTCGCCCGGGAGCGTCGAGCCGTTGTAGAGCGGCGTGGCGGCGATCCAGCGCACGATCGCCTTCAGGCCCAGACAGGCCCCCTTGTCGACGCGTCCGAATTTGCGCGACAGGTTCTGGTCGGGCACGCGGTCGAAGGCTTCGTCGCAGTCGTTGCAGATCTTCTCGACCAGCGCGTGGACGCTCTCGCGCTCGAACGATTCCGGAATCTGATCCTGCTCGAACGCGCGGTCGATGTAGGGGCACTCGCCGTAACTGCGCAGAACGACGTAGTGCAGGTAGGCGCGGATGAAATAGAGCTCGCCCACGCGGTTCATCAGCGTGCCGGGTTCGCTCGGCGAATCGGGCGTGCGGTACTTCTCGATGCACTCCAGAATCTTGTTGGTCGTGCGGATGTGCCGGTAGAGCTCGGGCCACCACGACTGCGTGGTGCCGCTGGCGCCCGACGACGTGGTTTTGGAGTAGAAGTTCGATCCGGGCTCCCAGTCGCCCTCGTTGAAGCGGTTGGTCAGATTATTGGCCTCGCTCGTGGAGGTGCACTCCGCCTCGTCGCAGCAGGGCGACTCGCTGTAGTGCGACATCTGGGCCAGCGGTCGGTCGGCTCCCTTCAGCCAAAAATAGAGCCGGTTGATCTGCTGTTCGGTCTGCTGGAAGCTCGAGTAGATGTCCTTTTCGGTTTTGATGTCGGTCGGCTCTTTCTCGAGATAGTCGTCGCAGGCGGCGGCCGTCGAGAGCAGGCCGAACGTGAGGATTGCTTTGAAGATGTATCGTTTCATCGTTTGAAGGTTCTGAAGTTAGAAAGTCATGGTGATACCGAAGTTGAAAACGCGCTGGATGGGATACCAACTGCCGTCGCCCGACTTGGTCTCGGGGTCCATGTCCACGTCGCCGAGCGAGTCGAACGTCAGCAGGTTGAGCCCCTGCGCATAGACGCGCACGTTCTGGATGTTGACCTTCGAAAGCCAGCGTTTGGGCAGCGAGTAGCCGATCTCGAGGTTCTTGAGACGGACGTAGGAGGCGTCGTAGAGGAAGAGCCCCGAGTTGGCGTTCTTGTTGTTGGAGTGTGCGCCCAGGTGCAGCGCCGGATATTCGGCCGTGTCGGCCGTCTGGGGCGTCCAGCGGTTGAGATGCATCTGTTTGACCTTGCCGATGGCCGTCACGTTGTAGACGGGGAAATCCCACACGGCAGCGCCGCTGAGCTGGACGGAGCAGAGAGCCGATCCCTGCCACAGCATGCTGAAATCGAAGTTTTTGTAACGGAATCCGAGCGGAAGGCCGAACTGAATCTCGGGAATGCGCGGATTGCCCATCGCCGCACGGTCGTAGTTGTCGATGATGCCGTCGCCGTTGAGGTCTTTGTAGACCACATCGCCCGGCACGAGCTTGCCGAAGGTCTGGTAGCCGGCCTTATTGAGCGCGTCGGCCTCCTCCTGATTGCGTACGAAGTGGTCGAACTGGTAGCAGAAGTGCTCTCCCACGCGGTGTCCCGTCTCGTAGCGCCACGTGCAGTCGACGCCGTTGGGCGACACGTAGGAGATTTCGTTGCAGAACTTGATGTTGTTGCGGGCGAACGAGACGTTGGGTTTGATGTAGTAGGTGAAGTCGTTGCCGATGTGGTCGCTCCAGCCCAGCTCGACCTCGATGCCCTTGTTGTTGACGATTCCCGAGTTGACGAACGTGGCTTTCTGACCGACGAGGGCCGGCAGACCCATGCGCGATGCCGACGAAAGGTCGGTCAGGATGTCGTAGCGGTGTTCGTAGAAGAGGTCGAGCGTCAGCGAGAGGCGGTTGGCGAACAGCTTGGCGTCGATGCCCACGTTGTATTTGAGCGCTTTCTCCCACGTGAGGTTCGTGTTGGCGAACGCACCTTCGTCGTACGACGACCCGAAGCCCGTGAGCGTCTCGCCGAAGTAGGTGGTGTAGGAGGTGTTCTTGTTGTAGGTCTGGATATAGGCGAAGCGCGTGCTTCCGATGTTGTCGTTACCGGCCAGACCGACCGAACCGCGGATCTTGAGGAAGTTGACGGCTCCGGAGTGCTTGAGGAAATTTTCGTTGGAGAGCACCCATCCCAGCGACGCCGCGGGGAAGAATCCGAAGCGTTTGCCCGAGGCGAAGGCTTCCGAACCGTTGTAGCCGACGTTGAGGTCGAGCAGATATTTGTTGCGGAAGCCGTAGGTCATGCGGGCCGACATGCCGCAGTAACGGAATTCGACGTCGTTGCCGTAGTCGCGGTTCTGGAAGTAGCCGAGCAGC
>USBO01000193.1 GCA_900552955.1 uncultured Alistipes sp.
CGTGAATTCCGCAAGGGTGTCGAAATCACGACCTATCAGGACGATTCGCTGTCGACGGTCGACGCCGTGCTGACGGCCAACTATGCGATCTACTACGAGAACCGCAAGCTGTGGGAGGCCAAGGGCGACGTGGTGGTGGTCAAGTCCGACGGTAAGACGCTCTACACCCAGCAACTGTTC
Organism: uncultured Alistipes sp.; assembly: GCA_900552955.1. GTDB lineage: Bacteria > Bacteroidota > Bacteroidia > Bacteroidales > Rikenellaceae > Alistipes. Next base: position 181 of record USBO01000193.1, read on the forward strand.
TGGAACGCCAAGACGCAGCGCATCTATTCGAACGTCGACACGAAGATCGTTCAGAACGAGGGCGGCAACGTCTTCCAGGGCGAGGGTTTCGAGTCGGACGAAGCCTTCAGGGAGTGGCGGTTCCGCCGCTTCACGGGCAAGATGGATGTCGACGTGAGCCAGGATGACGACGAACCTGCCGAATCCGGACGTCCGGCCGGTGCGGATGCCCCCTCTGCCTCCGATCCGAACCCTGCGGCCGCCGTTCCGCAGCCGACCGAATCTCAAATCCGACCGAATCCATGACCGTATCCCTCATTCTGATCTTTGCGATGCTGCTCCTCTCCGCTTTCTTTTCGGGGATGGAGATCGCTTTCGTGAGCAAGAACCGCCTCAAGCTGGAGATCGACCGCAAGCAGAGCGTGTTGCTCGATTTCGTGGCGAAGATCTTCGAGCGGCATCCCGGGCAGTATATCACCTCGATTCTGGTGGGCAACAACATCGCGCTGGTCATCTACTCGCTCTACATGTCGTCGCTGCTGCGGGCGCTGGCCGCGCTGGCGGGCTGGAACGCCGTGGCGCAGGGCGGGTCGGTGCTGCTCGAGACGGTCGTCTCGACGATCGTCATCATCTTCGTGGCGGAGTATCTGCCCAAGTCGATCGTCAAGAGCAATCCCAACTTCTACTACCGGACGTTCGCGCCGCTGCTGTTTCTCTTCTACATCGTGCTCTATCCGATCGTCTGGCTGACGACCGTCGTCTCGTACGTCATCCTGCGGCTCTTCGGCTGCCGGATGAAGCAGCAGGCGCCGGTGACCGACTTCAACCGCACCGACCTCGAGAGTCTGATCGAGGGGTCGGCGGAGGCGCAGCACGACGAGGAGAACGAGATCAAACTCTTCCAGAACGCGCTGGACTTCGCCGATCTGCGCGTGCGCGACTGCATGGTGCCGCGCATCGACGTCGAGGCCGTCGAGCTGTCGACGAGCGTCGAGGAGCTCACGCGGCGTTTCGTCGAGAGCAAGTATTCGCGCATCTTCGTCTGGGAGGGGAGCATCGACAACATCGTGGGGTACGTCAACTCCAAAAGCCTCTTCCGTCAGCCGGCCGATCTGAGCGAGGTGCTGATGACGGCCTATTTCGTGCCGGAGACCATGCCGTTGCAGGCGCTGCTGGAGCACTTCATCAAACACCGCTCCTACATCGCCGTGGTGATCGACGAGTTCGGCGGCACGGCGGGCATCATCTCGCTCGAGGATGTGCTGGAGCAGATTTTCGGCGAGATCGAGGACGAGCACGACGAGCAGGATCTGATCGAGAAGCAGGTCGACGAGAACGAATACGTCTTCTCGTGCCGGCTCGAGGTGAAATACCTCAACGAGCGCTACGGACTGGGGATCGAGGAGAGCCGCGAATACGACACGCTGGCCGGTTACATCCTCTTCCATCTGGACGGAATTCCCTCGCCCGGGCAGGTGCTGACGGTCGGCGAAGTCGAGATCCGCGTCCTGCGCACCACACGCTCGCGCATCGAGCTGGCGCGGGTGAAGCGGTCGTGAGTTTTTTTCGTCCGATCAGCGGGTTAATTACGGATAATTTGCTATCTTTGGAGGCCCGAAAGAGAACTTATAAAAAATAAATACGATTTTATGGCAAGTTTGAACACTTTACGAACCAAGTTCGGCGCGGTTTTGTCGGTGATAATCGCCCTCGCCCTCTTGGCATTCATTCTGTCGCTGAAGGCCGATATGGGTTTCTCGGACAACGATCCGAAAGTCGGCGAGATCGACGGCGACAAGATCCGTTACTCGGAGTATATGGATCGGTACGATGCCGTCAAGAGCCGCAACGGCGGCATGGAGGCTTCGACCGATCAGGAGTCCGACCAGATGGCTGCCGCGACGTGGCAGGCGCTCTTCGCCGACCACGTGCTCGTTCCCGGGTTCGAGCGGATGGGCATCGAAGTCCCCGAGTCGGAGCGTCTGGAGATGGTCAGCGGCAGGATTCCTTCGCAAGCGTTCTTCGCGGCGTTCGGCGATCCCCGCACGGGCGCTT
>USBO01000194.1 GCA_900552955.1 uncultured Alistipes sp.
TCTCGAACGCGGTGAACTCGGGCAGCAGGTGGTGGAACTGGAAGACAAAACCGATATGCTGGTTGCGGAAACGCGACAGCTCACGATCCTGCAACGCGAAGAGATCGACGCCGTCGATCGTCACGCACCCCTCGTCGGGCCGCGTGAGCGACCCCATGATCTGCAACAGCGTCGTCTTGCCAGCGCCGCTGGCACCCACGATCGACACCACCTCGCCCCGCGCCACCTCAATCGACACACCGCGCAGCACCTCCACCGTGCCGTAACGTTTGCGGAGCCCCTCGGCCCGAATCATCGTCTCGCGTTCCGTCATACCTGTGTGAATCGGTCGAACAGCCGCACCACCTCGACGGCTTCGCGCGTGTCGTGCACACGGAGAATCGCAGCGCCCTGCCGCAGGCACTCCCAATGGAGCGCCGTCGTGCCGTTGAGCGCCTCGGCGGGCGTCATATCCAACAATTTATAAATCATAGATTTGCGCGATACGCCCGCCAGCACGGGATAGCCCAGTTCGGCGAGGCGGTGCAGGCCGCGCAACAATTCGTAATTCTGATCGAGCGTCTTGGCGAAACCGAACCCCGGGTCGACGATGATGCGTCGCACCCCCCGCTCGCGCAACTGCGCCGTCCGCACGCGGAAGTAGCCGACGACCTCGGCGACGATGTCGCGGTAGTCGGTCAGCGACTGCATCGTGCGGGGATCGCCCTTCATGTGCATGGCCACGTAGGGCACGTCGTACTCGGCCGCCACGTCGACGAGCTGCGGATCCAGCTCGCCGGCCGAGATGTCGTTGACGATCACCTTGCCGTACTTGCGGATCGCCTGCGCCGCCACGCTCGAACGGAACGTATCGACCGACACCGGGATCTCGGGCGAGAGCGTGCGCACGGCCCCGATGCCCAGATCGACGCGCCGCCACTCCTCCTCGGGCGGCACCTCATCGGCCCCCGGGCGCGACGAATAGCCGCCCACGTCGATGATCGACGCACCGGCCGCCACGGCTGTGCGCACCCGTCGTTCGACATCCTGCCAGTTGGGCGTGCGGCTGCCGGCGAAGAACGAGTCGGGGGTGACGTTGACGATGGTCATCACCTGCCGGCGCGAAAAATCGAGATCAATCTCCTGCTGCTTCATAACGGAATCGGCGGTCGCACTCGGCCACGTCGGCGGCCAAATCCTCCCGATGGATGTTGACAATCGTATAATCGGCCCGCGCGCTCAAGGCTTCGTCGGAGAGCTGCGCGGCCATGCGGCGGCGGATCTCCTCGGCCGAGGCGCCGTCGCGGGCATTCACCCGCACGAGCCGCAGCTCCTCGGGCGCGACGACGGCCACCACGCGATCCACAGCGGCGTCCATGCCCGACTCGTAGAGAATAGCGGACTCGAGCACCACGTAGGGTTCCGCTCCGTGTTCGGCGGCCCAGCGCTCGAAATCGCGCTTGACGCAGGGGTGCACCAACGCTTCGAGCTGTCCGAGCCGCTCCCGATCGCGGAAGACCCGCTCGGCCAGATAGCGGCGGTTCAGCACTCCGCCGGCGAAGGTCTCCGCACCGAACGCCGCGACGAGCGCCGCACGCAGCCGCTCGTCCTCGGCCATCAGCCGCTTGGCCTCGCGGTCGCTGTCGTAGACCGGCACGCCCCGCTCGGCAAAGAGCCGGCAGACGGTCGACTTGCCGCTGCCGATGCCCCCCGTAACGCCCACCCGTATCATTTCGCAGCGGGCAGTTTGATGGGCGGGATGTTGCGCACGGCGACGACCTTCACATCGCTGCAATGCACCGAGATGGCATTCTGCAACGACTGCGGGTCGATCAGGATATAGCCCTCCTCGTCGGGCGAGGGGGTATAGTCGAGTTCCGAGAGCGGAATGCGCAGCGAATTGCGCATGTAGACCATTCGGCTGAAGAGGTTCGTGCCCAGCCCCTCGATCACGCAGACGACCTTGAACTCCTCGCCGTCGACGTTCACCTGCACGGTCTTGTCGGTGGTGTACGTGTAATTCAGCTTGGCGATATACCACAGGACGAACGACGCCACCAGCATCACGACGAACACCGGCGAGATATACCTCCGCAGCCATTGTTTCAGATTATCGAACATATCTTTTCTTACGGTTAGACTCCTCTGTGCACAGCAAAGATACTAATAAGCCGAAACAAAAGCAAACTTGTTTGCGATTTTGTTGAGGCGAAGTATCTAAGACGAA
>USBO01000195.1 GCA_900552955.1 uncultured Alistipes sp.
GCCACCTACTATCCCGGCGAGCGTCCGTGGGGCGTGAAGTGCGACATCGCCATGCCGTGCGCCACGCAGAACGAACTCAACGGCGACGAGGCCGCCGCATTGGTCGGCAACGGCTGCATCTGCGTGGCCGAAGGGGCCAATATGCCCTCGACGCCCGAGGCGATCAAGATTTTCCAGGATAACAAGCTCCTCTACTCGCCCGGCAAGGCGTCGAACGCCGGCGGAGTGGCCACGTCGGGACTGGAGATGAGCCAGAACTCGATGCGTCTGCACTGGTCGCCCGAGGAGGTCGACGCAAAGCTCCGCTCCATCATGAAGAACATCCACGAAGTGTGCGTGAAGTACGGCACCGAGCCCGACGGCTATGTGAACTACGTGAAGGGCGCCAACATCGGCGGCTTCATGAAGGTCGCCAACGCCATGCTGGCGCAGGGATGCTGCTGAGAACGCTATGATCGAGGCGCAGGGACGGGTTGCAGCAACCCGTCCCTGCGTTGTTCATGCGCCTTCCGGCAATCGTTTTCAATCGAATATCACGGTGTCCATCCGCACGTCGTGCGGCTCGGCGGGCAGGTCGTCCACCAACTGATGGGCATAACAGACGCCCACGCGGTAGCCGCGGAACGCCGGCTGCCCAAGATAGCGGTCGTAATAGCCGCGGCCGCGCCCCAGCCGCCGGCCGTCGGCCGTGAAGGCCACGCCCGGGCAGACCGCAAGATCGATCTCCCCCGCCCCGCACGGCCGCTCGCCCTGCGGTTCCAGAATGCCGAACGCCCCGAAGGCCAGCCCGTCGGAACGAAATGCGTAAAAGTTCATCGTCCCGCCCTCGACGCGCGGCAGCACCACGCACCGCGTCTCGGCCCAGCGCGCCAGCGCCTCGTCGGTGGCCGGTTCGTCGGGCAGCGCGGCGAACACGGCCACCGTGCGTGCCGCACGGAACTCGGGCAGCCGCTCGACCGCCGCGAAGATCGCCGCCGACACCGTCAGCCGCCGCTGCGGATCCATCGCGCGGTTGAGCCGGCGCATCGTTTCGCGTATCTCTGTTTTTTCCATCTTTCAGCTCGTTCGGCCGATAATTTCCGGCCGTTTCGTATTGTTATTCGGCAAACAATCTCTATCTTTGTGGCACTCGTTAAGAAATCTTTAACAAAAATAAACAAAATTCAAACATTATGAGCTGTTTCCTGACCAATTCGTCTCTCGGCAAGAAATTGGTAATGAGCATCACGGGTTGTTTCCTCGTCCTGTTCATCCTCTTCCACATGTCCATGAACCTCGTGGCCATCCTCTCGCCCGAGGGCTACAACACGATCTGCGCGCTGCTGGGCGCCAACTGGTATGCGCTGGCCGGCACGGCGGTGCTGGGCGCCGGCGTGCTCGTCCACTTCGCCTACGCCCTGTGGCTGACGGCCGACAACTACAAGGCCCGCGGAAAGCAGCGCTATGAGGTGACCGTCACCGAACCGGGCGTGGACTGGGCTTCGAAGAACATGCTCGCATTGGGCTGGATCATTCTGGCCGGTCTGGGGCTCCACCTCTTCAACTTCTGGGCCAAGATGCAGCTCGTGGAGATCATGGGCGAGCACACCAATTCGCTGGGATTGCACCCCGCCGACGGCGCCTCGCTGATCCGCTACACCTTCTCGCAATGGTACTACGTGGTGATCTACCTGCTGTGGTTCGCCGCGCTGTGGTTCCACCTCACGCACGGCGTGTGGTCGATGTTCCAGACCGTGGGCTGGGCCAACGACACGTGGTATCCGCGGCTGAAGTGCATCGCACGCATCGTGGCCACGCTCGTCTTCCTCGGCTTCGCTGCGGTCGTCGTGGTCTATTTCGTACAGAGCGTCTGCCCCTGCTGCTCGGGCGGCGTATGCTAACCTCGTATTAAATTAAAAAAACACCAGATATGGCATTCAAATTAGATTCCAGAATTCCCGCCGGCGAGCTCGCTCAGAAGTGGAGCAACCACAAAGCGGCCATCAAGGTGGTAAGCCCCGCCAACAAACGCAAACTCGACATCATCGTCATCGGCACCGGTCTGGGCGGCGCATCCGCAGCCGCTTCGCTCGGCGAACTGGGCTACAACGTCAAGGTCTTCTGCATTCAGGATTCGCCCCGCCGCGCGCACTCGATCGCCGCGCAGGGCGGTATCAACGCCGCGAAGAACTACCAGAACGACAACGACTCGGTCTACCGTCT
>USBO01000196.1 GCA_900552955.1 uncultured Alistipes sp.
ACTCTCGGCCGGAGCCGTCACGACGATCTTGCCGCCCGTCGTACCGTTCATCACCGCCTCGGCCTTCCAATTTCCTTTGGCAATCGCTTCGACCGCGCTCTTCTCGTCGGCACCCGTCAGGGTGAAAGGAACTTCGAGCGTCGCACCGGGTGCTATGAAACTGGCGGCCTCGCCGAAAGCGATGCCGAATTCCCTGTAGAGCTCCAGCGTCAGCACCGTCTCGCCGTCGGCCAGCGTCAGATAGACCAGACGACCGTCCTCGCTCGTGGCCACCGACCTGAAGAAGGCGTCGCCGTCGGCGCCCGTGGCATCGCCGCACTCCGTCCAGGTGGCCTCTCCGTCGTACGAGACGAACCACTTGCCGTTCTCGATCTTGAATACGGGCGTCACGCCGTCGTTGCCCGTGACGGGAAGTTTCTTCCCGTCCGCCAGGATGAACTCCCCGCCGAGCGTCCAGTAGTACTTCCCGTCGGAATCGAGTTTGACGCCGATGGCGGGAACCGTGCCGGATTCACCGTCCTTGATGACGATTTGCGACGCCTCGCCGGCGGACGTCACCAGCGTAAGCGTATACCCCCCTTCGGGATTCTCGGTCACCGACGTGATGAAGAGTTTGCCGTCGACGAGCGATTGCAAGGTTCCCACATTCGCGTTGAGCGCGCCAATGGCTTTTTCGAGTGCATCGACACGATCTTCCAGGCCGTCGAGCCGCTGCCGGACCTCCGAATCGTCGTACTCGCAGCCGGTCAATGCCACACACAGCAGAGCCGTCCACAGAAACAGTTTTTTCATAAGATTGATTTTAAATTACCCAACCGGATTGTCTGCACAATCTGTTTGGCATAAATATACGCATTTTCCGAACAAATGCGCGCGCTCCGCAAAAAAAAGAGACGACACCGGCAATCGGTGTCGTCTCACGCGTATCGCGCCGAGCGCGCCGGACTATTCGTCGTCGCGGTTCATGTGCTCCACGTAGATGGCGTGCTGCATCGCCTCGCGCTTGGCGATCGACGGCTTGGTGAAGTACTGGCGGCGGCGCAGCTCCTTCAGAACGCCCGTGCGCTCGTACTTGCGTTTGAACTTCTTGAGGGCCTTCTCGATGTTTTCGCCCTCTTTGACCGGCATGATAATCATAGTGTATCCGAATTTTAATGTTTTACGAATCGTTTTAAAACCGTGGCGGAATTCGTTCGGCTTCCGCCGGCCTTCGAAAGTGTATCAGTCGTCGTTTTGCGTCGTCCGTACCCCGAAGCGAAGATAAGGATGCAGCCGGGCTGCCTCCTCGCGCGTCAATATGCCCTCTTCGATCATCTCCTCTAAGGTACTCCAACCTCCTTTCAATTGTCTTCGTTTCAAAATCTTCCGAAGCAGCCGCGGCGGGATGTAGGGATGTTCCGCCATCGCTTTCGGCGCCGCAAAGTTAATATCAATTTTCGAAATTACGCAACTATCGACCGAAATTTGTTTCACGATCCGCTCGTAATTGCGCTCGGTGACGCCCCGCACCTCGGCCAACTGCTCCGCACGGCAGAAACCGCCCAGCCGGCGCCGGTAGTCGAGGATCGCCCCGACGGTCTTGGCGCCGATGCCGCTCACCGAGCGCAGCGCCGCCGAGTCGGCCGTGTTGAGCTCCACGGGGTCGTGCAGCGGCCGCCGCCGTTCGGGGAAGATGGCGTATTGGGCCAGACGCCGGCCCGCCGAATCGCCGATGATCGGATAATCGCGCAACTCCTCCTCGTCGCGGAAACCACCGATGAGGGTGTTGTAGTCGGCGATCGCCTCGGCCTGACGCTTCGTGAAACCCACGGCACGCAGAAATCGCGCCGTCATCGTGTCGATGCGGAACGGCACGAGCGGCGCCACGACCCGTTGGCGGCGTTCGAACGGTTTGCGCAAACGTTGCGCACTGTCGCGGCGGGGCCGGAAACGATATTCGGCCCCGATGCGGATGTAGGGTTCCAGCCGGTCGTACATCGAGTCGCTCACCTGATAGCAGGCGGCGAAATCCTCCGCGATGCGGAAGACCTTGCCCGCCGCGCGGTAGCGCAGCACGCCCGCGGCATCCTGCTTGGAGAACCCAAGCCGCCGCAGGGCGCGGTAGTCGACCGTGTTGGGATCGAACTC
>USBO01000197.1 GCA_900552955.1 uncultured Alistipes sp.
GAAGCGCGCACCAAAGCCGAAGCGGAGGCCGAGGCGCTGGGGCGCCGCATGGCGGAGGCTGCGGCCGAGCGGGAGCGTTCCGAGGAGTCGCTGCGCGTGCAGTTCCGCAATCTGGCCAACGACATCCTGGGCGAGCAGACGCGCCATTTCACCCAAACCAACCGCGAGGCGCTCGATCTGCTGCTGAAACCTTTCCGAGAGAATATCGTCGATTTCCGCACGCGCGTCGAGCAGATCTACTCGACTGAGCGCGAGCAGCACGGCGAGCTGCGCAACGAACTGCGCAACCTCATGGAGCTCAACCGCCGCATCACGACCGAGACGACCAACCTCACCAACGCCCTCAAGGGCAATTCGAAGGTGCAGGGCGACTGGGGCGAGATGATCCTCGAGACGATCCTCGACAATTCGAACCTCATCCGCGGCGTGCATTACGACTGTCAGGTGACGATGAAGGATGCGGCGGGCAGCAACCAGCGGCCCGACGTGGTGCTGTATCTGCCCGAGGGCAAGCGCATCGTCATCGACTCGAAGGTGTCGCTCACGGCCTATGCGGAGTGGGTCGGCGCCGAGGAGGAGGCCGTGCGCGCACGTGCGCTGGCGGCGCACGTCGCATCGGTGCGGCAGCATGTCAATGAATTGAGCCGCAAGGAGTATCAGCGGTTGCTGGAGTCGCCCGACTTCGTCATCATGTTCATTCCCAACGAACCGGCTTTTCTGGCGGCCATGCAGCACGACAGCGCCATTTGGAGCGACGCCTACGAGCGCAAGGTCGTCGTGTCGTCGCCCACGAACCTCTTCGCGCTGCTCAAGCTCGTCGACGATCTGTGGCGTCGCAACGAGCAGTCGCGCAATCAGGAGCAGATCATCAAGTACGGCACGACGCTCTACGAGCAGTTGGTGGCTTTCACCGCGTCGCTCGAAGGGGTGGGCCAGGCGCTCGATCTGGCGCGCGCCAAGTACGACGACGCCTACAAACGACTGCACACGGGCAACAACAATATCGTGCGCACGGGCGAACGGCTGCGGCGGCTGGGGCTTCCGACCTCGAAGCGGCCGTCGCAGCGGCTGCTGGACGAGGCGGACGGAGCGGACACGGAGCGCGTCGCAGGCGATGGGCCGGAGGCTGCGGAGTGATGCGGTGAGGGACTGGTGCGGAAGCCGCCCGTGACGATCGGGCGAAGGCCCTCTTTCCGAACGAATCAGAGGATTTTCTGCAACAGCAGCTCGTCGGCCCAGCCGTCGGGCGTGCGGCGCCATGCGCGCTTGCGGCCGCATGCGACGAATCCGGCGCGGCGGAACAGGGCGAGGCTCGCCGCATTGCCGGCCGACACGTCGCACCACAGCTGGTGCAGGCCGAGCGTTTGGCGCGCATACCGGCACAGCACGGCCAGCGCATCCGTGGCGTAGCCGCGGCCGCGGTCGCCGGTGCCGTGGATGAGGATGCCGACGCCGGCCCGCAGGTCGGCGGGTTCGAAATCGAAGAGGTCGACGAGCCCCACGGCGCGGCCGTCGAGCGTCTCGACGACCAGCCGCAACTGCCGCGCGGCGTAGAGGTCGAAGCGCTGCTCGTCGAGAAAACGCCGGAGCGTGTGGCGCGAGAAGGGCGCGAGCGTGCCGCTGACGCCCCACACGGCGGGGTCGTTCTCCCACGCATAGAGCAGGTCGATGTCTTCGGCTTCGAGCGCCCGCAGGCGCGTCAGTTCTCCTTCGAGGGACATGGTCGATGAAAAATGCGGAGACCCGCAGCGGCAGGAAGCGCCTGTTGCGGGTCTCCGCGGATTGGTTTTTACGCTCAGAGTCCGATGACCTGATTGCGGATCAGCATCGCCACGCCCCACGCGTTGGCGTTCTCGTTGAGTTTCGAGAGGCGGAACTTCGTGTCCTTGTAGACGAGGTTGAGCGAATACTTGTTGGTCGAGGACTTGAGCGGCAGCATGATGTAGTCGCCCGCAGCGGCCATGTTGCCGCCCACGATCACCGTCTCGGGGTTGAAGATGTTGATGAGGAAGGCCACGGCCTTGCCGATCTTCTCGCCCGCCTCCTCGATCAGTTCGATCGAGAGGTTGTCGTCGTTTTTGGCCGCAGCGATGATGTCGTCGATGTGGATCG
>USBO01000198.1 GCA_900552955.1 uncultured Alistipes sp.
CAGATCTCGGAGTCCGACGTGCTGCTGGCCGCCGCTTCGAACGCCATCATCGTCGGCTTCCAGGTGCGTCCGTCGGCCGCCGCACGCAAGACGGCCGAGAAGGAGGAGATCGAAATCCGCCTCTACTCGATCATCTACGACGCCATCAACGACATCAAGGATGCCATCGAGGGCATGCTCGAACCGGTAATGAAGGAGGAGATCGTCTGCTCGGTCGAGGTGCTCGAGATCTTCAAGATCACGAAGGTCGGCACCGTGGCGGGCTGTATCGTCCGCGAGGGCAAGCTGCAACGCTCGACACCCATCCGCGTCATCCGCGACGGCATCGTCATCTACACCGGCAAGCTGGGCTCGCTCAAGCGCTTCAAGGACGATGTCAAGGAGGTCACGACGGGCCAGGACTGCGGTCTGAACATCGAGTCGTTCAATGACATCCGCGTGGGCGACATCGTCGAGGGCTACGAACAGGTCGAAGTCAAACGCAAATAACTGAAATCGCTAACCATAACTTAATTTTTCAGAAGAACAGCAATGAATACTCCGATCAAATTCACGACGGCCGAGGAGGCCGTGAAGGTCATCAAATCGGGCGATCATGTCCATCTGAGCGCCGTCGCTTCGGCACCGCAGTGCCTCATCAAGGCGATGTGCGCACGCGGCGAGGCCGGCGAATTGAAGAATGTTCACGTGCATCACCTCCACACCGAGGGTCCGGCGCCCTACGCCGACCCCAAGTTCGAGGGTGTTTTCCAGCTCGACTCGCTCTTCGTGGGCGCCAACGTCCGCAAGGTGACGCAGAGCGGCCATGCCGACTACATTCCGATCTTCCTGAGCGAGACCCAGAAACTCTACCGTTCGGGTGCCGTTCCCTGCAACGTGGCGATGATCCAGGTCTGCCCGCCCGACAAGCACGGCTACGTGTCGCTCGGCACGTCGGTCGACGCCACGCTGGCGGCCATCGAGTGCGCCGACCACGTGATCGCCGTGGTTAACAAATACGTGCCGCGTTCGTTCGGCCAGGCCATGATTCCTCTGTCGAAGATCGACACGTTCGTGCAGGACGACCAGCCGCTCATCGAGGCGAAGTTCGCCGAGCCGAGCGAGGTCGAGAAGGCCATCGGTCTGCACTGCGCCGAACTCATCGAGGACGGTGCGACGCTGCAGATGGGCATCGGCGCCATCCCCAACGCCGTGCTGGCGCAGCTGGGCAACCACAAGAATCTGGGTATCCACACCGAGATGTTCGCCGACGGCGTGCTGCCGCTCGTCAGCAAGGGCGTCATCAACGGCGAGGCCAAGAAGACCGACCCTGGCAAAATGGTCTCCACGTTCCTGATGGGTTCGCAGGAGGTCTACAACTTCATCGACGACAACCCGGGCGTGATGATGATGGACGTGGGCTACACCAACGACCCCTATGTCATCTCGCAGAACGACCGCTTCGTGGCCATCAACTCGGCCATCCAGGTCGACCTCACGGGTCAGATCTGCGCCGATTCGATCGGCACGCGGTTCTGGTCGGGCGTGGGCGGTCAGATCGACTTCGTCTACGGCGCCTCGCTGTCGAAGGGCGGTAAGGCGATCATCGCCATGCCCTCGATCACGACGAAGGGCGTGTCGAAGGTGGCCCCCATCCTCGACTGCGGCGCCGGCGTCGTCACGACGCGCGCCCACATGCACTGGCTGGTGACCGAGAACGGCGCCGTCGATCTCTACGGCAAGACGCTGCAGGAGCGTGCGCGGCTCATCATCTCGATCGCCCACCCCTCGGCGCAGGAGGAGCTGGATCGTGCGGCCTTCGAGCGCTTCGGCTCGCACCACCACTACATCAAAGGCTACATGCAGAAGTGATTCTGCCGCCGGCAGGGTGTCTTCCGACCCTGCTCCCCGCACCCCGAATGGACAGATGTTCCGTTCGGGGTGTTTTATTTTGCCGCTTTACCGCAAAAATTTACAATCAGATATTGCATTTTCGAAAGCGGCGGCGTATCTTTGGGTCTTGAAAATATCATTTTTTTCGGATAGCTGCATTATTCGATCTGACAGTCCGGTAAACTCTCGAAGGAACAAC
>USBO01000199.1 GCA_900552955.1 uncultured Alistipes sp.
CGGCCGTTTCTGGCCAGTGCCGTCTGGCAGGGGCTGGCGGCCGGTGCGGGTGCTTCGGCGCTGTTCGGCGTGGCGCTCTGCGGTCTGAGTTCGGCGCTGCCCGAGCTGACGCCGCTGACGGCCCTGACCAAAGCGCTGGCGATCGTGGGCGGCATGCTGGTCGGGGGCGTGGCGATCGCGTTGCTCTTCACGGCGGTGTCGGTCAACCGCTTCGTCGACATGCGGTCGGATAAGATACACCTGTATTAGTTCCCGGCGGTGTGCGGAATGAGGACGGCTGTATGGCTCCGAAAGGCGCAGTCACGGCCTGCGGCCGTGTTTGCAGATTTTACCCTCCCCTGAATCCCCTCCTCGGGAGGGGACTTCGGGGGTGGTGTCCCGCCGGTCGGTTGCGGGAAAACAGGTGAGGACGGCTGCATGAACCCCGAAAGGCGCAGTCACGGCCTGCGGTGCCGCCCCCGTCGGTTGCGAAGTAGAGTAAGAAACAAAGACGAACGAATATGAAAAAATTCAGGGAGATCGGCGATCCGAATGATGCCAAGATGCCGCTCACGATGAAAAATTATGCACTGCTGCTCGTCGGGGCGGCGGTCATCCTGCTGGGAATGATCCTTATGTCGGGCGGCGGCAGCGACTCGCCCGACGAGTTCAGCTACGCCATGTTCTCGTGGCGGCGCATCACACTGGCGCCGATTCTGGTCATCGGGGGCTTCGCCTTCGAGATTTACGCCATCCTCAAACGCTGGTAGGACGATGGATACGTTGCAAGCCATCCTGCTGGGGATCGTGCAGGGAATCACCGAGTTCCTGCCCGTGTCGAGCAGCGGCCACCTCCAGATCGCCAAGGCGCTCCTCGGGGTCGAGATCGAGCAGAATCTGATGTTCGACGTGACGCTCCACGCCGCCACGGTGCTCAGTACGATCGTCGTGCTGTGGCGCGAAGTGGCGCGGCTGCTGGGGGGGCTCTTCGCGCGGCGCTTCAACGAGGAGCAGGCCTATGTGCTCAAGCTGCTGCTGTCGATGATCCCCATCGGCATCGTGGGCTTCACGCTCAAGGAGCGGCTCGACGCCCTGCTGGAGTCGCCGGCCATCCTGCTCGTGGTGGGCTGCATGTTGCTGGCAACGGCCGCGCTGCTCGCCTTCGCCTACTATGCCAAACCGCGGCAGAAGGCGGAGCTCTCCTATCGCGACGCCTTTCTCATCGGCGTGGCGCAGGCTGCGGCGGCGCTGCCCGGGCTGTCGCGTTCGGGGACGACTATCGCCACGGGGCTGCTGCTGGGCAACCGCAAGGAGACGGTGGCGCAGTTCTCCTTTCTGATGGTGCTGGCTCCGATTCTGGGCGAGACTTTTCTGGAGCTGATGAAGGGCAATCTGGGCGCGCAGGCCATCGGCACGGCGCCGCTGGCGGCCGGATTCATCGCCGCCTTCGTGGTGGGGTGTCTGGCCTGCAGGTTCATGATCGAGATCGTCAAACGCGGCAAACTCGTTTGGTTCGCAATCTATTGCGCGGCGGCGGGAGTCCTGTCGATCGGCTCTTATCTCTTCTGATGCGATGGAAAGGGACGATTTGCAGCAGGTGAACTTCGAGGAGGGCTATGTCGCGGTGATCGACAAACCCTACCGCTGGAGTTCGACCGACGTGGTGCGCAAGGTGAAGTTCGACCTGCGTAAAGCGGGTTTCCGCAAGATCAAGGTCGGTCACGCCGGCACGCTCGATCCGCTGGCCACGGGCGTCCTGCTGGTCTGCATCGGGCGGGCGACCAAGCGCGTCGACGCCTTGCAGGCCGAGGAGAAGGAGTATGTCGCCGGCGTGCGGCTGGGGGCCACGACCCCCAGTTTCGACCGCGAACACACCGTCGACCGCACCTTCCCGACGGACCACATCACGCGCGCGTCGGTCGAGCGGGCGCTCGTCTCGCTGGAGGGCGAGCGGCTGCAGACGCCGCCGCTCTATTCGGCCAAAAAGATCGAGGGAACGCGCGCCTACGAATTCGCGCGGGCGGGCGAGACGGTGGAGATGCGGCAGTCGCTCGTCACGATCCATGAGATCGAGCTGCTGG
>USBO01000200.1 GCA_900552955.1 uncultured Alistipes sp.
CGGCGAGGAGATCCGCATCGGCGACGACGGAAAGGCATCGTTCAGGGTGCAGGGCGGGAAGCTGGCCGTCTGGACGAAACGTTAGGAGAACCCCCTGCGCAAGGCCCGCAGGCCCTTCGCGCGAACTTTTTGGTATACGATTTGCAACTCTTGTGTTACCGCCCGACCCTCCGCGTGAGGCGTGCGGCAAACGCACCGGCCGCCTCGGCGAGGCTCCGTCTCCGGCGAAACGGACGGCGCAATGTCAAACCTAAAAGTATTACAACTATGAAAGAGTCCAACAGCAAGACTTCCAGCCGTTCGCAGGCAGGACAGAGCAAGACGGCCGAGAAATCGACGCGCACGACCACCGCACGCACCGGTTCGACCAGCCGCGGCACCGCATCGGGGCGCACGTCGCACAACAACAACCCCGAGGGACACAACCAGTACACCAAGAAATAGGGTACGCAGCGGTTCCTGCGGAGTCACTCCGCCGAAAATGCCATCGCGGCTTCGTTCTGCGATGGCATTTCGCCGTTCGGCTCCGGCCGGCCGGAGCACGCGGGTGGCATGGAAATTGGGATTACATCCATCAGTCAACAAACCAACCGAATTATGAAAGCAAGCAAACAACCGAAAGCGGAATCCGCCCGTTTCAGAGAGTTCTTCATCGACCAGATCAAGGACATCTACTGGGCGGAGAAACATCTCTCCGCAGCACTGAAGAAGATGCAGAAGGCCGCGACGAGCCCCCGTCTGGCCGAGGCGTTCGCCAACCACATCGTCGAATCCGAAGGCCAGCTCCGCCGGCTCGACAAAGTCTTCGAACTGCTCGGCAAGAAGCCGCAGGCCAAGAAGTGCGACGCCATGGAGGGACTCATCTCCGAGGCCGAGAGCGTGATCGAGGACACGCAGAGTGACACCTTCACGCGCGACGCCGGTCTGATTCTGGCGGCGCAGAAGGCCGAACACTACGAAATCGCCTCCTACGGCACGCTGCGCTACTACGCCGAGCTGATGGGCGAGACGCAGATCAGCCGCGAGCTGGCCGCGACGCTCAAGGAGGAGAAGGACACCGACTCGCTGCTGACCTGCCTCACCGAGGAGGGCGTGCGCGAAACGGTCGCCGCAGAATGAGGCTTTGTGATATTTTCGCCATAGTTTCCTATCAGAAGCACCGGAAGAGGGCTGTCCGTCGAACGACGTTCAGCCCTTTTCTCCGGTGTGAAACGCCCTCCGGCGCCCCGCGAAAGCCCGTTCCGCAGCACCTCTCCGCACCGGCGGCGACGGAGTTCGCACCGGCCCCGCACGCCGGAACCCCGGGGCGGAGAGCGGCGTCCGGCGACGAAAATCCCGCCGCAGGGCCATTAACCGGTCCGACGATGGTGCGAATCGCGGGAAAATGTCTATATTTGTCGTCCCGTAAGGGCTGCGGCGACCGACGGCGTTGCGCAGAGGTTCCGAAAATTCTTAATGCTATACGTATGAAAGCAGAAAACAACAAAATGGTGGCGGTGGACTACACGCTCACCGTCGACGGCAAGATCGCCGACCAGTCGCGTCCCGGACAGCCGCTGGAATTCATCTTCGGCACCGGCATGCTGCTGCCCAAGTTCGAGGCGGCCGTGGCCGGCAAGGAGCCGGGCGAGAAGGTCTCCTTCACGCTGGCACCCGCCGACGGATACGGCGAGATCGTCGAAGATGCGATCGTCGACCTTCCCAAGACGATCTTCATGGTCGACGGCAAGCTGGCCGAGGACATCCTCTTCGTGGGCAGCCAGATCCCCATGTCCAATGCGCAGGGCCAGCGGATGCTGGGCACGGTCAGGGAGATCGGCGACGAGACCGTGAAGATGGACTTCAACCACCCGATGGCGGGCAAGACGCTCAACTTCGACGTGGAGGTGATCTCGGTGCGCGACGTGACGCCCGAGGATCTGGCCGGCAAGTGCGGCTGCGGCGACTGCGGTTGCGGCGACGACTGCAACTGCGAGGAGGGCTCGCACGACGACTGCGGCTGCCACGGCTGCCACTGAGCGGCGCTCCGACACGAAGGCCGGCCCATAGCCG